>CANLLM010000013.1 GCA_947491825.1 Bacteroidota bacterium
GTAAATATAGAGCTACCCGTGTTGTTTCCACGAACCAAAGCATACGAATTATTAGCACCAGATGCCGAAGCTCCACTGATAACAATACTGTTATTAAATACATTGGTTACAAAAGCTGAGTTACTAACTGTTACCCAAATACCACCAAACTGGGTATTGGTTGTTTGACTAGCGCCTAAACTAATTTGGTTATTTGTGATGAAGCAATTAGTAGAACCACCACCCACTTGTATACCACTTGCTGTAGAAGCAGGATTTGATGAAACAGCGGTTGATGCATTGGTGATATCAAAAATGCGATTTGCATTTAAAGACAAACTTTGTCCTGATGTAATAAGTATACCTGTAGCATTGGTTGGAGCAGAACTATTAACAGCTCTAATTCCATTTACCGTATTGTTATTTACAAAACCTTGGGTTGATGAACCACCTTGCATGATGATACCCACAACAGCACTTGTAAACGTTGTTGCAATACTAGCTGATGAAGATGTTAGGTTACTAACCGTATTGTTAGCAATAGTTGGTACAGCAGAACCTTGGAACGCGATACCACGTAATGAAATATTTGATTGTGTACCAGAGGCGGTAATGTTTGAAACCGTATTTGAAGATGCACTAAAGCTTGCTGCAAAAGTTGATGGTAAACCTAATAAGATACCAGTTGCTTGACCAGAACCTAAATAAGTAACCGCATTTGCAAGTGTTGTACTACCAACTGTATTGTTTTCGAAACCTAACAAGCGACCATTGGTTACATTTATACCTGTAAAAGATCCAGTTTGAGAAGCACTTCCGATAACAATACCCGAAACTGTATTTCCTGATATAATACCATCAGCTGCGGCAGAAAAATTTATTCCTGTTCCACCACTAAAACCATTATGGATAATGCTGTTGGTAGAAGTTGTACTACCAATGATATTACCTTGCGCAATGGTACCACCAATAGTGGCGTTACCGGCCAACACTGTTATACCCGTGAAAGTATTAAATGCAGGAATATTAAAGTTGAAATTACGTACAACATTGTTTCTAATAATTGCAGTTCCATTGGTACCACCAGAGTAACGTACACCAAGGAATGCTGTAGCTCCGGTATGAGTCCAAGGAGTACCGCCTGCACTGGCAGCTGTTCCTCCCATGAAGTTATTAGTGATAATGTAACCACTTCCATTAACACCAGGAACAATGTTTAAACAAACAAACTGGTTGGTGTTTAACGATATTGGTAAGTTGTTATAAAAACTGTTACCTGTTATCACCCAATTGTCGCCATTTTGTTGGTCTATAACAAACCCAGAATTACTGAAGTTAAATACCTCATTATCCATGATTACATTTCTTGCGTTAAACACACCTGGTATACCCTGCGAGTATATAGAGAAAGCTGGTATACCGTTAGGAAAGGCTAAGGTGGTATTGTTACCAACCGCGCAACCACTTATTGTATCAAACGTACAAGGAACTGTTCCACTATTGGTTATGAAAGTTACTGCCCCAGTAGTAAACGCATTCTGACCACCTTCTATCAATAAGTTATGAAACCTATTTCCGAAAGCACCATTCTGCATTTGAACTACCGCTCCAACACCATTGTTTCTTAATCTTACTAAACGTTGGTTTGCAGCGCCATTTGTTGGTATACCTAAAAACTTAACACGTGAAGTTCCATTTAATACAACAAGTGGATTTATCGTGTTTCCCTCTAAAGTTCTTACCACAGTTGTACCTGCAGATGGGCGAATAATTAAGTTATAACCACCTGTACCATCTTCTGCAAATGCATTTAAACCAACTACACCTGGCTCAATAACATCAGAGGTAATCTCAGCGGTAATGTTACCTGCTAAAGTCCTTGTATTAATAAACTCAAAGAAACCTCCAGTACCTGTTAATGTTGGGTATGGTTGCCCGTTACCTATATTAAATACTGAGTTAGCCGGAATAACTGGTAAGAATTTGTAGTATGCAGGACGTGCTGGATGATTTGAAATATTAGCAATACCCACACCAGATGCAACTGCAAACGGAGCGTTTGAAATGGTATTTCCAGCATTGTCTTGTGCCAATACATAGTAGAACACAGAATCGCTTATGGTTAATGGTGCCAATTGCAATTGATCAAGGTTAAAAGATGCCGTTAATGTTGTTGATGGACCAGTAATGTTGGTAGCAGAAGCAACAAACCAATTGGTACCATCTTTACTGTATAACAGTTGCGGACGATTAACACCTGATGTAGGAACTCCATTGTTATCTGTTATAACAACATTAGTAAGCGCCCTTGTTGTTGTGGTATTTCCTGTATTATTAAAGTTTGTAAAAGATATTGCTGGTGGGAACAAATCTGTTCCAAGGTTAAAGTTACCCGCGTGAGCTCCAACATCATTTGGCGAGTTGTTTGCACGAATACTACCAAAGAAATCGTTAGCTACGGATAAGCTTGGATCACCACTTTTCTCGATATTATTTGTATTGGCAACTGTTAAACTAGCAACATCAGCAACACCATCAGCATCAGCTGTAAATATTGGATCGCCACTAGCACTTGTCATATCTAAGCCAGTAACAGCTTTCCAACTATGAATCGAATCTTCTAATTGCAGGTAATATGTATTTGAAACAGTTATTCTACCTGTGTAATTAGCAGGTGTGTGATACAAATTGTAATTTAAAGTGTGGCGCAATGAGTCTTGAATTTGAACACCAAAATTAATACCTGTTGCGGTTCCCGAGTTAGTTACACGGTTCACAACAATGTTATTTCTAAAGTCGTTTTGTTGACCAGTTAAAATGGATGAAGCTGCCCTGAAACCAGTTGTATTAGCAACACCAACGGTAGGTGCACCATTTAAATAAATGGTATTGTGGTAATACCTACTTTGAGTTCCCGTAAATTGCGTAATACCGTTTAACTCGCGCGATTTATCCATTAAAACACCCGCACTGTCGATACCTAAACGAATCATATTATTCGAATAAGTCATAAAACCGGCTAAGTTTAATATACCTGTAAATACTGGTGTACCTGTTAAGGCATCTGAACGGAAACTATGTATAAAGTTTGCATTCGCTGTACTTGTATTACCAGCTAAAGCAGCACTATTAGATAGCAACATGCCAATAATACTTGGAGATCCTGAAGTACCAATGTGGTTTAACACACTAACGCGGTTACCGATAAAATTCACATTAAATGTACCTGTTGTGTTAGCATTGTTGTAATGAATACCAACAATGGCTGCCGATGCATTTATCAAAGTAGATGATGACGAACTATTGATGTTTCTTACGGTATTGTTGTTACAATTCATCACAGCTGTAACAAAAGAACCTGGAGGTGTTGCCATGATACCTATAACTTGGGTAGCACTTGTACCAATGTAGAACATGCTATCTACCATGTTATTTGCAATAGTGTGCGTTGCACTGTTAGTCGATGTTAGTGCAATACCAACAAATGGATTTAGCGTAGAGTTAGTTTGAACGCTTGTTGTGCGCGATAGCAAACCGTATACCGTATTGTTAGTGATCACATTAGCACCACTGGTTACTAAAATACCGTAAACAGAATGTGCAGATGTATTGTTTATATTTCTAATGGTTTGAACAACATTGTTAGAAACCGTTTGCAACAAACTACCAGATGTTAAACAAATACCAATAACAGAAGAAGTTGTTGTAATACTTGTGTTTGGCGCATTAACAAATAAACCACGAATGTGGTTATTGCTGATGTTGGTTACGTTACTGAAACCACTACCAACATTAATACCAACTATACCTGCAGAAGCAGTAGTATTAATATGGTAAATATTAACAACAGTATCAGAAGTAAATGTTACATCTCCAGATGCCGTACTATTTATACCTTGGAAACGGAAGGCGCCATTTGCGATAATAGAAGTTAACGAATCAACACTACCAATTCTGTTACCATTAACCGTGTATGTTGCGCTACCTGCAACGTTTATCCCTGTGAACGATGAAGCAGCAGTTAAATTCGCAATAACATTGTTATTAATAATGGTACCCGTTGTTAATCCTGTAAATGCAGTTATACCCGTAAAACCACCAGTATAAACTAATCTTGAACCACCAGCAAACCTTGCTCTACCTCCCATCCAGTTGTTGCTAATCACATTGCCGTTACTAGTCGAACCAGGGGTCATTGTAATAAAGGTATGCGTACCTGCTGTTGCTGTTGCATCATAAAAGAAACTATTACCTGTTATAGTGTAATTACCTCCATTTGCAGTAGTAGCGTTTATGCCTGTTGAAGTAAAATTATAAATTACATTGTTTGCGATATTAATATTAGCATTAAAATTAGGCGATGTACCTGTAATTAATATGGCAGTACTTGGAAGAGATAATGTAGCAGACGTCATATCTTGACGAACCAAGTTATTTCTAAAGGTAATGTTGTTTAGTATTGGTCCTCCATTTGAGTTTAGCGAACTACTAAAGAATACAACACCGTTTAATGTTGTGCGACTTTCAAATATTACACCTCTAATACTATCTGCCGATCCACCATTAATAAATCCTATAGCTGGTGTTAAAGTAGAACTAGAACGTATGGTTAACAAAGTATCGTTAACAGAACCTCCATTGGCAAAACCCAATAAGTTTAATCTGCTAATGTTATTAAATCTGATTAAACCATTAGTATTTGAAATAGCACCCGATAATATAGCCGGGGTTGCAACAGCAGGACGAATAGTTAGCGTATAACCTCCAACACCAGACTCGTTCCACTGAAGTAACTCTACTGTTCCAGGCTCTGTTACATTGCCAGTAATTACAATTGTAGTGTTCCCTTGTAATATGCTGTTATTAATAGCAGCAAAAGCTCCGGTAGCTCCTGTTAAATCAGGATAAGTACCCGATGGGCCTACAGTAATTGTTGTTGCAATAGGATCCGTTATGGTATATTGAGCAGGAGCAGCAGGCAATACGGTTAAAGCACCTAAAGGACCAGATCCGTACATTGGCTCTGTATTTAAGTTGTTACCTAAAGTATCTCTTGCTGCAACAAAATATCTGATTACGTCATTTACTGCAACACCACCCATTAATGAGCCATTAATAGGAAACTGCCAAGTTCCATTGGTTCGATTTCCACCTGTTAATGTGCCCGGAAGCGAGAACCATGTTCCATTATTTTTATTAAAATAAATACGCGGAACACTGTCAATTAGGTTAACACCATAACGATCATAAATAGTTGCCGTTACGGTGCGATTTAGTGAAGGACCATTGGTTAATCTTGTATAAGTAATTTCTGGAGCAATCACATCTGTAGATAAAGTAAAGTTACCCGCATCCGCGCCAATATCTATTGGTGTTAAACCAGAGCGAATGGCACTGTCCATGTCTGTTGTTACGAAAGCAGCAACAGCAGGATCACCGCCAGCCTCGGCAGGGTTTGGAGATGTTAAATGTAAATTAAGTGCAGAAAAATCACCTGTGCGATTTACAAATGGTATTGTTGTTGCACCCGAAGTACCATCAACTAAGAAATACGCTTTTAATGCGGCCATTGTATTGTGGTTAACAATTCCTCTTCTTCCTAAAAACGAGTTAGCAGAAGAACCACTTTCGTACAAATTGTAACCCATACGAAGGTTGGTTGTGTATGCGGCAGGCACAGAAACTACAAAATGAGTTCCAGTTGCTGTTCCTAAATTTTCTGATGTATTTACAGCGATGTTGTTCTTGACATCTACAAACCCTGGTACACTGTTCACTCCTTGTACTTCTATTGCACAGCTGATTCCAGCTCCTGCATTAGGACTTGCATCAACAAGTATATTGTTATTATATATACGCGTTTCTGGGAAATTAAATAAACTTGGTATGCGTATACCAACATAACTACCTGCACGTTCGTTTCTTAATCCTGCTGTATCTCTGCCCATGCGAACAACGTTGTTGGCCACAAGTATATTACCAGAAACCACAATACCTAAAGAGTTTATTGAAGTTGCTGATACATTATCAAAATTAAAACTATGAACAACGTTTCTTGATAAACTTGAAGAATTACCAATAAGATTAGGCGAAACCTGCATATTAATACCCGTAATACCTATTGCACTGGCCGTTGTGTTATATGAAACAAGTGAATGAATGGTATTATGATCAATAATTTGGTTTAATCCACCTGCACCATAAAATATACCTGTTAAAGCAGAAGATCCATTACTATTTGATCGTAAATTTCTGATGGTATTATTGGTGATGACATTTTGTGTTGCACTTGCAGATGCAATACCTACTATAGCGGTTCCTGCTGAAGTTACCGCTTTAAAATCATACATGGTATTGAATTGTACATTAAACAAATTAGATGCCACCACATTTATACCAACAATTGCAGCATTGTTAGTTGTAAGGGTATTGTTACTAAACGACAAGAAGTCGTATAGTGTGTTACCCACAATGGTGGTAGCACCAGAACTTGCCAATATCCCAGACATTCCTGTTGATGCAACACCAAAGCTCCTTAAGTTGTTAATGGTATTATTTCTTACAACACCACCCGCAGTAAACGAACTTGCCGCAATACCAATTACTTGAGATGAAGTACTTCCACTCGTTGCGGTTGTACTTCTAGAAATTAGGTTTGAAATATTATTGTTCTCAACCGTGTTTACACCACTAGAAAATGCGATACCAACTGTTCTACCGCCTGAAACGTTATAACAAGATAAAGAATCTTCGGGATTTGAACCACCAATTTGGTTATTGCGCACAAACTGCGCATTTGAACTACCCGTTACTAAAACACCAATGAGTGAGCTTCCTGTAAGTGTGCCCGTAGATGTTGAATTGGTGTAAAGAGACTTTACAACATTATTTTCTATGAATACCGTGTTGTTATTACCACCGTAATTAATACCGCGTAAGAAAACACTGGTACTGGCCGTAAAAGCATGAATGTTTGCTATTTTATTGGCCCTTACAAAATAATCTTGCGCAGGGAAACTTATTGATATACCACTATGGGTAGTGGTGAAACCAATTCTAATGTTGTTATAATCAAGTTCACTACCAATGGTGTTACTGTCAATAATATGGTAACCCGTTTGTCCATTTATACCATTAAATGCAGAGAAAGAAAAGGTATTAAGAAACTCTAGGTTACTTATTCTATTACTTCTAACTGTTACACCCGTGTTGGTACCAACAGAGGTTCTTATACCTGTAAATGAGCCCGAACTTGACGCATTAAAAACCCACTTATTGTTACCTGCTGCTGCAAGAGGCGCATTACCACCAATATTATTATAACCAATAAAGTTATTGTTTGATGCTGTACCAGGTACAAAGTTGATAAAAACCATGGCGTTAGTTGTCGAAGTTACTAACGTATCATAAATGTTGTTGCTTCTAATTCTAAAGTTGTCTCCGTTACCAGTATTGTTACCAGATATGTGGATTGCAGATAAACGACAACCATTAAAATCATTACTATCAATAGTAATGTTGTTGTTTTGAGCAATTAAAGATTGCCCATTACTCACAATACCTAAGTTATACGTTCCTGTTCCTGAATAGGTAAAGTAGTTGTTTGATATTCTGATGCTATCGTTACCAAATGGAACCGGGCGATTGGAACCAGCAATGGTTACCGCGCCAAAAACAGGAAGAGCAAATAATGATGTTTGGCTGTTTACACTTCTGATTTCTGTGTACGTTAAAACTGCACCAATTGCATCATTTTGATATAAAACAACAGATGTATTTGGACCCACCGATGTATTTTGTAATGTTAGCCCTTTGGTGGTTGAAATTGGAACATCTCTACCATCTATATATACATACTTAGTATGATCAACAATAATTAAGGCATTTGCATTAGAACCTGTAATAATTGGTGTATTACCAATTGCTGGACGAATGGTAATGCTTCTATTTGGGCTACCAGAACCAGGAACATTAGAAAGTACAATTGGGAAAACTTCGCCTGTTGTAGTGCTGTATTCCGCATCTATTAGTGAAAAAGTAACAGGTCCTATAATTCCTAATGAATTGGCTTCATTAACAGCGGCAGTTAAAGTTGGAAAAGTACCCGTTGCACCAACTGTGTACAATCCGTTTAAAGGTGCTTTTATTTCACGGCTTCCAGCTGGGGCAGTAACTATTGGTGTTGAAGGTGAACCAGCAACGGTAATAGAAGTGCATTCAGCATCAACAACATTTGCAGCAACTGCGTTCGTGGCAATATCATAAGCAAGCCAAAAATTATTTGTACCGGTTACCAATGGTTGAGTACCATTAATGGTAAAAGTACCATTAGGATTAGCAACCACCGTACCGAATTGCGTGTTTGTATTATAATTCGCGTTGGTCGCTGTATAAAAAACCCTTGCATTTGCAATATTAGCAGCACTGGTGCTACCATTAGTATTAAACGTAATTGAAGAAACATTTAAAGGATTTAATCCCCCTTGCGTATAAACTTTTACATTTAGAATAGCTTGGTTGGTGGCTCCGGTAGGAACACCATTTGCAATTTGGAAAGTAGTTGTAGAATCGTAAGTCATGGGTGCTTGCTGCCAGGTGTAAGTTAAACCTACGGTAGGTACGTTTGTACTAGAACCTGTTATACCTTGAGTATTAGCAGTAGCACCTAACGAAGTAGCAAAAGATGTTCCGGTGCGTGCATTAAAATCGGTTACAGTAGCACCATTGATACCTACGCCAGTTGTCCAGCCAGCAGCTCCAGTAGAGTTATATGAAAATTGTGAGCCATAAACAACTTGAACTGGGCCATTTTCATTAAGCCTAATTTGGAAGTTAAATATATCATTTGGATAGGTTGTATTAACATACCTTGAAAAATCGCTCCATTGTATTACACATACCCTATTTGGAGCTGTGCCTATGGTTTGAATCCTTACATTACTTGTGGCAAGACCCTTCCCTTGCAAATCGCCATTGAATGCACTTATGGTATTGGGGGTGAGTGATAAAATTGTGGGGTATGAATTAGTTGCTAATGCACCTAAAGTTACATGTCCATTTGACTGCACCCCCACTGTTGTAAAAACTTGGCCGTTGTAATTAAAGTTAAAGCCAATAGGTTGAAGTGCATAACTGACATCATCCTCAATAAGCGAAGCTGATAGAACAGTACCGCCAGTAATGGGCGTGTACGTACCTGATGTACTTGTAAACGAATAGGTTGATGATACTTGAGCAACAGCGGATGTTGCAAAGAAGACCAACAATGAAAAGGCACTTAAAAGCCTTGTCAATTTTAGTTTGTAGTGTTGATTCATATGATAATTATAATTACGTTATATTAATGTTACTTTAAAAATTTATATTATTCGAAGATATATTTTAAATTAAAAAACGAAATAAAATTCTAATATTCGATGAAAAAAACTAAAATATATTTGAATTTAAATCGTATTTCATTGAATATTAACACTATATATTTAAACTTAATTAAACAAGTTGAATAAAATGATAATTAAACAAATTTGATAAGTTTTAGGATAAAGTGATCGACACACTGCATCTAGGATGAATATTGTGGCCTGATAACCGATAATAAGCACAATACATTGTATACCTTTGAATATTGTGGCAAATAAAAATACACTTAAGCTGTGCCGTCAGGATATTAAATTCTTAACCATTTTTGCTTGTTTAAAAAAGTAAACAACTCATCAAGTTCAGGTTTATCGATGTATCTTAATTTTACAAAAATCATTAAACTCCTGTTACAATTTATCAGTTACGGTAAGTTGGGCATAGCGATGAATGTATTGTTTAGTATTTACTCCACACAATTGGTTTTGCCACATAATAATTTATTACATTCGTCATGTGCAAAAAGCCATTACACCAAAACTACTTTTAATTGGTTTTATCGTTTGTTTTTTACCTATTCGAGTAATTTCTCAGCAAGCCGATATCCAACTCTTACGTAATTTAAACAGCAACCACAATGCATCAGCAGATCCAATGTTTAAAACCATTACCAATAGCGTATTTCCATTGGCTTTTGCCGTGCCCACAGTTGTTAGCTGTTTGCATCTTTTAAAAAAAGATAGTGCCAATAAACAAAGAGCAATTATTATTGGTGGTACATTAATTATTTCATCGGCAGTAACCGGAATACTTAAATATAGCATACAACGGGAAAGACCCTTTGTTACCTATCCTGACGTTAAACACATCACACCAGAAGATAGTTATTCGTTTCCATCTGGGCACACATCTACCGCTTTTGCATTGGCTACCTCTGTTACCATTGTATATCCTAAATGGTATGTGGCTGCACCGGCTTATTTATGGGCATCTTCAGCGTCTTATTCTCGTTTACGGTTCGGGGTGCATTACCCAAGCGATGTTTTAGCTGGGGCTTTGATAGGAAGTGGTTCGGCATGGTTATGCTACAAACTAAACAAGCGTTTGCAACAACGTAAATAAATTACTTTAAAAAGTGCCTTGTTAAAAAGCAGCAACTACCATGGCATAAATACCTATGGTTTGTTTGTTAATGGCATTACGTAGTTTTTCTGCTCGGGGTATTGTGTTGTAACAAAAACAAAAAACGATATCCCCGATTTCATTTTTGTCAAAACACTGCTTGAATCAGAAAGCTATTCACTAAAGAATAATTTCTTATTAGGATGAGTAAAGTTATAGTAGTTCCAACCACTTGTGTTTATTAGGGTAGCACCAATTAAACCCACAATAATGAAAAGAATAAGCATAGAATCTTTTTATTTAACTAAATATATTAAATACAATTAAACTACTAACATAAGCTAAGGCTGTCATGTAAACGAATTGTACAATAGGCCACTTCCACGATTGTGTTTCGGATTTTACAATAGATAAGGTACTCATACATTGCATAGCAAATGCGTAAAAAACCATTAACGAGAGTATCGTAGCTACTGAATAAAGCGGTTCACCTTTTTCATTTTTTTCTGCTAACATTTTGTGTTTAATAGAGTTTAAGTCTTCGCCCTCTGCAATTCCACCCACACTATAAATGGTACTCATAGTACCAACAAAAACTTCTCTAGCAGCTAAGGAAGTTAATAAGGCAATGCCCATTTTCCAATCAAAACCAAGTGGTTTAATTGCAGGTTCAATCCACTTTCCAAACTCACCCGCATAGCTTGCTTGCAAACGTTCGGCACTTTTTTGTGCAGCTAGTTCTTCACTGCTCATAGTAGCATCAGCACTCATTGCAAGGGTCGCATACTTTTCGTCAATTGCGCGCATATTGCCGCGCGGACCAAAAGAAGCAAATGCCCATAATATAACAGATACAGCCACAATAATTTTACCCGCACCAACCACAAATGCACTCCCTTTTTCGTATAAGGTAATAAGTAAGTTATACCAAACAGGTAATTTATAACTTGGCAATTCCATCATAAAATAAGCTGTTCCTTCTGATTTAACAAACAACTTAAACACCGCAGCACTTGCCAAGGCTGCAATAAATCCAAGTAAATACATGGCCATTAAAACCACACCATGCACATTAAATGGACCCCATTTAGCTGTTTCAGGAACCAGCATTCCAATTAATAAAGTATAAACTGGCAAGCGTGCCGAACAACTCATTAATGGTGTTACCAATATGGTTATTAATCGTTCTTTTTTATTCTCGATACTACGGCTTGCCATTATACTTGGAACAGCACAAGCCATACCACCAATAAGCGGAACTATACTTTTACCATTCATACCGAATGGCCGCATAATCCTATCCATAATAAAGCCTACACGTGCCATATAACCAACATCTTCGAGCACAGTAATAAATGCAAATAGTATAATAATTTGTGGTAAGAAAATAATTACTCCACTTAAACCTGCCACTACACCATGAACCAATAAATCGTTAAGCACACCATCTGGCAAAGAATCTTCTATGGTTGCATTTAACCAAGCAAATCCCATTTCAACCCAATCCATTGGATAGGCACTCCAAGAGAAGATGGCTTGAAAAACAAAAAAAAGTAAACTTAAAAATATGACCAATCCCCATATGCGATGGGTTAAAATTGCATCGGCCTTTTGAGTGATGTTTTTAATTACATGATTTGTTTTTTGCCTACGACTTAATCGCACTGCATCATCAATCACTTTATAACGTTGTAAAATCTCTAACTCTTGAAACTGCTTGGGGTTAAAATGATACTTTTCGAAAGCCGCATTAATCTGTTTGGCCTGATTGTTTAAATAAACCCCTGCATTGATGGCATATTGTAAAGCAGCATAAGGATTTTTTTTATCTGTAATTTCACCTATCTCATTCAATAAGTTTTGGTCAACTTGATTGATATTAAAGTAGGTTACTTTTTTGTGTTTGCTTTCGTCAAGCAACAAATTTTTAATTTTTAATATCCCCTCTTTATTTCTTGCGTTAATAGAAACAACAGGAATGCCAAGCTCTTTAGCCAATATATCCAACTCGTAAAAAACACCTTTACGCTCGGCTAAATCAACCATATTTAAAGCTAAAATTACAGGTACGCCTAAATCTGCTACTTGCGTTAGCAACAGTAAATTACGCTTAAGGTTACTGGCATCGGCTATAAACAATACTAGATCAGGGAAATTTGTTTCGGCCTTATTGCGCAATATATCATAGGTAACTAACTCGTCAGCCGATTTTGGGTATAGGCTATATGTGCCAGGCAAATCAATAATTTGTGCCCTTGTTTCCGTATTTAACTTACAATAGCCAATTTTCTTCTCAACTGTAGTGCCCGGAAAATTACTTACTTTATGGTTTAAGCCCGTTAAGGCGTTAAACAAACTGGTTTTACCACTATTAGGGTTACCGGCTAACGCAACTGTTATTTCCTGCTTCACAATAATTATTTCACTTTTATATCAATACAATCTGCATCACTTAAACGCAAACACATTTTATACTCGCCAACCCTAATGGCAATAGGATCGCCAAAAGGAGCAATATTTTCAAGTTCAACTTCTTCACCTGGTAATAAGCCCATTTCAAATAACTTTAAACTAAGCTCTTGGCCTTGCACTGCAATAACTATAGCTATTTGGTTAAACTTTAATTCGGATAGTTTCAACTTGGTGTTATTATGGTTTGATGTGCGAATTTAGATTATTTCTAAAGAAGGAAAAAATGATTGATAACATAATTTAACACATACAATATCCTTGATGATCAACTTAATTATGTAGCGTTAGTGAATACTATACAAAACATAAATTTCCCCGTTTACAAATCAACCTGCATATTTGCGGCATGAGCAAGCCAACAATTTGCGGATTTACTATGGTACGCAATGCCATTAAGTTTGATTACCCTATTTTAGAGTCTATTAAAAGCATTTTGCCTATAGTAGATGAATATATAGTGGCTGTTGGTAATAGTGATGATGGCACATTGGAATTAATCAAAAGTATTGGCTCGCCAAAAATTAAAATCATTGAAACCATTTGGGATGATAGCTTACGCCAAGGCGGACAAGTTTTAGCGGTTGAAACCAATAAGTCGTTTGATGCCATTGGAGATCATTTTGATTGGTGTTTTTACCTGCAAGGTGATGAAGTGGTGCATGAAAAATACCACCAAACCGTTTTAGATGGTTGTACTAAATACAAAGATAGAAAAGAGGTGGAGGGTTTATTGTTTGGCTATACCCATTTTTACGGCAGCTTTGATTATGTGGGCGACTCGCGTACTTGGTACCGCAAAGAAATACGCATCATAAAAAACGATAAAAGCATACGCAGCTATAAAGATGCACAAGGATTTAGAAAAGCTGGCCAAAAGCTACAAGTTAAACCTATTAATGCGCAAATTTACCATTATGGTTGGGTACGCGACCCACGATTTCAGCAGGCCAAACAAGAGAGTTTTAACAAACTTTGGCATAGCGATGATTATGTGCAACAAAACGTGGCCAATGCAAATGAATATGATTATAAAACCATCGACTCATTAAAACGATTTGAGGGCACTCAACCTGCCATCATGCAAGAACGTTTAGATCATATGAATTGGGTATTTACATGGGATATTAACCAGAAGAAGTTTTCATTAAAAGAAGGATTCTTGTATTGGTTTGAGAAACTTACTTCTAAACGTTTATTTGAATATAAAAACTACAAGGAGATCTAGTCTTAATCACATTGAGCCTATCGGATTGATTTTATAGTTAAATGGCTAACTTTTTAAAACAAAAAACCACCGCGCCCTTAAGCACCGTGGTTAGTAAATTTGTGTATAGAAACATTATTTAATTTTTGCAGTAAATGGGTTTTTTAGACCACTGAAATCAGATAAGTCCATTTTAATAGAACCTACAAATATTTCGCTTTCAGCACGTATAGGTAATTTGTTTTCATCATCGGTTACCCATAAGGTTAGCGCATCAGTATCTTTAAACAAACGGCCTTCCAACAATTGTGGCTTTACTTTTAATGTTCGGAAGGTTCCTAAATCAGTTTTTAAAATTTCTTTACCTACATACTTAAAACGTAACGGATAGTTTTTCCCATCCATATAAAAGTTAATAGGAAAAACATCCCCTGGTTTAGCATTGGTCATGTCCGTTGAACGGGCAAAGTAAATAGCCGAAGCAACGTCCTGTGTGCGGTCTCCAATTTCTAATTTACCTTTTATACTGCTATTTGCAATTCCATTTTCGTGGTCAAACAATACCAAATCAATAGCCTTATATCCACCTTCACGCACATTTTTAGTAGCTTTCCAAGGTATTAAAGCCTCTTCATCCATATAAGACTCAAATTGGTCCTTTACCTTAAACATCATATCAACCATGCCAGTTGATTTACCAAAAACCTTAATATAATAAGCATTGCGATTATTTACTTTAGCAGGTTTATTAGCCACTTCAAAATCGGCTATTCCGCCATTAATCAGGCCATAATACACTTTGTACTTTAGCTTTTCGCCATAGGTAAACGCAGTATTTGTTCTTTTGTAAATTTCATATTTCTTTTCAATAGGTATACTCAACTCCATAAACGGGTTTTGAGCAATGGCTACTCCAAAAAATAAACCAGCTGTTAATACAAATTTTCTCATAAAAATAACATTGTTGTTTATTCAAATACAAAATACTTGCCAGAATTATCTCCAAATTATTCGCTTAGGTAAATCTTCTTTTAATTAATCTGGTTAAATATTGAACGCTATTCCTTGAGCCAAAGGCAGTTCTTTACCATAATTAATGGTGTTGGTCTGCCTGCGCATATATGCCTTCCAGCTATCACTCCCGCTTTCACGTCCGCCACCTGTTTCTTTTTCGCCACCAAATGCACCGCCAATTTCAGCACCACTGGTTCCAATATTTACATTGGCAATGCCACAATCGCTGCCGGCAGCACTTAAAAACGCTTCAGCCTCTTGCAGGTTATCTGTAAAAATTGATGAACTTAAACCTTGACGAACCCCATTTTGAAGTGCAATGGCTTCATCAATGGTATTATATTTAATCAGGTATAAAATTGGAGCAAAGGTTTCATGTTGAACAATTTCAAAATGGTTCTCAGCCTCAATGACAGTTGGTTTCACATAACAACCACTTTCGTAACCAGCACCGGTTAAAACCGCTGCACCACAGAGTACTTTTCCCCCCTCATGTTTCGCTTTTTCAATAGCGTTTAAATAGGCATTAACAGCGTCCTTATCAATTAGCGGACCAACTAGGTTTTTAGGATTTAAAGGGTCGCCAATGGTTAATTGCGAGTAGGCTTTAACAACGGTGTCCTTAAATTTATCGTATATGCTACTGTGCATAATTAACCTGCGAGTACTTGTACAACGTTGGCCTGCGGTACCAACAGCACCAAATACAACGGCACGAATGGCAATATCTAAATTAGCATGTTGCGATAAAATAATGGAATTATTTCCACCCAACTCTAATAAACTTTTACCCAAACGAGCACCAACAGTTTGTCCAACAATTTTGCCCATACGGGTAGAACCTGTTGCAGAAATTAATGGTATACGCTCATCTTTGCTCATTAACTCACCCACCTGATAATCGCCATTAATTAAGCAAAAAATACCTTCAGGGAGGTTATTAGATTTAAGTACCTGAGCCATTAAGTTTTGGCAAGCAATAGCACTTAATGGGGTTTTTTCTGATGGCTTCCAAACACACACATCTCCACAAACTACAGCAAGCATGCTATTCCAGCTCCATACTGCAACAGGAAAATTAAATGCCGAAATAATACCAACAATTCCTAATGGATGCCATTGCTCGTACATGCGGTGGTTAGGTCGCTCACTATGCATAGTTAAGCCATACAACTGACGTGAAATTCCAACTGCAAAGTCACAAATATCTATCATTTCTTGAACCTCGCCTAAACCTTCTTGGTAGCTTTTACCCATCTCGTAACTAACTAATTTACCTAAAGGTTCTTTATATTCACGCAACAAATTTCCATATTGGCGGACAATTTCACCACGTTTAGGAGCGGGTATTGTTCTCCATGTTTTAAATGCTTCTGCAGCTGTAGTTATTACTTGTTCGTATTCTGCATGGGTGGTGTATTTTACCTTGCCAATCAAGGCACCATCAACAGGCGAATATATCGCTTTAATAGGCGCACCATCAGAACTAAAATGGCTTTGTCCGGTAGAAGTACCGTTGTTAACATCTAAAATGTTTAGGGCTTTTAACACGTCATTTATCATGTTTATATATACTTAATAATTAGGTACAAATTTAGCTAAATTCATTTAAGAACAAGTGTAGTGTATATCTTACCATACACATATTGTATTAAAATCGGATAGATTTATTTATCAATTCATTACAATTTGTATATTGTACCAAATTTCAACCTTATTGAAAACCTGCATCACTAAACCTTTACTCGCACTTTTTGTGCTTTTTATTGGATTTTCGCTTAAAGCGCAAGACGTTGATATCGATTCGTTAAATAGCGCAATATTCAATCATATAAATACCCAACGTGTAGCTTCTGGTACAGAAGACTTGGTATTAACCGAGGTGATGGAAAACTCCGCTCAAGACCAAGCAAATTATTGTACATTAGTAAAAGCAGAAACCAATACGCAAAAAGAAATAAAGAAAAGTACTGCTGCCTTGCGAGTAACCTTTTTTGGAGGTATAAAAGATGGAATACCACAAGAAATTATTTTTAGTGAGGTAGTGAAGAATAGCCGTGGCATTGATTATGGTACAAACGAATTACTTGCCAAGTTGATTAAAAAATTAGATAAAACTAGCTTTAAAAAATTATATACTCGACCAGATCTATACTGTGCAGGTCTGAGAGGTTCTTTTGATCCTATTAGTAATAAGGTTTATTTCTGCTTAATTATGGGTGATATTAACATCATCAACAATACGTCTGCGCACAGTAAGGAACTAGACAAAAATTATAAAGTAAATACACATGGCCTTCATTGGTGGATGAGAAGAACAGGTTGCCGCATTAATTGTGTGTTTGGAAAATGTGATGAAGGAACTGTTTGTAATGCATACGATGATTTAAAAGAATTGTTTAGCAAGGTTGACATTGATAAGGGATTTTATATTAAAGATAAAAAACTTTACCTGCGCGAAGATTTTAAAAAATACTTTATTAGTGATGATCGAAATACCACAAAGCTAATTGCTGATAATAACGATAGGTTGTTAATTTACATCATAGAAAAATCTCAATTTCCTTGTAATACCTCATACAATATATCTGTGGGGGCTGCGTCCCAAGCAGGCTTACAAATTGGATTAAAGCCTGTTAAATTAAGTGGATTAATCGCCAAAGGTGATTTAACCATTGATAAATTACCAGAAGGATTCTCAGAGAATTTTGAAATTGGTATTAAGGTAGTAAAATATTGTGATGAAAAAGTAAAATGTGAGGTATACGATTTCTACGACAAGCTTAACCGTTTAAAGCCATACTTTACCCCTGTTGCTTTCGAGGATTTGCCACTGCTTTTAGATACCCAAACTGCTAAAACTCCTGAGCCATTTATTGAAGTTAAAACATTAAGTTGGAATATTCCTTTTGAGCGTAACAAGTTTGAATACAAACAAAATGATATTTCGCCCATCATTGATAGCTTAAACGAGCCCAAGTTTATTATTCAGGAAATAAAAATAACTGCTTACTCGTCTATGGAGGGCGACTCGGTGAAAAACTTTGAATTACAACGCAAACGCTCGGCAAGCATTATTAAAGTTTTAGAACAACAGCAAGCAGGTACAAAAATAAAATATACCGTTAATCAAGGTAACTCTTGGGATATTTTCCGTAAACAAATTGTATTAACTAATTATTATTACCTAGCAGATAGCACCCCTGCTTATGTGCGCATACAATTAAATAAAGACACCACCCTATCGCGTAAAATAGAATATCTGCTACAGGCAGAACGTTTTGCAAGTATAGACATGCGCGTAGCTTTTGATTTAAAGAAATTGAGCGAGGATGATTATTGGGCATACCGCATACAAAAGGCTATTGAAAAGAAAGACGTGAAGCGCGCGCTAAACAACCAAACTGCTTTAATTAAATTGTACCAAGCAGGTAAAATTAGCTACGAAAAGTTTAAGGCAGTTCCGATACCTAATGATAAAAAGTACATTGCTTTGTTAAATAACAAATGCTTATTTATTAATAATGATGCAGAGAAAATATCGCGTTTTGACGAACTAAGAACATTGGACCCAAACAATCCGATTATTAAATACAACTACCTGGCATTAAAACTAAATTCGTCAGGTAAACTAGATAATAATACCCGCAGAGAAGAATTACAAATACTTTCCTCACTATTCAGTTCATTAACGGCTACAATAATTCCTGTTAATTTATACAATACATTAAGGTCAAGGTTTCATCCAGTAACCAACGATGCGCGTAAATCTAAAAAGTCAGAATCATACAAAAACATAAAGGAGCTATCACAAAGCAGCCCAATTTTAGAATCTGTGTTTTTAGCAGATTATTACGCTGAACAAAAACGATTTGATTTGGCTGCACAAATTTTATTTGATCATTACAAAGATGTTGATGATGAAAATAAGTCACTATGTAAAGAGTTTTGCTTACGCATGTTTTACTACGGCAAAGCAAGTAAAATAGAGGCTTTTGAAAAACAATACCAAGGGGTATTTAAAAAACTTCAACAAACAAACCCCGAAGTATTTTGCGAAATCTTTGCGAAATCAAAAGTATCGTTTAAGTTTTTTGAAAACCTACACATTAAAAAAATGTATTGCGATGCTTGTGCATCAAAATAAATAACCCGTATCAGCAGCATTTATTAGTGGCTTTATTGCATTGGTAGCAATTTCCGCACCGTCTAATTAGCACTTTCTTCAAAGGCTTCGTAACACCAATCTAGGTTAAAGATTGTATAATAGGTTTATTCACCAATAACTTCAAGAAATCGCACCTATAACCTTTCTAACTGTTTTGCAACTTTACTTAACTCCAAAAATCAGTTACAACTTGTAGAACCCATTTTGTTATAAAGTGCGGATTTCACATTTTTCGCGTACCAATTTAACTGTACTATTAAGCCCAAAAATAGCAGCTATTTTTGTACCTGATTTGACGTTCTAGATTCGCTATTGATTATGCCTATGCCGCAAAATACTAAAGGCCGAAGTATCCTTCGGCCTTTAGTAATGTTGTATAATAAACAATAATGATTACCAGTAATTCGCATCACTACGTCTACCAGATTTTCGCTGTGGCTTAAACTTAAATGCAATAGCAATTTCGTTTTGCGCAGGGGCATATCGGGTAAATTCGCCTGTAAAGTGATAGTAATTATAGGCAACCAAAAAACTGTTAATATTAAAGCCAAGACCCGCAACAGCAGCTCCACTAGATCTATAACCGAGTTGTAACTTAAATGCATCGTTAAAATACATGCTCAACAGTCCATCAATTACTTTTTGTGTATTGGTGAAATTATAAAAATTGATTACTGGTTTTAAATAGTTCGTTGACGAGTGACCACCTAAATTAAACTTGTAGCTAGCGCCAACAAGTGCAAATGCACTAAGTGGATCAGAAACGCTTACCAACATAGGTGATGCTGCATATACCTCTAAACCGTTGCGGCTTTGATAAAGTATTCCAGCACCTGTAGTAAATAAAAACTGATTAAGCTGGGGTGCATCAATATTAGGATCCGCAAGGTTAACATTCGAACTCAATAGGTCTTTATCTAAAGCCGTTTGAATAAATCCTAAACTTAATCCTAAACTCAAATGGTCATCTTTAGATAAATCAACTTTAACGGAATAGGCAGCCTCTGCATTGGTGGTTTGAAAAACACCTGCATTATGACTGATAAACTTTAATCCAATTGATGAGTTGCCATATTTAGGTACATTATTTAAAGGTGTATGTACACTAAAATTAATGGTTCTTGCAGAAGAACTCGCACCGCCCACTAAGGTACGGGCATTAAACATAGCAAATGGAGCGCCTGAGGTACCTGCAACTGCTGGATTAGCAATGAATGGATTTAACAACGTAGTGTAAAACGTTTCGCGGTATTGAGCATTAGCATTATTCGCTATAAATTGTAATGCAACTAATACAATTGTTAACTTTATAAATTTCATCATACTTTGAGCCTACTTAATTACTTAACAAAAACATTTAGTGTACCCTTAAATTCTTTTCCAGTATTCGTGTTATAGAATAAGTAATAGTATACACCATTGGTTATTCTGTTACCTCCAACATTGCCATTCCAATCATTCTGGTAATTACTTGTTATTGAATATAATTCAACACCTATGTCATTAAATATCTTTAAACTATAATCAGCATAAAGTATAACGTTTTCTATTTCGAAAAAATCGTTTACGCCATCTCCATCTGGCGACATGAAATTGTTTACTGGTAATGGCTTATTAAGCTCTATCTCATCACCCACATTTATCGTGATTTCTGCTGTATCTGAAAGTACATTTACTACTGATTGATTATCTCTAACCAATACTTTTATTTTGTATCTGTTTGTTTTCTCGTAATCGAACGCTACAGTATTAGTAAGTAATCCTGTATTTTCATCAATTTCAAAGAAATCAGTTGAGGTAATGATACTATACTTTAGAACAGATGAAGCATCAGGGCTTGAAGATGAAATCACACCAATACTAGTTCCAGCCGGATCATTCTCCTTTATGGTAAAGCTTTGATCATTTATTGAAGGTTTTTCTTTGGTATCAACTATATTAATTACAAAAGTATTTTCAAAAGTTTCGCCATCTTTATCTTCTGTTTTAATTCTAACGTTGTAGGTTTTTTTCACCTCATAATCAGCAATAAAATTGCTAAACATTGAGTTGCCATCAATAATAAACAATGCGTTATCTTGGTCGCCCGCTCCTGCCGAAAGTGTGTAACTATGCTGATCGTTTACATCCTCATCTGTAACAGTAAAAACGCCTATTTGCTTCTGTACCGAATCGTTCTCAAATAGTTTATTATTTGATAACCTTAGTTGTGTTGGGGCGTCATTATCATCTGTGATGTTGATGTTAAACTGACGATCAATGTTACCTCCCGAAGCATCAGTGCTTCTTAACCTTACATTGTATACTTTTTTATTTTCATAGTTAAATACAAAGTTGGTTAACAATGAATCGTTTGAAATTAAAAAGTCGTTGTTATTGGTAGCTCCATCTCCTGAAACCAATGAATATATAAAATTACCAAACTGATCAGCATCTGTTGTAGAGAGCTTGCCCACATAAGAGCGTGTAGGTCTATTTTCAGAAACACTGCTGTTGTTTAACAACAGTTCAGAAGGAAGATCGTTGGTATCTTTTACATTGATGATAAATTGGCGCGTATAAAATGCTCCAGCCACATCTGTAGTTCTTACATAAACAATATATAAAATTTTCGATTCGTAATTGAAAACAGATGCGGTTCTTATCTCATTACCAAAAATAAAGAACAAGTCGTTATTGTTTGTCGAAACATTATCAAAACCATACGTAAACTGACTGCCTAAGTCTTGATCAGTAGAACTTAAGCTGCCTACATAACTTCCAATTGGAAGATTTTCTGTAATTAAATTATTACTTAGTGCTATTGCCGAAGGAGCATCATTACTATCTAAGACATTAATAATAAATGCCTTTTCAAATGTTCCTCCTCTTCCATCATTTGTTTGTATACGAACACTGTACTGGTTTACTGATTCATAATTAAATATTGCATTACTTAGGAGTTGGCTGCCCTGAATAACAAAACTGTTGTTGTTGGTAGACCCTGCTCCACTGACCAAATTGTAAGTGAATGTATTCACATCTTCATCGGTTGTGAACAAGTTAGCGACAAGCGTTCGGATAGGGGTGTTTTCTTTAATTTCATTACTACTAATTGAAATATCAGTTGGTGCATCGTTTGTATTTAATATTAAAATATCAAACTGTTTTTCAAACCATAATGCACCACCATCAGTAGTACGTAACCTAATACTGTAGTTTGTTTTGGTCTCAAAATCGAATGAATTTAAAGCATACAACGAGTCGTTGCTGATTCTAAACAAACTATTATTTACTGCACCAGTTCCACTTATCAGAGAATACATAAATAAATCTGTTACATCTGCATCACTCGAATAAAATGTTCCGATAAATGTTTGTTGTATGTTGTTCTCATTTACCGTATTATTCGTAAGTATCAAGTTATTAGGAGCATCGTTTGAATCTATAATGTTGATTACAAACTGACGGGTTATGCTTGCGTATCCATCTGAACTTTGAATGTAAATATTGTAAATACGTTTGGTCTCATAATCAAAAATAACATTGCTTCTTAATTGATTACCTGTTATAAAGAAGTTGCTGTTATCATTGCCCGGTATATTGGCCAAGGTGTATGTAAAGAAGTCTAGGTCTTCATCGGTTGTACTGATGTTTGCTACTAAACTGGCAAATGGTTTGTTTTCCTTAATGGTAGTGCCACTTAAACTTATTTGCGTTGGCGCATCGTTGCTATCTGCTATGTTTATCGAAAAGGTGTCTTCAACCCATAAACCTCCGTTATCTGTGCTACGCACTCTTACAAAGTATTTACTTTTTTGCTCGTAGTTAAATGAGCTGTTGGTTTGCAATTGATTACCTAATATCACAAATGATACATTATCCGTTGAGCCTATGCCTGATACCAAACTATAGCTAAAGGTATTGGCTAAATCAACATCTGTTGTACTAAACTCCCCAACTCGTGTACGATTTATTACATTCTCTCGTATGGTGGTATTGTTTATTGAAAGTGCAGTGGGTGCATCATTACCATCTGTTATGGTGATGGTAAACTGGCGTTCGATAAACAACCCATTATCTGTGGTTCTTACCCTTATATAATAGATGTTTTGGGTCTCGAAGTTTAATAATGAATTGGTATATAACGAATCGTTACTGATACGGAAACTTGAGTTGTGATTTGAGCCTACTCCTCCAACAAAACTGTATATAAAAGAAACGGAGACCAAGTCAATATCTGTGGTGGTAAACCTTCCTATAAATGTACTTAATGGTCTGTTTTCCTGAACAAGGTTATTATCTAAGGTTAAATCTGTTGGTACATCATTACTGTCGGTTACGTTTATTAAAAATTGTTTTGTGAAACTGCCTCCGTTACCATCATTGGTTTGTATCTGTACCTGATATATTTGTTTTACCTCATAATTTAATGCTCCATTCAATTTTAATTGATTTCCATTAAGTAAAAAACTTGAGTTATCGTTGGTGCCTATATTGGCAAACTGGTAACTAAATATATTGGAATCTTCATCAATGGTGCTTAATAATCCTACAACAGAACCTACTACTCTATTTTCGGTTATCACATTGTTGCTTAATAAAATATTGGTTGGTGCATCATTAGTATTTAATATACTAATGTTAAAAGTATCCGTAAATGTTCCTCCATTACCATCGTTGGTTTGCACGCGGATTGTATAGCTGCTCTTTACCTCGTAGTTAAAAATACTATTGGTTAGTAGCTGATTTCCGATGATACTAAATTGGCTATTATTGATTGAGCCTACTCCTGATACTAATGAATAACCGAATGTTTGGCCTACATCTGCATCAACAGTACTTAGTGTTCCCACTAACGTACCTGTTGGCATGTTTTCGTTTACAGATGTGATATTGACATTCAAATCTGTAGGTAAATCATTGCTATCACTTATAGTTATTGTAAACGCTTTTTGAAAGCCTAAGCTTCCATTGTCAGTACTTTGCACACGAATAGAGTATGAGTTCTTGAACTCAAAATTAAGTATCGCAGTAGTATACAAACTGTCATTACTAATGCGGAAACTACCATTATCAACACTGCCAGTTCCATTAGTCAATGTGTAATTAAAGCCGCTATTTACATCCGCATCAGTGCTACTAAATATACCTACTAATGCGCCTGTAGGTCTATTTTCCATTATACTATTAATACTTAATGCAATATCGTTTGGAGCATCATTGCTATCTTTTACGTTTATTTGAAACTGCTTCACATAAACCCCTCCGTTACCATCATTAGATTGTATGTATACAAAGTACACACTTTGTTGCTCGAAGTTTAATACACTATTGGTTCTTAACAGGTTGCCCGTTAATGTAAACAAGTTATTGTTATTGCCTATTAAATTGGCAAAGCTGTATACAAACGTATTGACTAGGTCTTCATCTGTGGTGATTAATGTACCAATAACTGTATTGCTTGGCCTGTTCTCGCTTATACTATCGTTGCTTACTGTAATATTGGTTGGTGCATCGTTGGTATTAATAACTGATATTACAAACTGTTTTTCGTACCACAAGCCTAGGTTATCTGTTGAGCGTACACGTATGGTATAGCTGTTTTTTAGCTCGAAGTTAAACTGAGATGTGGCACGTAATGTATTACCAGATATCATAAAATAGCCATTATCCGTGCTGCCTATACCGCTTACCAAAGTATAAAAGTAAGTGTTGCCGGTATCTTGATCAGTTGTACTAAACAATCCTACATTGGTATTAGCAACCATATTCTCGTTTATTGTTACCTCACTTAACGTTATATTGGTAGGTGCATCGTTACTATTGCTTACATTTACTATAAATATTTTCTGAAAAATACCACCTTGGTTATCGCTGGTTTGAACTCGTATGGTGTAACTCGATTGGTTTTCATAATCGAAAATACTGCTGCTGTACAAGCTGTCTTGCGAAACCACAAATAAACCGTTATGTGTTGATCCAATACCATTTACCAAACTGTAGTTATAGTTTATGTTGTTATCAGGGTCGGCTGTTGTTAAATTACCTATATACGTTTTTATTGCATTATTTTCTGATAACGTAGCGTTACTTAAAAATACATTCGTAGGCGCATCGTTTACATTGCGTATAAATACTTGGATAAGTTTTGTAAATGAAGTTACACCTGATGTGGTTGTGATGTAAAGCGTATAGGTGTTTTTAAATTCGTAATCAAATACGGCATTGCTTCTTAACTGGTTACCCGAAATGATAAAGTTCGCATTGTCATGACCCGATACGGAATTGTTAAAACTATAGCTGTAGGTAACGTTCGTATCTTGATTGGTACTGCCAAATAATCCTATTAGCGTATTGGCTGCTGTATTTTCGTTTATGCTATCATTACTTAGTGTAATATTGGTTGGTGCATCAACTACATTTATTATCGATATAGAAAATATTTTCTCGTAAAATGCGCCTACATTATCTGATGTGCGTATACGTATACTGTAACTACTCTTAGTCTCGTAATCAAAAGATATTGAGGCCCGCAATACATTGCCCGATATGTTAAAGCTCGCATTATCTGACGAACCTAATCCGCTTACTAAGTTATAGGTAAACGAATTACTGGCATCCTGATCTATTGTTGTAAAGCTTCCTATGGGTGTGTTTATTGGAAGGTTTTCCTCAATTTGATTTTGTGTAAGGTTAATATTGGTTGGTGTGTCGTTCGCATCTAAAATGGTAATTATTTTTGTTTGCTGTAAAACTCCTCCGTTTCCATCTGATACTTGAATTCTAATGCTATAACTATTTTGGGTTTCGTAATCAAAAACCAAATTTGAGTACAAGGTATCGTTACTTATTTTAAAACCTGCATTTCCAGAACTACCAGCTCCAGACACAAGTGTGTATGTAAAAGTACCCGTTTCATCAGGATCAGTAGCTAAAATTTTTGCAACAAAATAACTAGTTGGAGTATTCTCGTATACCTGACCATTGGTCATGTTAATATTTGTTGGTGCATCATTACTATCAGTTACAGTTAGCAATAATTGTTTAGTAAATATGCCTCCATTACCATCATTTGTTTGAACAAAAATTACATAGTTCTGCCTCGTTTCATAATCAAAAAAAGCATTGGTGCGCAACTGATTACCGATAATAGAGAAATCACTATTATTATTACCTGCTGTGTTTATAAACGAATAGGAGAACACATTATAAGAATCTTCATCATTGGTAGATAAAGTAGCAATAACAGCACCCAAAGGTTTGTTTTCTGCAAAACTTTTTCCAATAGCATTTCCATCAATTAAAATATTACTTGGTTCATCGTTTACGTCATTAACAACAACAGTTATTATACGCTCATAAATATTACTAGCGACATCGGTAACACGCACCCTAATAGAGTAAGTATTTTTTACCTCGTAGTTAAATGAAACAGAGGCACGAAGTGATTTGCCTGAAATATTAAAGCTGCTATTATTGGTGCTTCCTATACCTGCTACTAAACTGTAAGTCATAACATCTCCCGAATCATTATCGTTTGCAGATAGCACACCAATAACGGCAGGTATTCCTGCGTTTTCTGATATAGAAGAATCGCTAATAAATATTCCAATTGGAGCAGTATTAACATCTAGGATACTTATTGTAAAAGGTTGCTCAAAATAGCAGCCTTTCGAATCCGTGGTTCTTACCCTAATGCTATAAGCATTCTTTACTCCATAATTATATACCTGAGATGAACGAAGTGTATTACCTGATATATTAAATACGGCATTATCATTACTTCCAACACCTGATACAAGCGTATAAGTAAACGTTTCTGGAGAGTCGGGATCTACTGAAGTAAACGTACCAATACCAGTATTAACGGCAACCCCCTCGTTAATAGATGAATTACTTAAGTTTAATGCAGTAGGTAAATTGTTGTTTCTTAACGTGTATGGACTTGTGGTTACACCAAACGAAGCATTATCTTGAAACACAACACTTCCTTTGGCATCATAAATAGTATCATTTAAAGCGTTATAAATTTTGAAAGTAACCGTTTCGCCTGAACTTGTATTGCTATACACAATAAGATAGGCAATATACTTTCCGTTAATAACGGTGCTTGTTGATGATACGCCCCTACACGTTGAACCGACAAATGCTGCGATCTTGTTTGTTGGATTAACCAACTCAACACAATTTACATTAGCAACAGAAGTTACCGTCATAGAAAACTGAAACGCACTCGAATTTACAGTCCAATTTGGTGCTGCAGCTCTGGCTTGCATCATGCACAATAAGCATACAATAGCTACTAATATTTTACTCATTCTCATATTCATTAATATCTATTAATACTTAACTAATTTAGTTCTTACATCAAAGAGCAACAATTGATATAGTTAACTTGCCGTTTATAAAAGCAACTTGCTATCTAGATCTTACGTTTCTCCTAACTTCCCGTTGATAGTGCTTCATTAAAAAACTCGGGTCTAATTACATACTCATTTTGTTCTCGAGGCTTTCTGCATTATATGCAAAACATTTTTTTTGTAGCGAATTTCTGTGCATTCAGTTTCACTAAACATTACAGATCTAGGATAAGTAAATTATATTACTAAGGCTGATTTATAAACATAGCCTTTTTTTATCATTGTAATTAAGCTAACAACACAATTAATATTTGCATCATACATAGCAAATTGAGTTTAACTGTTTACTAAATCTCCTTTAGTTGCTTTAAAATTACAAGTTTGGTAAAATTACCAACTAACCTATTTGCAATATAATTTAGAGCAAGTGCAATTTCGGCCTTTAGTAATGTTGTATAATAAGCAATAATGATTACCAGTAATTCGCATCACTACGTCTACCAGATTTTCGCTGTGGCTTAAACTTAAATGCAATAGCAATTTCGTTTTGCGCAGGGGCATATCGGGTAAATTCGCCTGTAAAGTGATAGTAATTATAGGCAACCAAAAAACTGTTAATATTAAAGCCAAGACCCGCAACAGCAGCTCCACTAGATCTATAACCGAGTTGTAACTTAAATGCATCGTTAAAATACATGCTCAACAGTCCATCAATTACTTTTTGTGTATTGGTGAAATTATAAAAATTGATTACTGGTTTTAAATAGTTCGTTGACGAGTGACCACCTAAATTAAACTTGTAGCTAGCGCCAACAAGTGCAAATGCACTAAGTGGATCAGAAACGCTTACCAACATAGGTGATGCTGCATATACCTCTAAACCGTTGCGGCTTTGATAAAGTATTCCAGCACCTGTAGTAAATAAAAACTGATTAAGCTGGGGTGCATCAATATTAGGATCCGCAAGGTTAACATTCGAACTCAATAGGTCTTTATCTAAAGCCGTTTGAATAAATCCTAAACTTAATCCTAAACTCAAATGGTCATCTTTAGATAAATCAACTTTAACGGAATAGGCAGCCTCTGCATTGGTGGTTTGAAAAACACCTGCATTATGACTGATAAACTTTAATCCAATTGATGAGTTGCCATATTTAGGTACATTATTTAAAGGTGTATGTACACTAAAATTAATGGTTCTTGCAGAAGAACTCGCACCGCCCACTAAGGTACGGGCATTAAACATAGCAAATGGAGCGCCTGAGGTACCTGCAACTGCTGGATTAGCAATGAATGGATTTAACAACGTAGTGTAAAACGTTTCGCGGTATTGAGCATTAGCATTATTCGCTATAAATTGTAATGCAACTAATACAATTGTTAACTTTATAAATTTCATCATACTTTGAGCCTACTTAATTACTTAACAAAAACATTTAGTGTACCCTTAAATTCTTTTCCAGTATTCGTGTTATAGAATAAGTAATAGTATACACCATTGGTTATTCTGTTACCTCCAACATTGCCATTCCAATCATTCTGGTAATTACTTGTTATTGAATATAATTCAACACCTATGTCATTAAATATCTTTAAACTATAATCAGCATAAAGTATAACGTTTTCTATTTCGAAAAAATCGTTTACGCCATCTCCATCTGGCGACATGAAATTGTTTACTGGTAATGGCTTATTAAGCTCTATCTCATCACCCACATTTATCGTGATTTCTGCTGTATCTGAAAGTACATTTACTACTGATTGATTATCTCTAACCAATACTTTTATTTTGTATCTGTTTGTTTTCTCGTAATCGAACGCTACAGTATTAGTAAGTAATCCTGTATTTTCATCAATTTCAAAGAAATCAGTTGAGGTAATGATACTATACTTTAGAACAGATGAAGCATCAGGGCTTGAAGATGAAATCACACCAATACTAGTTCCAGCCGGATCATTCTCCTTTATGGTAAAGCTTTGATCATTTATTGAAGGTTTTTCTTTGGTATCAACTATATTAATTACAAAAGTATTTTCAAAAGTTTCGCCATCTTTATCTTCCACCCTTACCCTAACAGAATAAGTAGATTTAGTCTCAAAATCAGCAATAAAATTACTGAACAATGTTTTACCATCAATAATAAATGAGCCATTGTCTTGGTCTCCAGAACCTACTACAAATTTATAACTATGGGCTTCGTTGGCATCCTCATCAGCAGTAGTAAATGCACCTATGCTTTTTTGTATAGAATCATTTTCTTGTAATTTAACAGCAGAAATTTTCAACTCAGTTGGTGCATCACTAGCATCTAAAACACTAATTGTGTAAGCACTTTCTATAAATGAGTTTATCTGATCATTACTTCTCAAACGAACTGAGTATGTACGCTTATTTTCGTAATTAAATACCTGGTTGCTGTAAAGTGAATCTTGAGCAAGATAAAACAATCCATTATTTGTTGACCCTTCACCACTAGTTAAAGTGTAAGTAAAATTAGAGGCCTGATCAGGATCAGTTGTTGAAAGCTTTCCAACGAAAGTTCCAATAGGCCTATTTTCAAACACGGTATTATTATTTAGACTTAACAAGGTTGGCGAATCATTGGTGTCTTTGATGGTAATGATAAACTGTTTAGAATAAGCAGCTCCACTTTGATCTGTAGTTTTTAAATAGATAACATAAAGGCTTTTATTCTCATAGTTAAAGGTGACTGCAGTTCTTAGCTCGTTACCTAGTATGAAGAAGTTACTGTTGTCGCTACTTACAACGTCATCCAAATTATATACGAACTGATCTGCAGGGTCTTGATCGATACTTGATAAGCTAGCAACCTTAGCACCAGAAGATAAATTTTCTGTTACAACGTTATTGCTTAATATTATGTTTGTTGGTGCATCATTACTATCTAAAACATTTATGGTAAATACTTTTTCGTAAACACCTCCATTAAGATCACTTGTACTTAAGCGAATGCTATATGTAGATACTGATTCGTAATTAAAAATACCATTTGTTCTGAGTTGGCTACCTTGAATAACAAAACTATTATTATTGGTAGAGCCAGCACCACTAACTAGGCTGTATGAATAAGTATTAGCCAAATCTTCATCTATTGTTGATAGATTACAAACCACAGTTCGCGTAGGCAAGTTTTCCCTTATTTCATTTGAAGAAAGCTGAATGTCTGTTGGTACATCATTTATATCATTGATATTTATAACAAAAGTTTTTTCAAAAAATAAATTACCGGCATCAGTAGTTCTCATTCTTATATTAAACAACTTTTTGGTTTCGTAGTTAAACACAACCGAGCCATATAATGAATCATTACTTACTTTAAAGCTTAAATTATCATTAGATCCAACTCCATTAACAAGTGAATAAACAAAACCTCCTGGAGCGTCAGGATCTGACGTATTTAATAACCCAATAAAACTTGAGGTAGTCAGGTTTTCTGAAACGGCATTATTTGAAAGTATAATATCACTTGGAATATCGTTGCTATCAATTATGCTAATGGAAAACTGCTGACTGAAAATACCGCCTTTGGTATCTGATGTTTGAACCTGAATAATGTGGATTTGTTTGGCTTCATAGTTAAAAACAGTATTCGTTCTTATCTCATTCCCGCTTATAAAAAATCCGTTGTTATCGTTAGATGCGCTATTAATTAAACTATATACAAACTGACTCAGTGTGTCTTCATCGGTGGTGCTAAGCAAACCAATTAAAGAGCCAACATTTTTATTCTCTTTAGTAGAATTATTTGATAAAGCCAACGCTGTTGGGTTATCATTCACATCAACAACGTTTATTGTAAATGAGTCACTTAAGATCCCACCATTACCATCGCTTGTTTGTATACGTACTGCATACGAGCGCTTACTTTCAAAATTGAATACTGCATTTGTATAAATCTGGTTTCCAGCAATATAAAATTTACTATTGTCTGTGCCACCGGTGCCAGAAATTAACGAATAGGTAAAACTCTGATTGAGATCAGGATCAATTGTTGTAAAAGTTCCGATTGACGTGCCAATTGACATGTTTTCATTAACCATCTTATTTGAAAGAGATAATGAAGTTGGGGAATCATTGCTATCTGTAACGTTAATAACAAAAGCCTTCTGGAAAGTCAGTAATCCATTGTCTTGCGTTTGAACCCTAATATAAAGTGTACTTATTAACTCGAAATTTAAAATTACTGCACTAAACAAACTATCATTTCGTATTGAGAAACTAGCATTATGGGTTGACCCTAAGCCAGTAACTAGCGAATAAGTATACGTGTTTCCAGCATCAGGATCAACGGTATTAAGTAGTCCAATAAAACTACCAGAAGGGCGATTCTCTGTAATTGATGTTGAATTAAAATACACATCTGTTGGTGCATCGTTAATGTCTCTAACAAAAATTTGGATAGCCTTGACAAATGATACTGCACCTAATGTTGATTTCACGTAAATGGTAAAGGTTGATTTTGCTTCGAAATTAAAAACTGCATTTGTTCTTAATTGCTTTCCTGATATAATGAAGCTTGAGTTATCATTACCTGGAGCGGTATTATCAAAAGTATAAGTATAAGAGGTAATGGTATCTTGAGTTGTGCTCGATAGAAGGCCTATTAAAGAATTTGAAGGTTGATTTTCACTAATGGTATCATTTGAAATTACAATATTGGTTGGTGCATCAATCAAATTATTTACTGTAATAGTAAACTGTTTATCGAAAAACGCTCCAACATTATCTGTAACCCTAATCCTTATGGTATAAACACTTTTTATCTCATAATCAAAAGATGCTGAAGACCTTAGCACATTGTCTGAAATATTAAAACTATTATTATCTGTTGAACCAGCTCCCACAACGAGACTATAAGTAAATGTATTTGAAGCATCCTGATCAATGGCAGTTAAGTTGCCTATTGGTGTATTGGAAGGCGAGTTTTCATCTATTTGATTTTGTGATAGATTAATATTGCTTGGCAGATCATTACCATTCAAAATTGTAATGGTTTTGTTTAGTTGAAGCGTGCCTCCAAATCCATCACTTACTTGTATTCTAATAGAGTATGAATTGGTAGTTTCATAATCAAAAATCACATTTGAATACAAACTATCGTTTCTAATCAAAAAGCTAGCATTACCTGAACTTCCTGCGCCAGCAACTAATGAATATGAATACGTTCCTGTAGCATCAGGGTCAGTTGCCGACAATTTTGAAATAAAGGATGTTTGAGCTGAATTCTCATAAATCACATTATTGGACAAATTGATATTTGTAGGTGCATCATTACTGTCTATGATACCAATGACGAATTGCTTGGTAAAAAAACTACCTCCATCATCATCTGTCCTCACATAGATGATATAGTTCTGCCTTGTTTCAAAATCAAATAAATTGTTGGTTCTTAACTGACTTCCAACTATGAGAAATTGATCGTTATTATTTCCTGTTGTATTTACAAAACTGTAATTAAAAGTACTAAACGCATCTTCGTCTGTAGTTGTAAAGGTGCCTACAACCGAGCCAATGGGCTTATTCTCTTTAATACTTGCACCAATGCTACTTCCATTAATTTGCATGTTAGTAGGTTCATCGTTGGTATCTTTTACGGTTATTACAAATGTTTTTTCAAAAAAACCATTTGCCGCATCTGTTACACGAACACGAATATTATAAAAATTCTTAAACTCAAAATTAAATGAAATAAGAGATCTTAGTGTATTACCTGTAATAGAAAAATTACCATTGTTTGTGCTTCCAAAACCAGGCACAAGGGCATAAGTATGCGTATCTCCTGAATCCGTATCAATTGGGGTAAACAAACCTACCACTGTTGGCGTATTTCCATTTTCTGTTACGTCTATATTACTGAGTGAGATACCCGTTGGTGGACCATTGACATCACGAATTGTGACCGTAAATTCACGTTCAAAAAAGCATGCCTTCGAATCAGTAGTTCTTACCCTAATACTATACGTATTTTTAATCCCATAATCAAAAATTGCATTCGATCTAAGCGATGAACCTAACAAATTGAAACTGGCATTATCCGTACTTCCTGTTCCTGTCACTAGGCTATAAGTAAAGGTTTCAGGCGAGTCAGGGTCAGTGCTAGTTAATGAACCAACAGTAGAGTTTACTGGCAAACCTTCAGAGATTATCGCATTGCTGATAGAAATAGCTGTTGGAGCATTGTTACTTCTTAACGTATATGGACTTGTAGTTACACCAAACGAAGCATTATCTTGAAACACAACACTTCCTTTGGCATCATAAATAGTATCATTTAAAGCATTATAAATTTTGAAAGTAACCGTTTCGCCTGAACTTGTATTGCTATACACAATAAGATAGGCAATATACTTTCCGTTAATAACGGTGCTTGTTGATGATACGCCCCTACACGTTGAACCAACAAATGCTGCAATCTTGTTTGTTGGATTAACCAACTCAACACAATTTACATTAGCAACAGAAGTTACCGTCATAGAAAACTGAAACGCGCTCGGATTTACAGTCCAATTTGGTGCCGCAGCTTTAGCTTGCATTACAACCAACAAGCACACAAGAGCTACTAATACTTTACAAATTCTCATTTTTAAAAATCTCTATTAATACTTAACTAATTTGGTTCTTACAACATTGCCGTTACTTCTAATTTCAACAAAATACAATCCACTTTTCACTTCTACGCCTCTTGATTCAGCATTCCAATTCATGTTAACAGAATTACTCTTTCCAACATTTTTGTATTCAAATGCATCAACAAGCTTTCCTGTTACATCCAATACTTTCACACTAAGTGTTTCAGCAAGTGTTCCTTGTACATTAAACTGCACCTCTTTATTATAAGGATTAGGGAATGCATACATACTAATATTGCTTACTGCACCAGAATAATAGTCTTCACATTTTACAGTTGTTGTTGTTTGGGTTTGATATGGTGAAGATAAAGAGCCAACTAATTTACCGCTTCCAAAAAGCACCTTACCATCTAGGTCAAGTGTTGTTCCATTTTGTTCATCCAATAATTTAAATGTAATTTCTTCAGCGTTGCTATTAGATGATACATTTAAAAAGTATAGATGCTTACCATTACTCAACTTCGTTGGTTTGGTTATTCCCCTTACTTCATTACCAACAAATGCACCAATACTTAATCTTCCTGTTGATAGCACCTCATTACAAAAACCAGGATCTAAGACCACGCTCATTGTATTTTCAAATCCTTCTGCATTGTATGCAAAATATTTGCTTTGATAGCGATTATCTGCTGCTTCAGTTTTACTGAACATCGCAGATCTAGGATAAGCAAATTGTTTTACTGCTGCTGATTTGAATACATAGCCTTTGTTAGGAAGCATGGTAATTAAACTACCAACCCAACCAATATTTGCATCGTAAACAGCAAATTGAGTTTGACTGCTTACCCAATCTCCGCTTGTTGCATTTAAAGAAGAGAATGCTTCAATAACACTTAAATTTCTTTGAGATTGGAAGCCAATCCAATTCCAACCTGAATCTAAACGAATAGGTTGCAACGAAGGATTAACCTCAACACCAGTAATTACTAAAGTATCTGTGGTACTTGATTTCCAACGGTATGATTTTTCAGTTTTAACGCCTCTAACCGGACTAGCAAGTGTTCCTGCCCAACCATTAAGCGATGTATAATCAGCATAATTAATTTGATCTTTAAAAATATCGCCTTCTGTACTTACCACATTTTTCAACACTTTATTGATGTCAGTCGAGTCTTTCATTAATAAATTAAACGAAATCCAATTCCAACCTGCCATTACAGGTATATACCTGGTTATCTTATCAGTTGCATTAAAAATTTGAGGGCTGGTAATGTTACCCACTAAACTATTTGCAACATATGGAAGAGAAGGTGTAACTTCTGTATGGATTTTGCCTTCGGTAGCGTTCCAAATTCTAAACTCAATAGTTTCTCCACTAGTAACATTACTAAAAACATTTATAAATGCGTAATAACGATCAACTTGTGAGAAATATTGAAGATTTGCAATACCCCTGCATTGGCCATTAACAAATGCTGCCAACTTATCATCAGGATTGGTTGAAATAATGCTGTTAACCCTAATCTGCCCAACAATACTCATTGTATTTTGGAATGCGGCCGGATTAACTGACCATGATGAAGGTGGCTCAGCATATACCTTCAGTTTAATCAACAAACCATCTGGGTATCCAAAGTCTGTAAGCACTTGAATTTCGTTTTCGTAAGCACCTATATTAACATTCGGATCAACGGTAAAGGTTACTGTAACTGTGCTGTTAGGCAAAATATTACCTGTTGCAGGACTAGCAGTTAACCAATCTGGTAGGTTTTGAATGGTGAATTGTTTAACCGCACCACCAGAATTAACAATCTTCGTATTAAATGACAATGCGGCCCCTTTTAATTTATTAAAAATAAAGTCTTGGTCTTGCCACTTCACTTGATTTTTCTCTATGAAAGCAATCCATGTTCTTGGAGATTGCATTTTGTTGCCATTAAGGTCATAAACATCTTTTACTGTTACATCAAGCGTAACATTTTCAATTAATGCAGGCAGGGTATTTGGTGTAAGTATGATACGGTCATTATTTACCAAATAGGTAAAATTAATGGCCTCAACAGGCCGTTGTAGTTTAATTTTAGCTGTTTCCGTATTTAATCCACTACCATTAGCTGTTGCTCCAGTAATAACACGAGTTGGCGATTTAATATCCTTAACACTAGGTGTTAAAATTGGCACACCCAAATTAATCGTATACAACTCAAACGGAATGTATAATGTCAAATCTGATTCGGTTCCACCTAACCTATTAACAAAGTCTCTTTCTATCTGGAATTGAGTTCTTGCAGAACTCCAGATCCTAACTTCATCTACAAAACCAGTAAACAAACGATCCAATACATCAGCGCCAAAAGCTGGCTGATACGCTCTAGCACCAATCCAAATTTTGTTACCGCCAAACATTTCGAAACCAGATGAATTTACTGTATTATGCTGATTACCGTCAACAAAAGCAGTTAAACTTGTTGCCCTTTGCATTACCAAAGCAAAATGATGCCAGTTACCATCAAAATAATTGGTTGTAACTGCCTCAAAATTGTAACCTTTATGCTTAACATAAATCTTGCCGCTGGCATCTTTTTCAATACTCCAACGAATAGATGGATTAATATCTGTAGAATCGCCTTTACCATTAGAGAACAATGCTACATTACCTCCAACGTTATTTCCTTTAAACCAAAATTCAATAGTGAAATCACTTTCTTGGGTAAATGCAATGTTTGATGCTTCAATAGTTAAAGGTTCGTTTACTATTTTATAAGAGCTTCCTTTAGGTGTTATTTCCCATACTGCGTTAACAATCTCAGCATTTCTTGAACGGATATAATCTTTAGCTGTATTGGTTTTCGCTTCATTAAACCTCCAGTTTGCAACAATCCCGGCTTCTGTTCCTTTTAAAGTTCTATTAATAGAGCTTAGGATTTCCGATGACGTTCTGGTTTTTGACCACAACCTAAAGTCTCTTAAGTTACCTATGAATGCAAGGCTATTATCGTATGAAAGTTTACCGATAATTGTTTTTCCTCCACCCTCATATTTAGTAAAAATAGTGGTGTTACCTGTGTTACTAACTACCCCATTTAAAAACAACTCACACCTATTTAAATCTGAGTTATAAGAAACCGTGTAATGGTTGTAATTTACCAAATCTGTAACCGCAGTATTGCTAAATACCTTATCGGTGCCAATCTGGAGGTAAAACTTATTAGCTGCGTCAAAGCCTATAGCAAAGTATTGATTTGGATCAATGCCTTGTGAGAAAACAACTTGTTGTCCTAAAGCATCTCTTCTTGCCCAAAACTCGAGTGAGAAAGATTTTTTGTTCAGGTTTAATCCTGTTGGAATCTCCACATAATCATTATTGCCATCGAAATAAATACTTACGTTGCTTTCTGTTGCGCTTCCGTTAAGCACACCTCTAATATCAAAGTTTTGGAAACTGAGAGAAGCATTATCTATTGGTTCATTAAATTGTATGCTAATCTCATCGTTTGGAGATAGTATACCATCAGCTGGAGAAGGATTTCCGAATGGTGCAGGATTTATACGATCTGCTAATCCACGGTTAACCTCTGATTCCATAAGTGCATCCGGATGATTAGGAGCGGAACACCTGCTCACAGCTCTTATGTC
>CANLLM010000014.1 GCA_947491825.1 Bacteroidota bacterium
CGATTGAATCTAATTTAGCAGCTTCAGCTTTAGCTTTGTCATCTGCAGATGGTCCGCAAGCAACGATTGCTAACATAGCAGTTGCAGCAGCGATTGATAATACTTTTTTCATTGTGTTTGTTTTTTTCTTGATTAAAATCGGTGCGAATATATGAATATATTTTAATAGTGCAAGTTTTTTTTACTTTTTTCTCATGTAAATGACCATTGGAACACCATGGAAATCAAAATTTTCACGGATTTTGTTCTCCAAATAGCGTTTATAGCTTTCGGTTACATACTGAGGTAGATTACAGAAGAATGCAAATTTAGGGCTACGACCGGGTAGTTGCATTACAAATTTAATTTTAACGTACTTGCCTTTTGTTGATGGTGGCGGATAGTTTTCTATTAATTCAAGCATCACTTCGTTTAGCTTATGGGTTTTAATCCTACGTCTTCTGCTCGCGTTTACGGTCATAGCCACATCAACTAACTTATGTATACGTTGTTTTTCTACGGCCGATGTAAACAATACTGGCACGTCATTAAATGGCTTTAGTTTTTCTTTGATGGCATCTTCGTAAACTTTTGCTGTTTTGTGGTCTTTCTCTATTAAATCCCACTTGTTAACCACTATTACTAATCCTTTGCTATTTTTTACGGCAAGGTGGATTAAGTTCATGTCCTGAGAATCTAGACCAATGGTTGCATCAATTACCAAAACAGCTACATCACAATTTTCAAGTGCATTGATTGACCGCATCACCGAGTAAAATTCTATATCTTCCCTTACTTTAGATTTTTTGCGTATTCCGGCTGTGTCTACCAGAAAAAACTTGTGTCCATAAGCGTTATACAAGGTATCTATGGTATCGCGGGTTGTACCAGCAATTTCGGTTACTATGTTTCTATCTTCCCCTAAAAGCGCATTTACCAGAGATGATTTACCAACATTTGGTCTACCAACTATAGCTACTCTTGGAATAAAATTGACAGGTTCTTCTTTTTCTATTAAATCATCATGCTCATCATACTCAGCAGCAAAGTTGTCTTCATCTGCATCTCCTTCAAAATCTTGGTCGTTATCTTCATTGGGCTCATCAATTAACTCAGGTTTAAGCTTATCCATGATGTCATCCAACAATTCTCCCGTACCGCTACCACTTACAGATGACAGAGAATATAAACTATCAAACCCAAGTTTATAAAACTCGCTCGCTTCGTAAATACGTTGGCTATTATCTACTTTGTTTACCACCAAATAAACTGGCTTATTGCTTTTACGCAATAGCTTTGCAAACTGACTGTCAAGATCTGTAATACCTGTTGCCACATCAACCATAAACAATAATAAATCTGCTTCTTTTATCGCAATATTTACTTGATCTCTGATGGCTGCTTCAAATACATCGTTACTGTTTGATACAAATCCTCCTGTATCAACTATGTTAAATCTCCGTCCGCACCATTCTACTTCACCATAATGTCTGTCGCGGGTTACACCCGAAAAGTCATCCACAATGGCTTTTCTTCTACCCACCAAACGGTTAAAAAGTGTCGATTTTCCTACGTTGGGCCTCCCCACAATTGCTACCATGTTTCCCATAATGTTACTTTTCTTTTTAAAATTACCTTTAAATTTATTAATCCTCTTTGTATCCGAACTGTTTAAGCAGTTTGTCGCTGTCCCTCCAGTTTTCTTTTACTTTTACAAAGGTTTGCAAAAAAACTTGTTTGTCGAAAAAACGTTCTAAATCTCTGCGGGCTGCAATACCCACATTTTTAAGGGCAGAGCCCCCTTTTCCTATTAAAATCATTTTTTGTGAGTCGCGCATCACATAAATCTCTGCACTTATGCGTATTATTTTTTCATCCTCTTTAAATTCAACTACATCAACCTGCACGCTGTAAGGTATTTCTTCTTTGTAGCGCATCATGATTTTTTCTCGAATAATTTCCGATGCCACAAAACGCTCACTCTTATCAGTTAATTGATCATCTGGGAAGTACGATGGTCCTTCAGGTATAAATTCCATCAAGGTTGTCATGGCGCTATCTAGCCCAAATTTATTTAAAGCTGAAACCGGAATAACGTATGATGCATTAATTACTTTACTTTTAATGTAAGTAATTTTCTCTTCAACTTTCTGGTTATCACCAATCAAATCAATTTTGTTAACCAACACAATAAGAGGCAACTTAATTAACTTTAAACGGTCGTAAATGGCTTCATTCTCAGGGTGATCATCACTGTTGTCAGTGATAAACAAAACCACATCTGCATCTTGTAAACTTTGGTTCACAAAATCCATCATGCTACCATGTAGTTTGTATTTGGGTTCTATAATTCCTGGTGTGTCACTAAAAACTAATTGGTACTCGGGTTTGCTTAAAATACCCATAATACGGTGACGAGTTGTTTGAACTTTTGGAGAAATTATAGAAATTTTTTCACCTACTAAAGCGTTCATTAACGTTGACTTACCTACATTTGGCTTGCCAATAATACTAACGTATCCTGATTTATGATTCATAAAAATTTGCATGGCAAAGAAAGTGTATTATATTTGCACTCCCAAATCGGTAGTGATTTTGATTTGAATTTTTAAAGATAAAACGCTTAAAACTGGAGCACAGCGCAAAGGTCAATAGCATTTAAAAGATACATCGCGGAGTGGAGCAGTGGTAGCTCGTCGGGCTCATAACCCGAAGGTCGTAGGTTCGAGTCCTGCCTCCGCAACTAAGACGAAAGACCAAACGAAAGTTTGGTCTTTTTCTTTTTAAAATTTCCTGGTAGATCTACTATCTATGTATAGTTCGGTTTGCTTCGAATAATACCTTCCAGAGCCATTCTAATGCCTGATAGCGTGTAATGATGGCAAATGCCATAAACGTTATTTCTGCAAGCTTTATTCAGCTATAAATTGGGTAGTTTTTTTTAAATTAGTTAGATTTTGTGTGAACTAACCTTAAAAGTTGCTTGTTTATGGTAACAAAAAGGAATGAATGTGGTGTTTGAGATTTTAATACCATGAATAAACTATTGAACTAGAACAATAAATATCTTAAGGAAAGTAAAAATATGTTAATAGGAAGGTTGAATGTAACATCGGTTTACGTTAAGATTTCGGGCATTCAACTCATGCCTAAATTTTGTTATTGATGAAGATGGCGATAATTCAATAATTAAGTATAAAACAAATTTATCAGCTTTAAAAACCTGAATAAAAAAAAGAGTCCGGTGTTTGATAAAAATCCATAAATAAATAAGGATTTAGCCTCCGCAGGTTTCGCAATCTTCTAACGTCTTTAAAATTACTTTTAAAAATCCCTCTAGGGTAAAAAAGCCTGATTTTGAAGTGCGGTTGAGCCATTAAGAAATAGTGTTATTTTTTCAAACATTAACCGAACTCTTGCTTGCAATATTAGAGGTATTTGTTGATTTATCCTAAGGGGGGTTAGATGTTTAACGATGAATTTTCAATGATATTTTCATTCCAATCTCTTTCAATGAAAATCGAATGATACATTTATGTTTTACTAATAGATTTGTTTTGCTAAAAAATTGCATAAAAAAACTGCACCCTTTAGGTACAGTTTTTAAATATTGTTTGGTAATTTACTGTAAGGTTACAACCTCTTCGCCTGCCTCGTTTATAAGGCCTCTTCGCCCATTAAGCGAAACAATAGCTAGTCCGTTCTTAAATGGCCCGATAAAATCGTATTTAACAGGTATATATTCTTCACCAGCTTCATTTATAAAACCATATTTACCTGCAATTTCAACCTTTGCCCTACCTTTTTCCCAAGGGTAAATCTGGTCGTATTTTACAGGAACAAATTCTTCACCGGCTTCATTGATGAAGCCTTGCTTGCCGTCTTTTTCAACCTTGGCTATTCCGTTTTTAAATGGGTGTATTATATCATAACCCGATGCGGGCTTTTTACCTCCCTTTTGTGCAAATGCGGTAACTGAAAATAATATAACTATGCTTAATAAAAATCCTCTCATTTCTTATTCCTAAATTTAGCCAAATATATGAGTTTGAGTATTTATTTCTCATGCATGTGGCATTAAAGTGCAAAAATATTGACTATCAGCGAGAAAAATAATTGAAAATTATCTTCTGCGTTTTTTTCTTTTTTCGTCTTTACGGTTGTTTTTATCAATCTTATGGTTAATTCTGCGAGGTGCAGATACTTCTGCAACATCTAAATCTATTTGGCGTTTTTGAAGATCAGCCTGTTTAACAATGACCTTCACTTCACCACCTAATTGAAACATTTTACGGGTACGTCTGCCAATAATCCATTGGTTAAATTCATCGTAATCATAAAAGTCATCTGTTAAGTTGGCTAATCTTACCAAGCCTTCGCATTTGTATTCAGTTATCTCAACATAAATTCCCCATTCGGTAATCCCACTTATTATGCCGTCAAACTGCTCGCCAATAAATTGTTTAATATACTCTACTTGTTTATATTTTACACTCGCACGTTCGGCATCAGCTGCCTGAATTTCCATTTGTGAAGCGTGTTTGCATTTTTCTTCATACTCCAATTCATTAGCCGATTTGCCGTTGTTTAAATAAGCAAACAATAAGCGGTGTGCCATTAAATCTGGGTATCTTCGGATTGGAGAGGTAAAGTGCGTGTAATAATCAAATGCTAAACCATAATGACTTGTTTTTTTTGTACTATAATATGCCTTCATCATGCTACGTACCGCCATGTTTTGAACAATGTTTTGTTCTGGCTTACCTTCTACATCGTTTAATAAATTATTAAATGAAGTGGAGATAGATTTTTGTGAAGTTGTTTGTATGCTCAATCCAAAACGTGCTGCAAACAAATTAAATAGTTTTAGTTTTTCTTCGCTTGGAGGCTCGTGGACACGGTACACGAAAGTTTTAGGTTGTTTTTCGCTTTTCATTTTATGCACAAGCTCTGCTACAGTTCTGTTGGCTAATAACATAAACTCCTCAATCATTTTGTGTGCATCTTTACGCACCTTTTTAAATATACCTATTGGCTTAAAGTTTTCATCTAACTTAAACTTTACCTCTTCCGTTTCAAAGTTAACGGCTCCATTTTTAAATCGTGCTTTTCGTAATATTAATGCAATATCGTTTAATGTGTTAATTTCCTTTGCAAAATCGCCTACTTTACTTTCAATACGTTCTTGAGCATCTTCGTATGCAAATCGTCTGTCACTGTAAATTACTGTTTTTCCAATCCACTTATCTAATACTTCACCCTCAAGGTTCATTTTAAAAACGGCACTAAATGTTAATTTCTCTTCGTTGGGACGAAGTGAACAAACGCCATTACTTAATTTCTCAGGTAGCATTGGGATGGTTCTATCTACCAAATAAACCGATGTAGCTCGCTCAAAAGCTTCTGCATCAAGCACACTATCTTTGGTTACATAATGAGATACATCAGCAATATGAACACCAATCTCGAATATACCATCACCAATATCCTCAATTGAAAGTGCATCATCAAAATCTTTTGCATCTTCAGGATCGATTGTAAACGTGGTAATTTTCCTGAAATCTTTCCGCTTGGCTATTTCATCATTGGTAATTACATCACGGATTTTATCTGCCTCTTTTTCTACCGCATCAGGAAATTTATTTGCAAAACCATACTCAGCAATAATGGCGTGCATTTCGGTATTGTGGTCGCCAGGCTTACCTAGAATTTCTATGATTTCTCCAATTGGGTTTTTGTGCTCGTTGCTCCAATCAACTACACGTGCTAGCACTTTTTCTCCATTTTTGGCATTGTTTATTTTGCCTTCTGGAATGAAAATATCAATTGGTACACGTTTATCATCGGGCGAAACGAATGCATAATTATGGCCTAGCTCAACCACTCCTACGAATTCCTCCCGTTTGCGTTTAAGCACTTCTATCACTTCTCCTTCCACTCGGCTTCCACTGCGTTTGGCAAATAGGTTCACTTTAACGGTATCGCCATGCAAGCCTGTATTTAAGTTTTCGCTTCCAATGTAAATATCATCTTTAATTTCGCTTCCTTCTTCAGGTATTACAAATCCAGCACCACGTTGGGTTACTTCTAATTTACCCGTTATAAAATGTGTAGTTAATAACGCCAAATATTTACCTGGCATTACCTCATCAATCATCCCATCTTTTTCCATTTGTTTCAGGGTTCTGATGATGTAGTTTTTACCTTCGGTACTTTCTATATTTAATGCTGCACAAATTTGTTTGTAGTTGAATGCTTTTTTACTGTTTGCTGCAAAAAAACGCTCTATTTCCTTACTTACAGTTTTTAAGTTTTTTTCTCTTTTCATATGATCATTTACCTTGGTAAAAGTAAGTAAAATCGGATTAGGATAATGTTAACTTTTTGAGGTTGGTTTCCAAGCTTTAGCTCATAATCACATCTTGCTCTTCTAATAAAGCCTCGCCTCTGAATCTAAGGATCAGTTGAGCAACCGTAACCACATCTTTTTGACAATAGGTTTTAATACGTTCTAAATCTTTTTCATTCCAATATACCGTCCAAACCTGGCTACCATCTATATCATTTTTTGGGGTTGGTATGTTAAATGTGGCGGCCAATAACTCTAAGGAAGTAAAGTTTTTAAAATCGCCAAATTTCCATAGTTCCATGGTGTCAAGGTGATTTACTTCCCATGGTTTTTTGCCGGCAATGTTTAATAGAGTGGGGATTTCTAGGCCGTTTATCAGCATCCTTCTGCATAAGTAGGGGAAGTCAAATTCCTTGCCGTTGTGCGCGCACAACAGGTTATCGGGGTCATCAAAATGTCTATTTAGCATGGTAATAAATTCGTCTAATAAAATTTTCTCCTCATCGCCATAAAAAGATTTTACCCTGAATTGCCAATAGTTTCCACTTCTATTAAATATGCCAACCGAAATGCAAATAATCTTCCCAAACTCTGCATAAATTCCTGCCCGTGGATATATGTCAGCAGCCGTTTGTGATTCTTCACGTTTGATAAAAGCGGATTTTTTATCCCATAAATGTTGCCATTTTTCTGGCGCATGCCGGTAGTTGGGGTGTTGTGGCACTGTTTCAATATCAAGTACCAACATTTTTGTTAAGTCGAGGTTTTGTAACATATTCTTGGCTAATTAAGGTTACTTCGATTTTACGATTAATATTTTTAATTTAAAAGGGATTGACTCGCCTGGCCTTAGTTTCTACTAAATGTTATAGCTGCTCAGTGCCATATGGCTTTAGAGCTCATTTTTTAGCTTCAGCTGTTAACTCCCCATTTCGTCAACTGCAATTGTCAATTCTCGTTGCTGCGCTTCAAACTTCTGTTATCTTTAACGCAATATTTGTCTCCGTGAATTCCAACTTTTCAAGTTTACTATATGTTTTCTTTATGGATTATATGATGCGAATCATGGTTATTGATTGCAATTAAATAATAGATTTGGAGTATGAATAAATTTAGCCTATTGCTATTGGCTACAATGGTTTTGTATGCTTGCAAAAGTAAAGTAGAAACGACCAAGCCAATTGTATCAAATATTACTGAGTCTGTTTATGCTTCGGGTGTAATTAAAGCTGCTAATCAATACCAGGTATTCGCGACAGTAAATGGTATTATCAATGCTATTTTTGTTACCGAAGGCGATGAAGTAATAAAAGGTACACCGCTGTTGTCTGTCGTAAACGAGATATCAAAGATAAATACCGAAAATGCTCGATTAACTGCTTCATACAACGACTACGCTACCAATAAAAGTAAGTTGTATGAACTAAAAGTTAATATTGATTTTGCTAAAAACAAGTGGCTTGTTGATTCTTCACTTTATAACCGCCAGTTAACCTTGTGGAATCAACAAGTGGGTTCGCAGGTTGAAATAGAACAACGTAAATTGGCTTACGAAAACTCACGCGCACTATACCAATCTGCTTTGTTAAAGTACGAGGAGTTAAAACGGCAGTTAAGTTTTATGTCAAAGCAATCAAAAAATAACCTACAAATTTCTTTAAAGCAAAATCAAGATTTTATTGTAAAGAGTGAGGTTGATGGCAAGGTTTACAGCATTTTAAAAGAGAATGGGGAAATGGTCACCCCTCAAATGGCTCTTGCTATTGTGGGTTCTAATACCAGTTTCAAGTTAGAACTTCAGGTTGATGAATATGACATTGTGCGACTGAAAAAGGGACAATTGGTTTTAATCAGTTTAGATAGTTATAAAGGAGAGGTGTTTGAAGCGGTTATAGAAAAAATAAATCCATTGATGAATGAGCGTACCAAGTCGTTTTTGGTCGAAGCAAAGTTTATCAAAACACCACCTGTGTTATATCCTAATTTGACCGTGGAGGCCAATGTGGTGATTCAAACTAAAAATAATGTTTTAACCCTACCGCGTAGCTTAGTTAGTGATGATGGTTTTGTTACTACAAAAAGTGGTGATAAAGTTGCCGTTAAGATGGGATTAAAGGATTATGAGCGCGTGGAGATTTTATCGGGGATTACTGCCGATGATGAAATTATTGGGAAAATAAAATGAACACCAAACTAATTTTTACCATTGCAAAATCATTGTTGGTGGCTCGTTGGCGACAAACATTAGTTGCAGCCATCGGTGTTACATTTAGTATTGCTATGTTTATTACCCTATTGGGTTTTATGACAGGCTTAAATGATTTGTTGGATGGGTTGATATTAAACAGAACCCCACATATTAAATTATATAACGAGCTTAAAGCTAACCCAAATCAACCTATTGACATAAGTGATAAATTTAAAAATCACTACAACTTTATACACTCTGTAAAGCCAAGTGGAACCCGAGCTGAAATTTATAATTATGGAGCTATAATAGATGCATTAAAAAATGACAAAAGGGTTTTTGGAGTAGCACCAAAGTTGGTAGCTCAAGTGTTTTATAATGTTGGAGCCATTGATGTTACAGGTGTAATTAATGGTATTGATGTAGAGGCTGAAAATAAACTTTTCTATTTTCAGGATTATGTAACGGCTGGTAAATTTATTGATTTAAAAAATACACCTAACAGTATTATTTTAGGTAAAGGATTAGCTGATAAAATGTTGGCTAATATTGGGGATGTAGTTCAAGTTACTACTCCTAAGGGAGATAGAATTCAATTAAAGGTAGTCGGATATTTCCAATCTGGTTTGCAAGATTTTGATAAAACACAAAGCTATTCCTCATTAACCACTGCGCAAAAATTATTAGGTAAGCCAAGTAATTATGTAACCGATATTCAGATTAAATTAACAGATATGACATTGGCTCCTTTAGTTGGCCAAGAATATGCAAAGGTTTTTAATTTAGATGCCGAAGACATACAAACAGCCAATTCCCAATTTGAAACTGGAAGCGCTGTTAGGTCGATTATATCTTATGCAGTAGGAATAACATTATTAGTAGTTGCCGGTTTTGGTATTTATAACATATTAAATATGATGATTTATGAGAAAATGGATTCCATCGCTATACTAAAAGCAACAGGATTTTCTGGCAAAGATGTGAATATTATTTTTATCTCCATTGCATTAACAATTGGTTTTTTTGGAGGATTGGCTGGGTTGATTTCTGGTTTTAGTTTATCTGTGGTTATTGATAATGTACCCTTTAATACAGCGGCATTGCCAACTATTAAAACATATCCCATAAATTATAATCCTAAGTTTTATGTTATAGGTATCATATTTTCACTAATCACCACTTATTTTGCTGGATTGTTTCCTGCGCGTAAGGCGAGTAAAATAGACCCAGTAGTTATTATTAGAGGTAAAATAAAATGAGCATTGTACTACAGGCAAAAGGTATTAGTAAAAACTTTCACGATCCTATTACCATTCAGGTTTTAAAGGACGTAAGTTTTGAAATTAATAGGGGAGAGTTTGTATCTGTGATTGGCAAATCGGGTTGTGGTAAATCTACTTTGCTGTATATTCTATCGACCATGGATACGGATTACGAAGGTGATTTGTTCATTGATGGCGTGGCCATGCGCAATAAAAAAGAAGGCGAGTTGGCGCTGGTAAGAAATGAAAAAATAGGTTTCGTTTTTCAGTTTCATTATTTATTAAACGAGTTTAGTGTGTTGCGCAATGTAATGCTACCTGGTTTAAAATTAGGCAAACACACTGAGCAAGAAGTGGAGCACCGTGCGATGGAAAAGTTGCGGGTTTTGGGTATTGATAACGAAGCGCACAAAATGGCTAATCAGCTTTCTGGTGGACAAAAACAACGGGTAGCAATAGCACGTGCATTAATTAACGACCCCTTAATTATTATGGGTGATGAGCCCACAGGTAACTTAGATAAAAAGAACAGCCAAATAGTGTTTGATATTTTTAACGAACTTGCTCACGAGTTTAAACAAACCTTATTAATTGTTACGCACGATAACGAATTTGCGCAAAGTACGGACCGCATTATTGAAATGGAAGATGGTAGAATTATTAGCATGTAATTATTAAGCAAACGTTGATACAAATGAACCTCATAGAAGAGAATTTGTATCAACATATACTTTATTTATGGACTAACTAAATGGATACCGATATTAAAATATAGAGCACCGCTTAGTTCATTTATCATGGCATAATTTTGCTTGCCAACAAATCCTCTGAAAAAATCTGATCCGTCTTTTTCTGTATTATCTGCTCTATAAGAGAAATTGTATCTGTAGCCAGCTTGAATACTGCCCCAAATAAATCCTGAAATTTGTCTCTGGTACTCCATCCTAAAACGTAATTCGCCCCTTCTAAGCTCAAGTTCTTTATTACTAGTGGTTAATATTCCGCCAATTCTATAACTCTGTCCGTCTAATTCATATCCTCCTAACAATAAACTTCTCGCATTAAAGTTTTTTCTCACATGGGCGCGTGCTGGAAATAATATTTCTGTCCCCCATTTTCTGCTTGGTGCTGTCCAGTTGAACAATAAAATAGGAACATAATTTAATTCGCCCGTACGATAAGTGCGAGTCAAACCTACCGCCCATTGTTTTCTATCGTTTGGTCTTTTACCCCAAAGTATAGATGCCGAGTACCTCAAAAATCGCAACCCTTGAGGATTATCCAATGCATAGTTTCCGCTTAAATCTGCAGCAAATTGCGCCAATAAAAATTGTTTTTCGTTTAATGGCTTAAAAACTGTAGAGTTTAGTCCGAAAGTAGTTAAACCATTTTTAGAAATGTTTTGGATAAGCGATGCATCATTTGTAGGGCCAATTACATCATCAAAAGTATAATTGGTTTTCCAAAAATTCCCACCTAACTGCCATAAAAATTTATTGCTTGATATGACTGGAATGTTTGCATTCAGCCTTACTCCCCCAGTACTATTTACATTGGCTGTTTCATTCGGCTTTTCAATAGTAGCTCCTTTTGCATAATTACCTTGTGAAGACAAATTCATTTCGTAAGGTAGTTGATGGTCCCATGCTATGGATACAAAACGGGCAGGACTTAAGTCGAAAATTTTAGGATTACAAAAGGTGATGTTCTTTCCATCAGTAGGCGTTGCATTCTCGTATATGGAAAAGTCTTCCTCTTCTTGGTTTGTTATAGTCGAGTCTGTTTGCGCAAATAATTGTGTGCTACTTAATATAAAAAATAGCAGGATGATATTTTTCATTAGTTCGTTTTTAGCTCTAATCTTTTCCAAACATCTGTTCTTCCAAGTGCCTTCACACCAATATAACCTCTAATTTCTAAGGTGTTTTTATCCTTCATGTTTATTTCGCAACTGTAGGTACTTCCATTTTCAGGATCGTAAATTGTACCCTCATTCCATTGTTCTTTACCTGCATAAACAAAGTCTTTTAGCATTCGGTATCCTTTTAACGGAACATTCCTCATCGATTCATCAGGATTGTTTTTATCAACTTTTGATTTTTGTGTAGTTGGATCGTTTGGTTCTTTTAACCAAACAATTTTACCGTAGTATTTGGTTCCAATTTTTTCAATTTTAACTTTGGCCTTTCCGCTGCTTGGTTGCCAAACACCTATCAACCTGTCGCCTTCATCGTTTGAGGTGAAAGCAAAGAATATCATAACTAAGGCCAGTAATGAGAATAATTTTGTGGTCAATTTCATAATCGAGTTTATTATTTAGTTAGAATTTTAAAAGTAAGGTTTGCTTTAAAGTTGAGTGTAGCTTCCATATCTTTTTTCAGATTGGCATCTAATAAAATGATAAAATCATCAGTGCTAAATATTTTATTTAGTCCATCTTGTTCTGCAGCTGTGGTTAATGCAACTACTTTTTGGTTTGATGGAAGCGGATTAACAAAAGCAACTTTCATCATATCAGAGTTGCTACTTACCATTTGAAGAGAAAGGTCTTGTATCGCACCTTCTTCAATACCATCAGGCAAAGTAATTGTTGCAGATGTTAATGTTACGCCTTCTACTTGTTCAGGATTGATGTTGTTATTCTTTAAAATACCTTTAATTACAGATTGGAATGTATTTGGACCTTCAAAGTATGGTCCCTCTGCTTCCAATACAACATCTTTTACTTCAATTACATTTTCGGTTTTTTTACCGCAAGAGAACAAACCAAATGCGATGAATGCGATTAAATATATTTTATTCATACAGTGTTAACTTTATTTGGTAAAAATAGTTTTATGTATGATTTTTCCAAACACATTACTTTTGTTTATATGTTCAGAGCCATTCACTTGGGCTATGAGTAAATAAAAAAACGAACGGCTTGTAGGCAAGACGCTCGTTTTATTAAATGTTTTGTAACGGGTTAATTTACCAACTTCCACCACTTCCGCCACCACCAAATCCACCGCCACCAAATCCGCCAAATCCGCCACCGCTTCCACTTCCTCCTGAAAATCCACCACTGCCTAGTGTGCCTCCCCAAAATATAGGTCCGCCTAAACCACCACGGCTGTGGTTTCCTCTTCCTCCACCGCGGCTAAATAAGACAAGAATTATGATTACAACAATAATTATGACAACCATGGATGGTTTTTTGGGCGAATTGTTTTCTTGTATTTCATTGATAAACTCTCCGCTTGCCAACCGCATAATTGTTGTGCTGGCATCATCTAAACCCTGATAATAATTTCTTGCTTTAAATGCGGGGTTCATTTGTTGAGTTCTGATGCGTGTGCTCATTGCATCTGTAATGGTGGCCTCCATGCCATAACCTGTATGTATGCGCGATTTACGGTCGGTTACTGCCACATAAATAAGTACACCATTGTTTTTTCCTTTTTCACCAATACCCCAGCCTTCAGCAAGTCTTTGGCAATAATCAAATAAGTCATCATCCTCTAAACTGTTTTCTATAACGATAGCAATTTGGGTTGATGTGGAATCATAGTATCCTTTAAGTTTTGTTTCCAAGGCGCTTACTTCTCCAGCACTTAACGCATTGGCATAATCATTAACAAATCGGTTTGATTTTGCAGGAATATCTTTTGCAAATGTAGCATAGGATGTTAAGCTTAATAACGCAAAGGCAACCAGTAATCTAAATGCTCCGCCTCTAATCATTTTACACAGGTTATTCATGCTCTCCTCCTTTATTCCCAAAAGAAATGTCGTTACTTAATTCGTTGGTGTCATTGCTTTGGTAAGGAAAATGTTGTTTTAGTTTATCGCCCGCTTGGGCAATGGCTAAGCACAAACCTTCAGCAAATTTTTGTTGTTTGAAATAGGAAACCAACAACTCTTTTTCTCCATCCCAAAATTGTTGTGAAACCTTTTCATGTATGCCTTTATCACCCAAAATAGCAAATTTATGATTGACATAAGCCAAATAAAATAAAACCCCATTTTTTTGTTCGGTGGCATGCATGCCTAATTGTTCAAATACAACTTTGGCACGGTCGTATGCATTTCCCTCGCAATTGGCTTCAATGTGCAAACGAATTTCGCCACTGGTATTTAATTCGGCCATCCTTATCGACTCAATAATTTGGTCTTGTTCTTGGGATGTAAAAAAGGTTTTTGACATAAATTTGAGTTTAAAATGAAAGCCACAGAACGTACAAATATATCATCTGTACCCCCTGTGGCTATGCTAAATAGGGTTTATTTCTCGAAGTCTACGGTTGGTGCTTTTTCAGCACCCTTATCGGCTTCAAAGTAACCCTTTTTATCAAACCCAAACATACCGCTATAAATTACCTGAGGGAATTTACGTATGTATGTGTTGTAGTCTTTTACTATTTCGTTAAACTTTTGGCGCTCCACAGCTATGCGGTTTTCTGTGCCTTCTAATTGACTCTGCAACTCTAAAAAGTTTTGGGTAGCTTTTAATTGAGGGTATTGTTCGGCAACCACCATTAAGCGACCTAATGCTTGACTCAATTCTCCTTGCGATGCTTGGAATTTTTGAATTTGATCAGGCGATAATTTGCTTGCATCTACCTTAATTGAAGAAGCACTTGCACGGGCGTTAATGACATCAGTTAATGTTTTTTGTTCAAAATTAGCTACTCCTTTAACGGTGTTAACCAAGTTAGGAATTAAATCTAAACGTCTTTGGTACACATTTTCAACTTGTGCCCAAGCAGATGAAGTGGCTTCTTGTTTGGTTACCATGTTGTTGTAACTGCCACAACCGTTAAAAATAAGTAGCAAAAACAAAGCTGCTACACCTAAAAGAATAATTGTTCCTTTTTTCATGTTTATGTTAGATTGAGTGATGGCAAGATACAAAATGCTTTCCAAACTTTGGTTAACTGACAAATTGCCGTTAATTGTTCACCTATTAATTTGGAGTTTTTGCCGCTTGTGGTTATACTTGCCAATAGGGCAAAGCCAAACCACATGATGAAATTTAACGCAGATTGCATTCACTATAAAGGTCATATTCCATGTAAACCTCACAAACAGCATGGTTTTCATTGTGCAGATTGTTCGGCATACACCAAAGTATCTAAGCGTATATTAATTATTAAATTGGGCGCCATTGGCGATGTTATTCGCACCACACCATTGGTGGTTAGGTTTAAAAAAGAATATCCCGAATGTAAAATTACTTGGCTTACTTGGACTCCCGATATCCTGCCATCATCACAAATTGATGAGATTTTAAAATGGGATCACAACAGTATATTGTATGTACAAAACAGTCACTGGGATATTGCCATTAACCTAGATAAAGAAAAAGAGGCTGGTGCTTTACTTAAGATATTAGATGCTAAAGAGAAATATGGTTATGTGTTGAAGGATAATGAAATTCAACCTATGAATGAATTAGCTGTTCATAAATTTTCTACAGGGATGTTTGATGATGTAAGCAAGGCCAATACCAAAAGTTACCTACAAGAAATTTTTGAAATATGTGGACTAACCCACTCAGGTGAACCATATTTAATAGATACGCATGATGATAAAGGGTATACTTGGAATTTACCCAAGGGCAAAAAAATAATAGGTATGAACACGGGTTGCGGTGGCCGCTGGACAACTCGTTTGTGGAGTATAGACAAATGGGTGGAATTGGTTGCAATCTTGAAACAACAACATCCTGATGCAGAAATTTTACTATTGGGCGGAGAAGCTGAAGATTTGCGAAACAAAGAAATACAGCAACGCAGTGGTGCCTTATATGTGGGCTACTTTAGTTTATATGAATTTATCAACTTGGTTAACCACTGCGAAATGATAATTACCCAAGTTACCATGGGTATGCACATTACATTAGCATTGGGTAAGAAAATTGTATTGATGAATAACATCTTTAATCCTTATGAGTTTGATTTGTTTGGTAAAGGCGAAATTGTTGCACCTAATAAAACTTGTACATGTTTTTACCGAGGCAGTTGTATTGATGGCACAAGTTGCATGGAAGATTTACCTGCAAGCAAAATTGCAGAAGCTGTAAATAGGCACTTCTAAGTATTAACAGTAAAGACTAAGTTAAACTTAATTGAACGATTTTTCAATAAACAAATCGTCCAATTTTTCCGTTTGGCCCTGCTAAAAATACTGCATTCCCTTTCTTAGCTTTACGCACTACATGGAAGGGTTCACTAGATATTTTTTGGTAATATGGCTTTTTATAATTGGCCATATCAACACCTGACGTACCACACACCATAGTGTATGGTATGAATTTTAAATCTTCCATGGATGATTTATATGTAATAGGGCTGTGCCAAGTTATAGTTGCTTTACGTGTTTGGTTAAGCCACGATACAGTTGATTTGAATTTTACTGTATCCTGCATATAGTCGCCCCCAATGCCGGTAATTCTTGTTACTCCGTCTTCGCTTCGGTTTAATGTTATGGAGAATATGCCTTGTGATGGTTTCCCATGAATGGCGTTTGTGGGAATGATCTTCCATGTAGTTGCTGAATTGTCGGAGTAGAAAAAACGTGCATACGACCCACCAGTTGCAAAGGCAACTACGCTGTCATTTATACATCTTAAACTGGTTCCGCTAGCTGCAAATACGGCTTCTCCATGCATTGCACGTGGTATTTTGGTGGTATCTAACGCTTGCCAAGTTTCGCCACCATCTTTGGTTTCAAGTAATACAAAATGTCCGTAAATAGGATCACCCACTATCATGCCCCGTTGCTTGTCCCAAAAATCCATGGCATCTAAAAAGTAGGCACTATCGGTATTTTTGTAAACTTCTTTCCAGGTTAAACCTCCGTCAGTTGTTTTTAAAATATAAGCAGGTGTGCCACTACTCATCATCACCGCAAGTTGGTCATCAAAAGCTTCAATGTCTCTAAAATCAATTTTTTTGTAGCCTTTTAATTGGGTATAAGTAAATGTTTTTCCGCCATCTGTGCTTCGTGCAAAGGTGCCTCTGCTGCCACTTGCCCAAATGGTGTTATCGTCCACCACACTTAAGCCCCTGAAGCTGGTTTTACTCAGAACAACGCCTTCGCCCCGGTTAAATGTGTTACTATCTAATACCTGTATTTGGTATTGCGCAAAAGATAATTGGGTTATCATCAACCCCAATAAAACAAAAAATAATTTTAAGTTTGGTATTTGCACAGTACGTTTAAATTTGTTGTTATGTTCAAATATACATTTCTGTTGGTATTACTTTTTGCAGGTTGTGTAAATACACAAATTGGCTATTTCGAAGTTAGTCCTTATGCACGTGTTACCTCCAATAAAATAGATCAACCACTTTACGTTAAATACAGCAGTAGGGTTAATGATACACATTTGGTTAAAGAGCCTGGATTTACTATACAAACTTCCGAATTACATAGGAGCTATTTGTTTGCTACACAACGTGCTTTTGGCGATTTATTTAGTGATGTAATGTTGTTTATGCCTAGCGATGTTGGATTTATTTTAGAGATTCAACAAATGGAACCTAAATGGTCTTTTCATGATAAACAAAAGATCAATCAATTTAAAGATACATTTAATTATACAGAGGCTTGGTGTACCATGCAATATGCCAGTTCCATTTATCGGAATGATTTATTGGTGAGTCAATCAACCGGAAATGTTACAGTTAAACAAGAAGAAATAGCGACTTACAAACCGGAAGGTATTTTTAAGGAAGCAGTAAAGCGAAGTATAGCACAAATGGCGCAAGACCATTACAATAAGCGTTAATAAATTTTCTCAACTAAATTGTGTACAATGTTACTCCAACTATAGGTTTGATAAAATGCAGCAGGTAATTGTTTGGGTTGATTAATGTGTTGTACAATTGCATTTGCAAAATCATCCCAATTGTTATCTTGGGTAATAATAAGGTTGTTGCCGCAAATATCGATATCAATCCCTTCTGCACCATTTTGGGTTGATATTACCCGTTGGTTTCTAGCCAGGGTATCGATCGCTTTGGTTTTTATTCCACCACCACTTAAAATAGGATTCAGCATAATGTCGGCTGAATCAATATATAAATTGATATCCTCAACAAAACCTAGGTATTTGATGTGAGCCGTGTTTGTTATTTTATGACCCAATTGTTCGGGTAACCCTTTACCACAAATGATAATTTTAAATACTAATCCTTGTTGGGTTAACCGCGGGTAAATTTCATCAACAATATAATTTACAGCATCAGAATTAGGCGCGTAACTTAGGGTCGAAAAAAATAAGATCATTTTTTCGTTGGGTACAATTCCTAGTTCATTCCTTAGGTTAAAAATACTTTGTTGACTGGCTATTTTCGGTTGTTCTAAATAATCAACGCCATAGGGTGTTAGCAAAGTATTTTCGGGTTTTAAATCAAATTCATAAATGGCTTTTTGCCTATCGGTTTCACTCAAGAAAAAAACCAAGTGTGCCGATTTGTAGGTGAATTTTTCATATATGTATAGCATTTGCCAAAACCACTTGCCTATACTTTTAAAACGTAAATATTCTATGTTGTGACTACGTACAGCTATTTTATTTTTAGTTGTTAATCTTAAAAACACTATTAACCAGCCAAACCATGGTTGTTCAAATAATATCCACTTTACTTGTTTCTGTTTGATCAGTTTTTTGAGTTTACCAATTAAACTAAAGTTATAATAACGACTGGCATTAAATGGCATGGCATAAACCATGTCTGTTTTTCCTGTTTGATATTCATATCCGTTTTTGTACGGCTCTACAGTAAACGCTGTTACGTCATGGTTTTTAGATAACTCGTTGAGCAAGCCTGCTGTGCAAATTTCACCTCCGGTGGTAGCTGGTAAAAACGGATATGATATAACAGATATAATGCGCATGCTGGTCTATTTATAAGCTTCTACATTAATTCGATCACCTGCAACACCAAACCATTTTGTTAAATAATAGTTGGGATATTGCATGCTCTTTTTAATTAGGTTTTCGATAAAAGTACCACGTAACGGAATGGTTGATGGATGTTTTATATCGTGTTTTACAAGTACTTTACTAAAACCTGATTGTTTACACATAAGGGTTATACTATTGCCTGAAAACTCAGTTAAATGGTAAGGTGGTATCGTCATTGTTTTTTGTTTGCCTGTTAATTTGTAAACAAAAAATGCCAACTTGCTAGATAATAAATTTAACGAACCAGGTAAATGAATAAATGCTACTCCACCTGGTTTTAATATTTTTTGTACCAACTGCATGGCTTCGGTTGGGTTGGTAAAATGTTCCAATACATCACCCATAATTACTACATCAAATTCGGTTTCAAAAATTTCATTGTTTAGCAACGCGGGGTCGAATGGTTTGTTGATTAAATTCAATCCAAAATTCTTTTTAGCATAATCAACTGCAAACGATGAAAGTTCAATTCCTTTTACGGTGTATCCAACTTTATTTAGGGCGTTTAAAAAATTGCCTGTCGCACAGCCAATCTCTAAAATACTTCCTGCTTGGCAATACTTTCTCATGTTTTCAATACCATCGGCATAATCGCCATTATTTAGCAGTGCCAAATAATCTGTATCCATGTGATGGGTGGCGCTATTTGCTTCAGTAAAATAATCTGCAGCATACATTTCTTCAATTTCTTGCGATTTAGGCAATGGCCAAATTGAGCGTAGCATACACGTATCGCATTGGTAAAGCCATAAGTATCGTTCTTTAAATAAATACCTGAACGGAACTTTACTCGCTTTTTTTGAACCACATAAATTACATTCGAAATCTTTAGCCATCTGTGTATATTTGAAAACGATCACAAGTAAACAATAATAATGTCAATCATCAAAGTTCACGACAGAAATTTTGAACCTTTTATATCCGCAAAGCAAATTGATGAGCGCGTGAGCACTATTGCGGATGAGATTACACTTGAATACAAGGATAAAAATCCTTTGTTTTTGGCGGTACTTAATGGTGCATTTATTTTAGCAGCCGATTTGTTTAGGAAAATTACTTTCCAAAGCGAGATTTCATTTGCCAAAATATCAAGTTACTCTGGTACCTCAACCACCGAAAACATCAAGCAGCTTATTGGTTTTAGTGAGGCAATAACTGGTCGACATATTATTATTATTGAAGATATTATTGATACAGGTTTAAGTATGCAGCATGTTTTAAATCAAATTCAAGGACATCACCCGGCCTCAGTTAAAATATTAACATTATTGTTTAAACCTAAATCTTTGAAGGTTGAGATAACGCCTCATTACGTTGGGTTTGCAATTGAACCTAAATTTGTATTGGGTTATGGCCTAGACTACGATGGCTTAGGTAGGAATTTACCTGATATTTACGCTGAGGTTTCTTGATGGTTTGATTGGTAGCCTAGATTGGGGTATTTATTTTCCGCTAGTAATCCCCTTAATTGGTATAGAATTTAATACATTCAAGCGATGTTATGTAAAACCCTTTTCGCTTAAATTTAACGTTTGGTCCTACATTTATCACTACAGTATTTTACCTCTTCCCAAACTTTCTCCCATTTTTTTCGCCAAGAAAATGGTCTGTTGCACGAAAGGCATAATTTGGTGGGTAAATTGGTCTTTTTTACCCCTCTCATCGCTTACTTATTTTGTTCAAAGTAACTTGTCTTTGAAGGTTACATTTAAATCGATCTATATCTGGGCTACGTTTTTTAGCGTGCTTTTGAGAAACGCCTTGGTTAACTCTTTTGCGCCAAAGTCTCCAGCTACTTGGCTTTAGTTCGTTGCGCATCAAACGTATTACATCACTTTCTGCAATTCCAAATTGTATTTTTATTGCGTCAAAAGGTGTACGGTCTTCCCATGCCATCTCAATTACCCTATCAATTTCTTCAACATTTAATTTATTCATTAACAATGCAAACAGAAAAGTAATAAAAGTGTTTAGAATACATGCATCAAAGTGGACCTATTTCTGTGGTTTGGTTTAAACGTGATTTGCGATTAACAGACCATGCACCTCTTAAAGCTGCAATAGAAAAAGGATTACCTGTTTTAATGCTGTATGTTTTTGAGCCAAGTTTAATGCGTGCCCCAGATTGTGAAATACGTCATTGGCGTTTTGTTTGGCAAAGCTTAATGGATATAGAAAACGACTTGGCCAAATATGATAGTAAACTTTGCATCGCTGTTGGAGAGGTAGTTGATGTAATGATGCAACTGCATGCAAAGTTTAAAATTGCGCATGTTTTTGCTCACCAAGAAATCGGAGTCAAGCTCACTTTTGATAGGGATATTTCTGTAGCGAAGTTTTGCGGCCACCATCAAATTACTTTTAATGAGTTTCAACGAGATGGTGTTCAACGTGGATTGCGTAATAGAAAAACTTGGAATAAAGATTGGAAAGATTTCATGAGCCAATTAACACAACAACCAGATTGGAGTAAGTTTATAAAAGTAGAGACTGACAAGATCATTGAATTTGACAATAGGGGAGAGGTATCTAAAGAAGTAAAAACAGCAATCCCTGCTTTTCAACCCGGAGGTGCAAAATATGCCAGTCAGTATTTAAGTAGTTTCTTGCAAGGGCGTATGTTTAATTACATGAAGCACATTTCAAAGCCGCAACTAAGCAGAACAGCTTGTAGCAGGCTATCGCCATATTTGGCATGGGGAAACATGAGCATGCGCGAGTTAATACATGCCGCAACAAATGAACATGGTAAGGGAAACAAAAGAATCTTGTCTTTTTTTATTGCTCGTTTGCATTGGCATTGCCACTTTATACAAAAGTTTGAGAGTGAGTGCCGAATGGAATACGAAAACCTGAACACGACTTTCAATAACATCAGAACAGCATGGAACGAGGATTATTTTGAAGCGTGGAAAACAGGAAAAACAGGTTATCCATTAGTTGATGCTTGTATGCGTTGTGTAATGGCAACTGGCTATGTTAATTTTAGGATGCGCTCTATGTTGGTTACTTTTTTAACACATAATCTTTGGCTCGATTGGCAAAAGGGAGCGATACACTTAGCTAGGCAGTTTTTAGATTACGAGCCAGGTATTCATTACTCACAATTTCAAATGCAATCGGGTACAATGGGTGTTAATACGATTCGTACCTACAATCCACTAAAGCAAAGTTTAGATCACGATTCTAATGGTGATTTTATAAGGCAATGGGTTCCAGAGTTGGCCAATGTGCCTGCACCTTTTATACATCAGCCATGGTTAATACCAGATGGTTTACAGCAGCAGTATCAATGTATAATTGGGGTAGATTATCCAATACCTATTGTTGATTTAAAATCAACTGCCCAGCATGCGGCCACACATTTATGGCAAACTAAAAAATCAGTGGAAACCCGCCAGCAAAACCAACGTATTTTAGCAGTGCACACGCACAGGAAAACTGAGCGAGAAAAACTGATTACCTCACGTTCTGGAAAAACAAAAACCAAGATTGATCTGAACCATAAATTGTTTTAGTATTTATTTCGGCCCTATTTTTATATTGCAAAAAAACAACAGTCCTTTGAAAGCCATAATAGATTTAGGTACAAATACTTTTCACTTATGCATTGCCGAGGTTAAGCATGGAATGCTTATAGAATATTACAAACTTCAAGTTCCAGTAAAAATAGGAAGCGGAGGCATCAACAAAGGATTGATAACGCCAGAGGCTTTTCAACGCGGCATAACTGCTTTAACCGAGTTTAAAAAATACATTGATCAGTTTGATGTTAATGAGGTCAGTGCTTTTGCCACATCAGCTATTCGTAATGCCAAAAACAGTAAACAGTTTATAAAAGAAGCCTCAGATAAATCTGGAATTACCATAACAACTATTTCTGGTGATGTAGAGGCTACTTATATTTATAAAGGAGCTTTTCATGCTTTTAAATTTCCTGAGTATCCTGTATTGGTTATGGATATTGGTGGTGGAAGTGTAGAGTTTATCATTGGTTTAGGTGAGCAAATATTATGGAAACAAAGTTTTGAAATTGGAGCTGCTCGTTTAATTGATCAGTTTCATCATAGCAACCCCATGGACAATGATTCCGCTAATAAACTATTTAGCTATTTGACACAAACTTTATTGCCACTGCATGAAGCAATGAAAGTCCATCAACCCCAAGCCTTAATAGGAGCAGCTGGTGCTTTCGAAACATTGGTTGATGTGGTGATCATGGACTTGGCTGTAATTCCGCTGTCGTTAAGTAAAAATGCTTTTGAGATTCGTAGAGAAGATTTTGATGTATTTGTTGAAATTATGCGTACTTCAACACAAGAACAATGCATACGTTTAAGGGGTATGACAGCGTTTAGGGTTGAAATGATGACAGTTGCTGCGCTGCTTATGCAACACGTGGTTAGCACGGGCAACTTTAAACGAATTATAGCAGTAAATTATGCGTTAAAAGAAGGTGTTCTATTTACTTAAGTGCTTTAAGTTTTTCGTAAAGTTTTGAAATAGGTAAGCCCATTACATTGTAAAAACAACCGTTAATTTTTTCTACAGCAACATAACCAAACCAATCTTGAATACCATAACTACCTGCCTTATCAAAGGGTTTGTAAGTTTTGATGTAGTGCCAAATTTCAGCATCACTTAAGGGTTTTATCGTCACTTCACTGCAATCAAAAAATGATAAAATTTGGGATGATGTTTTCATGCAAACCCCGGTGTAAACATGATGCGTAGTTCCACAAATTTCTTTAAGCATATTATATGCTTCTTGCTCACTTTCTGGTTTGTTCAAAACATGATTATTAACCCATACAATGGTGTCAGCAGTAATCAATACTTCTTGGTCTGATATATCTTTTGGATAAGCGGTTGCTTTTTTTTCTGCCAAAAACAAGGCAATTTCTTCTCCTTTTAGTTGTTCAGGAAACGTCTCGTCAACTTCGTATGTAAATACTTCATAAGCTAATGCTAAACCTTTTATCAACTCTTGTCTACGAGGCGATTTAGATGCCAAGATTATTTTTTTATTCATGATGGTAAGGTTCGCCTTTAATAATGGTGAAGGCCCGGTAAAGCTGTTCAATAAAAATTAATCTTATCAATTGGTGCGAGAACGTCATTTGTGATAGGGATACTTTTGCATTGGCTCTTGCATAAATTGCATCACTAAAGCCGTATGCACCACCAATGATAAAAACCACATGAGCTTGGTGTAATGATAGCTTTTGTAAATAATCGGCAAATGCAGTTGATACGTATTCTTTACCGTTTTCATCAAGTAAAACTACAAAATCGGTTGGTATTAGTTTCTTCAATAACACTTCTCCTTCATTTTTTTTTATTTGTTCAATGTCATTCGTTTTTAATCGCGTAGGTAACTCAAACAATAGGCTTTCAAACTTGCAATAATATTTTAACCTTTTGGCAAATTCATCAAATCCTGTATCAACAAACTTAAAGTGGGTTTTGCCTAATTGTAACAATGTAATTTTCATTGGCGGCAAATGTAGTGAATTTAATAATTTGATGTTATTCTTGACTCTCTTGTGGTGTTGAGTCTATTTATTGGTGATCATAAAAAAAGAGGCTACCTAATTGGTAACCTCTTATCACTTATTCGGGATTAACCGGAGGGATGTCTTTTTTCTTACGTGGTTCTTTCTTTTTTACCACTGTAATTTTAAGTTCTTCAGCATTGGTTTCTTTATTGTAATCAATTTCAATTACAGCACCTTCCATACTTTCTCCTTTTAATAGTTCTTCTGCAACCGGATCTTCAACAAAACGTTGTATGGTGCGAGACAAAGGGCGAGCACCCATCTCGGGATCGAATCCTTTTTCTGCTAAGAAATCTTTGGCTGTATCCGTTATTTTAAAAGTAAAGCCAAGCTCCTCAACACGTTTTACCAATTTTTCTAAATTTAAATCAAGAATCTTATGAATTGCCTCTCTGTCTAATTGGTTAAATACAATAACATCATCAATACGGTTTAAAAACTCTGGGGAGAAGAAACGTTTCAATGCGTTTTCAATCACAATTTTCGTATTAGCATCTGCTTGAGCTTCTTTACTTGGCGTACTAAAACCAACACCAGCACCAAACTCTTTTAATTGGCGGCTACCTATGTTTGATGTCATGATGATGATGGTATTTCTAAAATCAATCTTACGACCTAAGCTATCGGTAACAAAACCTTCATCTAATACTTGTAGTAATATGTTAAATACATCAGGATGTGCTTTTTCAATTTCATCAAGTAAAACTACTGCGTATGGTTTCCTTCTGATTTTCTCCGTTAGTTGTCCGCCTTCTTCGTAACCAATGTATCCCGGAGGCGCTCCAACCAACCTGCTCACTGCGAACTTCTCCATGTATTCACTCATGTCAATACGAATCATAGCATCATCCGCATCAAACAGATAACGAGCAAGTACTTTGGCCATCTCTGTTTTACCAACACCTGTTGGCCCTAAAAATACAAACGAACCTATTGGTTTATTCGGATTTTTTAAACCTGCACGTGCACGCTGAATAGCTTTGGCTAATTTTTTAATTGCATTATCCTGCCCAATTACTTTACCTTGTAAATCCTCTGGCATACTTAATAATTTTTGGCCTTCGCTTTGCGCAATGCGTTTTACAGGCACACCAGTCATCATTGCAATAACTTCTGCAATATCGTTTTCGGTTACCTTATAGCGTTGTTGTTTGGTTTCATCCTCCCATTTCACCTTTTCAGTTTCTAGTTGCTCTAATAAGTGCTTTTCCTTATCGCGCAACTTTGCAGCCTCTTCGTATTTTTGGCTTTTAACAACTTTATTTTTTTCTACTTTAATATCTTCAATCGCTTTTTCAAGTTCAAGGATATTTGTAGGAACATGTATGTTGCTAATATGCACTCGAGCACCCGCTTCATCTAAAACATCAATTGCTTTATCTGGTAAATGACGATCGTTGATGTAACGGTTACTTAATTTCACGCATGCTTCAATGGCTTCTGTATCATAAACAACATTATGATGGTCTTCATATTTATTTTTAATGTTATTTAAAATTTGGACTGTTTCTTCTGGTGTTGTAGGGTTTATAAGCACCGATTGGAAGCGTCTTTCTAATGCACCATCTTTTTCAATATATTGACGGTATTCGTCTAATGTAGTTGCACCTATACATTGTATCTCGCCTCGAGCCAAAGCAGGTTTAAACATGTTACTTGCATCTAGGCTTCCGCTTGCACCACCTGCACCTACAATGGTATGAATTTCATCAATAAACAAAATTACATCAGGAGATTTTTCAAGTTCATTCATCACTGCTTTCATGCGTTCTTCAAATTGCCCGCGGTACTTTGTTCCTGCTACCAAACTTGCCAAATCAAGCATAACCACCCGTTTGTTAAACAATACACGAGATACTTTGCGTTGTACAATACGTAATGCCAATCCTTCGGCAATTGCAGTTTTACCAACACCTGGCTCACCAATAAGAACAGGATTGTTTTTCTTTCTGCGACTTAAAATTTGCGAAACGCGTTCAATTTCTTTTTCACGTCCTACAATGGGATCCAACTTCCCTTCTTCAGCACTTTTGGTTAGATCTCTTCCGAAATTATCAAGTACTGGTGTTTTAGATTTGCTGTCAGATTTTCTAGCTGGCTCTGCTGGTTTGCGTGGCTCTTCACGATAAAAATCGTCCTCAGGACTATCAGAGTTCATTTCGTTTTTTACATCTGAGATATTATTTTCAACGGCAGATTTGAAAATATCGTAACTAATTCCGTATTGGGATAATATCTGCGATGCTAAATTGTCCTCATCACGCAATACAGAGAGGAGTAGATGCTCTGTACCAATAATATCTGTTTTAAAAATTTTAGCTTCAAGATAGGTTATCTTCAGTACCTTTTCGGCTTGTTTAGTCAATGGGATATTAACCAGATTGGTGTTGTTATTGGCAGTGCCTTTAATAGCGTCTTCAATAGTTTTTTTCAATCGGATAATATCCACGTCAAGGGCTTTTAACGTGCGAATGGCTTTCCCATCACCCTCACGAACTAATCCCAATAAAAGGTGTTCTGTGCCTATATAATCGTGGCCTAAACGTATTGCCTCTTCTCGGCTATAGCTGATTACATCTTTTACACGTGGTGAAAATTTAGCTTCCATAATTTGTTTCCTCCAACTCTTAAATTGTTGTTGCTACAATTCAAATATAATTCCATTTATTTTACAACGCAATGTTGTCATAAAAAGGTTTAAACAATAATACTAACGTTGTCTACTGCTTTTAAAACTTGCCTTATTGGCTTAAAAAGTGACACTTTTCAATAACTTATCAAGTTGTCTTTTTATCTTATTTATATAAATATGTAATCAATAGTTTAATGTTGGTCAGTTATTTTCTGCTTTAATTTTTTGCTAAATACTTTTTTAAATTTCTCTAACTTAGGCTGAATAACTATCCTGCAATAACCTTCTTCGCCATTTTGATTGTAATAATTTTGATGGTAATCTTCAGCTACGTAAAATGTTTGTAATGGACTCAATTCAGTTACAATAGGCGAATCAAATACCTTTGCATTTGATAGTTGCGAGATTACTTTTTCTGCTTCGGTTTTTTGGTCGTCATTATGATAAAAAATTACAGAACGATATTGCGTGCCCCTATCAGCGCCTTGTTGGTTTAGTGTAGTAGGATCATGGCTTAAAAATAAGGCTTGAAGCAAATCGTTATATGTAATTTTTTTGGGGTTGTAAACGATGCGGCAAACTTCTGCATGTCCTGTATTACCATAGCAAATCTCACGGTATGTTGGGTTCGGTACATTACCTCCACAATATCCGCTGATTACTGTATCAACACCCTCCAATTGTTGGAAAACTGCTTCCACGCACCAAAAACATCCTGCACCAAAAGTTGCTGTAGCTGAATCGGACTTAGTTATGTTGTTATTCATGGTATCGTTTGTGATGATGTTAGATTTTGATTTACTTTTACCGCATGCGATAAAAGTACCTGTGGTAAACAAGGTAACCAATATTAGGGCTTTATTTATTGATTTCATATCTGTATAACAATTGCTGTTGATTAATGTTTAAATGCATTTACTTAATGGTATTTTGTTAAGTTTGTAGTGTGATAAAAAGACAGATTCTTTTGTGGATAGGTTGTTTCCTATTTTTGGGTTTTACTGCTCAAAACGATATACCCAATATTCGTCTGATGGATCTAAAAGGTAAAATTTTCAGGATAAATCAACTTCATAAATATAAGGCAACGGTTATCGTCTTCTTATCGCCCGCATGCCCGCTTTGTCAGAGTTATACACTAACTATCAATCAACTGATTAAAAAATATAACGGGAAACCTATTCAGTTTATTGGCATAATTGCGTCTAAGGATTTTTCAGTGGATGATATTTTAAATTATAAACGCAGTTATAAATTAAACCTGAATTTAGTGCGCGATACCGAGCGCTTATTGTCCAAGAAGCTCGGTGCAACCATCACTCCAGAGGCTTTTTTAGTTGGTGCTATGGGTGAGATTAAATATAGTGGAAGGATTGATAATTGGGCTTATGAATTGGGGAAGAAAAGGACCATCATCACGGAGCATGATTTAATTGATGCGATAGAAGCCATACTTTCTGATAAATCCGTTAAAACTAAAAAAACCAAAGCAGTAGGATGTTTTATCGAGTAAATAGATATTGGATATTATATGTTGTTTTAATTGGCATTTTATAGGTTAGTTCTTCAAACATGAAATAAAGAGTGAGGTATAGTTAAATTTGCCGCATGTGTTGCACCTATTCTTTAAACTAACTGTGCCAAGTTTCGCCAAAATGTGGAGACAGGACCTTTCACTCTAACATCATACCTGGATCTTATTAAATGAGTCTAACTTATTAGTTATAACACAGAACATGGTATCTATCATGTCACCTTGGCCTGCAGATCCTACTAATACTAGATTTGCATACGAATTGTATTTAAATGATGCGCTAATTAATTCAATTCAGTTGTTGGTTAATAATGTACTTTTGGCCTAGAATAAAATCGATATCAAGGCTCCTGAATTGGGCGCGGTAATTAATTGTAATGGGGTATTCTTGATTTAATTGCATGATTACCTAAAATGAAAATACTTGGTAACTCCATAAATGATGTTGAATTGAATGAAGCATAAAAAAGGCCAAACAAGAATCTTGTTCGGCCTTTCAGGTAAAATTTATTTAGGTTATTATGCTTCTGCAAGAGGAGCCACCGAAACGTATGATCTGTTATCAGCTTTCTTTTTGAAAACTACTTTACCATTGATCAGAGCAAATAAGGTATGGTCTTTACCAATGCCTACATTGTTACCTGGATGATGTTTTGTGCCACGTTGGCGAACGATAATGTTACCGGCTGTAGCAAACTGACCACCGAAAATTTTCACGCCAAGACGCTTACTGTGCGACTCGCGACCGTTCTTTGAACTACCAACACCTTTTTTGTGTGCCATTGTATTTAGTTATTAATCGGTTTAAAAATTTAAAATTAAGCGTTTATCGCTTCGATTTGGATTTTAGTAAAAGATTGACGGTGACCGTTTTTCTTTCTGTAACCTTTTCTACGTTTCTTTTTGAAAATGATTACTTTGTCGCCTTTACAGTGCGTTAACACCGTGGCTTTAACATTAGCACCGGCCACCGAAGGAGCCCCTACTTTTACTGATCCGTTGTTGCTTACAAGCAACACATTGTTAAGTTCAATGCTGGCGCCTTCCTCTTGCTGTAACCTGTGTACATAAAGAGTTTGGTCTTTTTCTACTTTGAACTGTTGGCCAGCGATTTCCACTATTGCAAACATGTTTGTATAAAATTATATTGTTAAAAGGACGGCAAAGATATGCCTATTTCAAAGAATAACAAATGTATTAGTTAAAAAAGCTGAAATAACTTTTTAATCTTGAAATGTCTGAGCATTTTCATCTGTTTTTGTTAAAAACAATTAACTCGCAATTAATTGATTTTCAGTTACAAGAATAGTGATTTTAAGTATATGATTTGAATTTTTTATTATCTTGACTAGTAGTTAAATACGCTAATTTTTTACTTAATAAAGTCCTGATTTAATTATTTTAATCGAAGTTCATGCATTTTATAGCGTGAAATTATTTGTTTGAGCCAATTTGATGATAAAAATTAGTATCCTGAACCAAACTATCCTATTCTGAGTCGCACAATTTATCATAACTTGCAGTTATGGAAAATCAACCTAAAGAAGCATTTAACGATATTGTAGATCACCTTCAAGATTATTTAGAAACCCAGAAGGAGATTATTAAACTTCATACCGTAAAACAAGGTAGTGCTGCTGCTGGTAATATCACAGCGATTATGTTATTGGCCTTGTTTTTATTGGTAACCTATCTCTTTTTAAACTTGGCCTTGGCTCTTTTCATTGCATCATCATTAAGTTTACATCTGGCATTTTTAACAGTAGGGGCTGGTAATTTATTGGTTGCAATTTTGGTTTATTTATTAAGAAATACCCTAGTCGTGCGTCCAATTCAAAGTTTAATCATCAAACTAACAACTGAGTAACATGGCAAAAAATATATTGGAACTAGAAAAGCAGTTGCTGCTACTAGAAGTTAAAAAAGATGAGCAAGTAAAACAGCTTAAGGCTGATTTTACTGGATTAGTTGATGCCATGAAACCCGCTAACATCATTAAGCGTGGCTTTGTTGAGTTGATTGGTGGAGATAAATCAGGAATGGTTAGCCCAATGGCAAGTTGTATAGCTAGTTTTGCTGGTACTTTCCTATTGGAAGAATTTTTATTTAAGCGTAAAGGTTTTTTATATCGCGTGTTAACGAGTATTTTGGCAAGTGGTATGTTTCAAGATTTAGTAAAAGGGGAAGACTCTGTGCTAAAGAAATGGGCATTAATATTAAAAGATAAATTTAAAAAGCCAAGTACTGATTCGTTGAAAGATGAGGAGGAAAAACCTGTTGGAGATGTATGTCCTGAATCTCCTGAAGCTAAGTAATTACCGGCCTAATCTGCTAAAAATAAAAGGATAAACTGATTGCCGAAAACTTGTGGATAGCGAATTGTTTGTGAAATGTACTTTGCCAACATGAGCATGGATTTTTTTATAAGTAACCTGGAGCAATTAAGTGTACATGAAGTTGGCAATAAAAACAATGGCGGACAGCTTTATGCCTCGTCAAATAGTATAGAAGTTGATGATGAAAGTTTGGTGGCATTACTTCAACATTATTTCTTTAAACCATTCATAAATCAAGAGTTTTGGCAGTTTACATCCAGCAATGGCGATGTGAATTTAAATCCTGTTTATTCCTTCGCACAACAAATTTTTAATCAAACTTCTTCTTTTCATCTACAGAGCATAAACATTGCAAAACACTTGTTCGATTGTACCAATCATCCAAATATAAAAGATGGCGATTTGTATGTTGCGCACATCAGTCATGTGAAGCTGGGTGATGACCTGTGTGATGCCATAGGAATATTTAAATCAGAACACAAAGAGCCTTTTTTAAAAGCCAACCGAAAGGGTAAGGTATACGCTATAGATGCAGATGAAGGTATCAATATTGATAAGTTAGATAAGGGGTGTATTATTTTAAAACTAAATGCAGATCAGGGCTATAAATTAGCGATTGTTGATAAGGCTGGGCGTGGGGCGGAGGCTTCCTACTGGAAGGATGATTTTTTACAAATTAAAACCTGTGCAGACGATTACAACTATACGCGAAATTTTTTAAACGTTGCAAAAGCATATGTCACCCAACAACTTACCGAAGAGTTTGAGGTATCCAAAGCAGATCAAATAGATTTACTGAATAAGTCTGTAAATTATTTCAAGGAAAATGAACGTTTTGTGGCTGATGATTTCGCTGCATCTGTATTTGAAGATAGCACAGTGATTAATTCATTCAACTCTTTTAAACAAACGATGCAAACAGATGGCGATTTAGACATGGCCGATGGTTTTGATATCAATACGCAAGCTTTAAAGAAACAAGCGCGTATTTTTAAAAGTGTTCTAAAATTAGATAAGAATTTTCATATTTATATCCATGGTAATCGCAATTTGATTGAACGTGGTGAAGACCAAAACGGACGTAAATACTATAAAATATTTTACGATAACGAAGAATAACAATAGCAGGTCTTTTTAAGTAAGGTAGCAGCTTTTGATTGTGGATTTAAACACTCCTAATTGATTACATGTAAACTGTGTTTGTGGCCATTTATTCGTTTGATTTTTTAAACGGGTATAAAAAATAGTTGCCTACTTTAATACGGTTAGCATGCACAACACCCAATGAACTTTATAAAAAAACGGTTTAATAAACAAATAAAATGTAACTCCTATTTGTTTATTAAACCGATATCATAGTTGTATTATTTCTTTTTTAACGTTTCAATTTCTTTCTGTAGCTCTTTTATCATTAACTGTTGCTCTTGAATGGCTTTTACCATTGGCGCCAATAAATCATTGTAACGCACACTATACATACCCGCATCATCTTTTGAAATAATACCATTGTTAGTAACACCTGCCTGATTTAAAGTGGCGTCTAATTCTTGGGCTATAAAACCATATTCTAATTTTTTGCTGTCGTCATTATTTCTATAATAAGAAACAGGACGTAGTTTGGTAATAAAATCTAACCCCAAGTTGCTGTTTTCAATATTAGACTTCCAACGTTTATCGCTGGTAACGGTCCAAGCTACTTGAACGCCTGCATAAGTTACAGCAGTATTTCCAATACGCACTTGGTTACTGTTAGTGGCACTAGGTGTTTGTGCATTATAACCAATGGCAATATTATTGCTTCCTGTGCTATTCGATACAAGTGCTTGATATCCAAAAGCAGTATTGTTATTTCCGGTGGTGTTACTATAAAGTGCTTCACTTCCATTTGCAGTGTTTTGATAACCTGTGGTGTTATTTACTAATGCGTCACTTCCGATTGCAGTGTTGTAATAACCAGTGGTGGAATAATAAAGCGATCGCCTTCCATTAGCGGTATTGGAATGTCCTGTGGTATTGTAACTGAGTGCTTCAAGTCCATTGGCGGTGTTGGAATATCCTACAGTATTGGAAAATAGAGCACTAACACCGTTTGCAGTATTACCGCTTCCTGAAACGTTATTCAATAATGAATAAGAACCAGTTGCAGTATTACTAAATCCAGTTGTATTTGAATACAAAGCTTGATGACCGTTTGCAGTATTTGCGCTTGCAGTTGTGTTATTGTATAATGCAGAATCACCAGTTGCAGTATTATTATTACCAATGGTATTTCTAAACAAAGCATTAAATCCATTTGCAGTATTTGAGGATCCTGATGTGTTTGAAAATAATGCTTCAAAACCAATAGCTGAATTACGACTTCCAGTTGTATTAAAATACAAAGCACCTTTACCACTTGCTGTATTCTGTGTACCAGTGGTGTTTGAATACAAAGCAGTTGTACCCAAAGCAGTATTCAAACTTCCTGTAGTATTTGAATGTAATGTAAGAGCTCCAAATCCTGAATTATCATTTCCAGTTGTATTAGTCCCTAATGCACCATTTCCATTTGCAGTATTCCAATTACCAGTGGTGTTGCTTCTTAATGCTACAACACCAGTTGCAGTATTGTATGACCCTGTGGTATTAAATTCCAGTGCCTGATTTCCAAGTGAGGTATTGTTGCTACCAATGGTATTTTCAACCATTGACCTTCTTCCAATTGCGGTATTAAATGAACCTGTAGTATTCATTCTTAATGATGAAAGACCAACAGCTGTATTCCATGAACCAGTTGTATTTGAAAACAAAGCATTAAAACCGGTTGCCGTATTACTTTGTCCTGTTGTATTAGCACTTAAAGCATTTTTACCTGTAGCTGTATTTACAGCTCCTGTAGTATTTGAAAACAATGCAGAATCACCAACTGCAGTGTTTGAATTACCTGTAGTAGTTGAATTCAATGACAGAAAGCCAACTGCTGTATTGCTAAAACCAGTGGTATTGGCATACAGTGCTCCATTACCGTTTGCCGTATTATAACTACCAGTTGTGTTTGAATACATAGCATTTGCACCATTAGCTGTATTAAAACTTGCATTATTGTTATACAATGCATTACTACCATTTGCAGTATTTGAATTTCCTGTAGAATTTGAATACATTGCAAAAGCGCCACTGGCTGTATTTAAATTTCCAGTATAATTATTAAATAGTACTGAATCTCCATTGGCTGTGTTTTTAATACCTGTTGTATTTTCTTTTAATGAAGATATCCCAGTGGCAGTATTACCGTATCCAGTTGTATTGAAATACAAAGCATAAGAACCATTTGCAGTATTAGAACTTCCAGAAATATTTGAAAATAATGCATTTCTTCCATTTGCTGTGTTATTACTACCTACTGTATTACTCCATAATGCTTCAAAACCAGTTGACGTATTATAATTACCGCTAATGTTTGAATGTAATGACGCAAACCCTATTGCCGTGTTAAAATTCCCTATTGTATTGGAATTTAATGCCTCTCCTCCATTTGCTGTGTTTAAAGTTCCAGTTGTATTTGAATACAATGTTCCATATCCATTTGCAGTATTAGCAAATCCAGTTGTATTTGAATACAAAGCATCAGCTCCATTTGCTGTATTTACAGTTCCAGTTGTATTTGAATACAATGTACGATATCCAGATGCAGTATTAGCATATCCAACAGTGTTGGAGTATAATACTAATGCTCCAAATGCTGAATTTTCAAATCCAGTGGTATTTGAATACAACGCACCTTTACCATTTGCAGTATTCTGTGAACCAGTAGTGTTTGAATATAATGAACTCATACCATTTGCAGTATTATAAAATCCGGTAGTATTCAAATACAATGAATTAAAACCGTTTGCAGTATTTTCATAACCGGTAGTATTAGATTTTAATGCACCAGCTCCATTGGCTGTACTGTTATACCCTGTTGTATTTTGACTCAGTGCTTGTAATCCAGTTGCTGTATTGGAAGTTCCAGTTGTATTAGAATACAATGCCGAGCGACCAGTTGCTGTATTTCCACCACCTGTTGTATTTGAATACAATGCTTCTGTGCCGTTAGCTGTATTCTGTGAACCAGTAGTATTTAATGCACCTGCTCTGTAACCAAAAAAAGCATTTATTAATGTTGGGTCTATTCGTCCTGCTTTTTGGTTATTTACCTTAATGTTAAAAGGAACATTATTGGTTGTTCCAATAAAATTAACATTATCAACCGTACTTGAACTTCCTAATAAACCCCAAGCATTTACTGCTCCATTTAATCCCGAATCGCCTTTTATTCCTTGTATACCTTGAATTCCTTGTAAACCTGTTAATCCTCTTGCACCACTATCGCCTTTTATTCCTTGTATACCTTGAATTCCTTGTAAACCTGTTAATCCTCTTGCACCACTATCTCCTTTTATTCCTTGTATACCTTGAACACCTTGTGGGCCAGGGGCACTATTGGCAGCAAATAATGCAAATGGCACACTCAACAATTCACTTGTTCCTGTAATGGTGTAGTTAGAACCTCCGTTTACATCGGTTTCTGTTTTAATAAAGTATGGACCATTAGCCCAATTAATCGTATTCATTGAACCACTTACCACTGTTCCTGTTCCAATTTCAATACTCACCAAGCCATTGGCATTTGTTGTTGGAGACTGTTTTTCAACATATACAGCTGTTCCTGTTGCTGAACCTTGTAAGATACTAGTTTGCATACCAATACTTTTGGATACAACTAAGGTATTGGAACTGTTCCTGATTACTGCTTGGTAGCTCATTTTTTGAGGTGCTTGCGCAAATAATGCGGAGCTAAAAATGATTGCAATGATGATTGTAACTGTAATTCTCATGGTGTTATTTTTTTATAATTTTGAAAGTTTTTATGCTGTTACTATTTTCTATAATTTTTAAGAAATAAGTTGCTGCAGCGTATTGATTCATGGCTACTTTCGTTTCACCTCCATCCAATTTTTGCGCAGTAAGTAGTTTCCCATTCAAATCAAATAATTGGTAACTCAAACTTTTTGTTGCGGTACTTTCTACCTTTAAAATTAAATTATCGAATGTTGGGTTAGGAAAAGCAGACAATTGAATGTTTAATTCTTTTGAATCAACCAAACCTGTAACGGTAGAAATTTCAAAGGGCTGTTGCACACCTGCTGATGCTGAACCACTGGTTCCTGTGTTGGTGGTGTGATTCATTTGCCCCACCGAATAACTCACTGTTCCTCCTGTTCCAGCGGCATTTCCGCCTGAAGTATTAATTGATTGTTGTGCTTTAGCTGTTGTAATGCCGATGCACAGCAGTATGATTATTTTTTTCATATAAAAGTTAATAATTTCTATTGTACTTGTACAATGATACTCACAATGATAATAAACATTTGGGTACAAATGAGTACAAATGATTTGAACTAAATTCAAAAAAATGAGGGTTCAATTATTGAGGTGCAGCTTAAAAATGGCGATTAATACCAATAAAACACCTTCTATTCTTTAAAATCAAGTTTTCATAGTAGGTAATACATCCCATGAAAGGATAATATATCACACAAAACATGTGAAGGTTAAATCTAAAATTAAAGCAAATGGAAGCGCCCCAATTTATTGATTAGAAACTTTAAAGAATGAGTAAGAAATACCCAAAACGATGTGAAATGATTTTCGACTATTTGCTTTTTTAAAATAAGCATGCTTTTATCAAATCTAATGGCATTTAATAGAACAGTTACAACTACCTTTAATTAATTATATATTTCATTTAATACCTTAAAGTTATGAGCAAACCAATCTACCTCCCAAACATCTAACCTGTTTTGATCAAATTTTAACAAGGCCGATTTAGCTTTTCCAAATTCAGATAAATGATGGTAATACAACGCAGATGTTAAGTAAAATTTATTCAATAGCCTCTTATCAAAAGCACCTAAATTAGTAGGTAATTTATTTAAATCAATCGTCTCGATAATTCCTTTTGGAAAGTCATTTTTATGATACATGACTATTAGTCTGTAATAAAAAACAAAATAACAGACTTGATTAAAACAACTTGAAATGTGATTAAAATATAAAGGCGGATTTTGAGAGGTGGGATTTAATATCCTATCCCATGCTGCTACTCTACCTAATAAAATTGGATGTATATGTTGATCGATACTTAAAATATTATTTTTAGCTTTTGAAAGTAATTCTTTGGCCTCACCCAAAAGGTTTAAATTAAATTTCTTTTGACACAAAATTATGTTTCTAAATATCTCCATATCGTAAACTAGTCCAACTGAAGCAGCCTCTATCCAATCTCCCCAAAAATCATTTAAATAATCTTCACTAACATATATTTGTAATAATATTCTTTGTAAAATTTCTGAAGTAGCAATATTTTCTAATATAAAATTATTTAGAACGGCATTTTTGTTTCTAGTTTCAAAATATAATCTTTGAAAACAGACTGTAAATTTCTCTAAAAACGCTTCGTTTTTTTCATTATATTTTAAATGGATTACTTGTTTTAAAAAGTCGAAATCTTTAACTTCAATACATAATTCTATCACATTTTTTAGCTGATAAACTTGCTCCCAACTGGGTGAAGTCAAATCTTGTACAAATCCCATCATCATTTGATGGTTTATTTTTTTACATTTAAAACCCAAATGAATCAATTCGTTGAAAATATCTTTTTCAAATTTGTAAATGTATTTTTTGAAGTCTGCGAAATCTGTAAAATCGATTGTTTTTGCAAGTAAGTTTAACGTGTAACTTGATGGCTTGCTTTTAGTTTGAACTACACTAAATGTTCTTCTAAT
>CANLLM010000015.1 GCA_947491825.1 Bacteroidota bacterium
AAGCTCGCCACTTAGCTGTTTTACCTTACGTTGCTGATGGTTTAAAATAATTTCAACAGGAACATCAAGATGAAAATTATACTTAAAGAAAACTTGAAAAACCTTGGTGCGCAAGGTGATGTGCTAACTGTTAAAGATGGTTATGCAAATAACTACCTTTTCCCTCGCGGTTTAGCCATTATGGCTACTTCATCAAATATTAAGATGATGGAAGAAAACAACCGTCAAGGTGCATTGAAGCGTGAAAAAATGAAAGCAGATGCTTTGGCTCTTTCTGACAAACTAAAAGAATTGAAGTTAACTATCGGTACAAAAGCTGGTAGTAACGGAAAAATATTTGGTTCAATTACTCCATTGCAGGTATCACAATCTCTAAAAAACTTAGGTTACGAAATTGACCGCAGAAAAATTGAAGTTGATGATATTAAATTATTAGGCACATTCGAAGCTATTGTTAACTTACACAGAGATGTTGTAGTTCCAATTGTAATTGAAGTTGTTGCCGAATAAGATTTGATTGATTTACCATAAAAAGCCCCGACCATTGGTCGGGGCTTTTTTTATAACTATTATGCAGTTAAATAGCTTTTGGGCTTTTATTATCAATGCTAAGAGCCAATTGCTTACGAATGTGTTTAATTAATTAGATTACTTGTTTAAATAATAAATACAATCAAGTATTGTTGCAGGTGTTAAAGAAAATAGGAATGATTATACTACTGGCAATTTTGGCATCCTTTACTGGAGGGGGGTATTTGTTTATGCAACAAAAACAATTTGGAGCTGACCCTAAGGGGGAACGTTTAACCCGAATATTAAATTCGCCCAATTATAAAGATGGTACATTTCAAAATTTAACATCAACTCCAATGCTGGCTGAAGGGGTTAGTTATTGGACAGTAATGAAAGATTACCTGCGTAAAGCAGAAGGTCGGGAGCCACAAGAAAATATTCCGACTGTAACCACCAACCTAAAGCAACTCCCTGATAGTATTCCGAGTATATTTTGGTTTGGCCATTCATCATACCTTATTAAAATTAATGGCAAACATATTTTGGTTGATCCCGTTTTTAGTGGCGCGGCTTCACCCGTTAGTTTTTTTGGCAAAAATTATAAAGGCAGTAATAGGTATGATGTGGATGCTTTTCCTGATATCGATGTGGTGTTAATTACACACGATCATTATGATCACTTGGATTATCAAACCATCCAGAAATTGATTCCTAAAACCAAACAGTTTTGTACCAGTTTAGGTGTTGGCGCTCACTTAGAATATTGGGGCGTGCCAGCGAGTAAGATAACCGAACTTGACTGGTGGGAGCGTGCTAAGCTAGATAGCGACATTGTGTTTACAGCAGCCCCTGCATGGCATTTTAGCGGCAGAAAATTTACGCGTGGTAAAACATTGTGGTCATCGTTTATTTTTGAAAGCAATGGTTATAAATTGTTTTTAGGCGGTGACAGTGGTTACGAAAAACACTTTAAAGAAATAGGTTCAAAATTTGGTCCATTTGATATTGTTATCCTTGAATGCGGGCAATACAATACAGCTTGGCGAAACATTCACATGATGCCAGAAGAGACCGCACAAGCAGCAGTTGATTTGGGCGCTAAGGTATTAATGCCAGTACACAATAGTAAATTTACACTGGCGCTTCATGCTTGGAACGAACCTTTAAATAGGGTAACAACAAGAGCTAAAGAGCTAAACGTGCTTACAACAACTCCAATGATTGGCGAACCTGTTTTATTAAGGTCTAATTATCCTGCACAACAATGGTATAACACCATTAAATAGTTATGAAACCGTTATCGGTTAATTTTGACCTAATTTTAGTATCGTTGCATAAACATTTTCAACCTAAAAAGATGAAACTTAAAATAACATTTGTAGCATTGTCTTTATGGGCAATGATTCCTGTTGAGGCTTCATTATTCCATTCGGTTAACGTATTACAACAGCCTAAAAAACTAACCGAATCACAAAAAATAGAATCGTTAATTGCTTTTATTGCCAAACAAGAAGGGGTGTTTTTAAGAAATGGTGGTGCGTATACTCCAGGACAAGCTGCAGAGCATTTGCGTATGAAATGGAAAAAGGGTGGAAGCGCCATTAAAACGGCCGAAATGTTTATTGAACAATTAGCTACCACAAGCAGTGTAAGTGGTAAGGCTTATCAAATTAGGTTAAAAAATGGACAAACAGTTAACCTGGCACCAATGCTAAGAGGCGAATTAAAAAGGATAAACCAATAACCAACAATACGATTACATCAAGCAAGTATTTGTAAAAAAATGTATACTTGTAACATAATATTTAAAAGCTAAGCAATGGCAAATACTGGAGATTTATCAAAAGGCATGTTCATCAGGCACAACAACGAATTGTGCCAAGTTATGGAATATCAACATCGTACACCAGGTAACTTACGTGCATTTTACCAAGTGGTATTGCGTAATGTAAAAACTGGTAAACAAATGGAACACCGCTACAGAGCCGGTGAGTCAATTGATGTAATACGTGTTGACTTTAAAGAGATGCAATATGTATACAAAGACGGAACAAACTTTGTATTAATGGATCCAGATACTTTTGATCAAATTTATATCAGCGAAACTTTATTTGGCGACCAAGCTCGTTTCTTGAAAGAAGAAATGATTATTAAGGTTTCTTTTGAAGGAGATGAACCAATTGGCGTAGAACCTCCAACATTTGTTATTTTAGAGGTAACATATACAGAACCTGGTGTAAAAGGTGATACGGCAACCAACACTTTAAAACCTGCAACTTTAGAAAACGGTGCAGAGGTTCGTGTTCCTTTGTTTACCAGCGTGGGCGATAAAGTAAAAGTGGATACCCGCACAGGTGATTATGTTGAGCGTGTAAAATAATTATAAATAACATATTCAAAAGCGGCTTAGGCCGCTTTTTTTATGCAATTATAATTCAATACATGGATTGGTGAACAGTGCCAGAAGGACGCTAAAAGGCACATGAAGTTTTTGCTAACTTTTTGTTTCAAGACAATTGTTTAGCAATCAACGAGGCAAAAAATCAATAAACAACAACGAGTTAAAAAGTTAGGTGGTTCCTAAGCTTCGTAAGGGGTGCAACCCCAAGTTTATTTGAATTAGTTTTAATCAATCAATACCTCATTCCAAATTTCAATACCAAAACATATCTTCGTGCCATGCAAAAAATAGCAAACTACATCAATGGTGCTTTGGTTGAGCCTGTATCAAAGCAATATATCGATAACTACAATCCTTCAACCGGTAGCGTTTATTCACTTTGCCCCGATAGTGACGAAAGAGATGTTGAGCTTGCTTACCAAGCAGCAGAAGCTGCTTTTGAAAGTTGGAGCAATACACCTAGTGAAAAACGTAGCCGAATTATGGTTCACATCAGCGAGTTATTAGAGCGTGATATTGATAAGTTTGCGATGGCTGAAACCATTGATCAGGGCAAGCCGCTGTGGTTATCAAAAAATGGCGAAATGCCTCGTGCAATTAGTAATATTCGTTTTTTTGGAACGGCTATAGAGCACTTTGCTAGCGAAGCTCACCCAATGGGCAATCATGCTATTAATTATACATTACGCACACCTATTGGTGTGGTAGGTTGTATATCGCCATGGAATTTACCCTTGTATTTATTTACTTGGAAAATTGCTCCTGCCATAGCTGCTGGAAATTGTGTGGTTGCAAAACCAAGTGAAATAACACCTTACACCGCATACCTATTAAGCGAAATTTGTATCGAAGCAGGTTTACCTCCAGGCGTATTAAATATTGTGCACGGTTTGGGTCCTAAAGTAGGAAGTGCATTAACTGTTCATCCAAAAATTAAAGCCATTAGTTTTACAGGTGGCACAAAAACGGGTGCAGAGATTGCTCGTGTGGCCGCACCTATGTTTAAAAAATTATCATTGGAGTTAGGTGGTAAAAATCCAAACATCATTTTTGCCGATTGTGATTTTGATAAGATGTTGAACGAAACCGTTCGATCTTCATTTTTAAATCAAGGCGAAATATGTTTATGTGGTTCACGCATTTTTGTAGAACGATCAATTTACGATAAGTTTAAAGCTGAATTTGTTAATAAAGTAAAAACTGAGTTGGTAGTTGGAAATCCATTAGATGCCAAAACCAAAACAGGCGCCATTGTTAGCAAAATGCATTTTGATAAAGTGTTAAACTATATTGAGTTGGCTAAGCTGGAGGGGGGTGTTATTTTGTGCGGAGGACATGCCGTAAAACCTGAAGGCGAATGTGCTAATGGTTGGTATATTGCACCAACAATAATAGAAGGTTTGAGTTATGATTGCAGAACCAACCAAGAAGAGATTTTTGGTCCTTTAGTTACCATTACTCCTTTTGATACAGAGGAAGAAGCGCTGATGATGGCCAACTCAACCGAGTATGGTTTAGCATCAACCATTTGGACAGAGAACTTAACTCGTGCACACAAAATGGCTGCAGAGATTAAAGCAGGTATTGTTTGGGTTAACTGTTGGTTGTTGCGTGATTTACGTACTCCTTTTGGTGGTGTAAAAAGCAGTGGTGTAGGTAGAGAAGGTGGTTTAGAAGCATTGCGCTTTTTTACAGAAGCCAAAAACGTTTGTGTGAAACTGTAATTTAACTTTATATGATGGTGTAACAAGGTCAGCACGCTAAAAATTGTTAGACCCTTTTGCATTAATCAATGCTGCGAAATCCTCCTTTCACTCTTTGTGATGAAAAGTTAAATGCAGATTTTCTGAGTACTGTATTTTTTTGTTCAGTGCACATTCATGTGAGATTAGCCTATTGGCAACAGTAAGCTGAAGAGAAAGCAGAGCTACTACCCCTTGGATATTCGAGTGGATTAACTTGATGGAATAGTTAAGTTATGAAGAATAAAGCCAGTTCGAGTGCCCCGATATCAAACCGGGGTGTATCGAAACGAAGTTCAGCGAAGATAAAAGTGTAGAGTTAAAACAAATAATTGATATTGATAAGTTAGGCTAATCCACCTCTCGATACTCGCGCTACCCGCAGTCTTTGCAAAGCGAACAACAGACGCTATGGTCAGTGTAAACTCGAGGAGGCTGAACTTTTGCGTATTCAAAAGCAATAAAAAAAAACGTATGAATTCGAAATTGGATGTGCTCAACTGTTTTAGTAAATGGAGGAACTTCTATCTATTACACTTGATCAATGATTCAACCCATTGTGTTACACCAACCGTAGCAATTTGATTGATGTAAGTAACATTACATTTAGTGTGTTTAACTCCCGGGGTTGATGGGTCAATAACCACGATAGGCGTATTGGGTTTAACCAAATCTATCAAACCTGCAGCAGGATAAACTTGTAATGAAGTACCTATTACAGCCAATACATCAGCTTCCTTTACCAATTTAATAGCAGGTGCAATCATGGGCACAGGCTCCCCAAACCAAACAATATGTGGCCTAAGTTGGGCACCTAGTTCGCATACATCGCCCATTTTAAGTTCCCAACCTTCAATATCATAAACTAGATGAGCATTAAGCGTGCTGTGTGCTTTGGTTATTTCGCCATGTAAATGCAGTATGTTGCTATTTCCAGCACGTTCATGTAAATCATCTACATTTTGTGTAATAATCTGCACTTCATGGTGTTTAGCTAACTCAGATAACGCATAATGAGCTGCATTGGGTAATGCTTCAAGTACCCCTTTTCTGCGCATATTGTAAAATTCTTGTACCATGTGCGGGTTATTATTCCATGCTTCAGGGGTGGCCACTTCATACACATGATAGCCTTCCCATAAGCCATCACTGCCCCTAAAGGTTTGTAAGCCACTTTCGGCACTAATGCCCGCTCCCGTTAAAACCACAATTTTCATAATTTTTAAGTCTACAATTAAATCGGCATAAACTGTAAAATCAATTAACTCATTATATTTGTTTTACTGCATTGAAATATACAATTAAATGTTTGCTTTTGTTTATGCTGCTTGCACCATTTCTTGTAAGTGCGCAGCAAGTGCGTTTTATCGAAAATAAAGGGCAGTGGAAAAGTGATGTTTTATACAAAGCAGATATTCCTGGTGGCGATTTGTACATTACCAATCAAGGTTTAGTTTACAATTTGGTTGATGAGCATGCACTACATGAGCAACAGCACAATAAAGTGGATTCGGCCATACATGCGCATGCGATTTTTATTAATTTTGTTGGAGCTAATTCTGCCTATACACACCATTCTTTTAATCCTTTTGTTACCCAATACAATTATTATATAGGCAAGGATGAATCCAATTGGGCTGCAGGTGTAAAGGCCTATCAGAAAATTGTATTGCGTAATATTTATCCGCAAATTGATTTTGAAATTGCAGGCGAAAACGGTGGCGTTAAAACTGCATTTATCCTTAGGCAGGGTGCACAATCAGCAAGCATTAAATTGGCCTACCGTGGAGCAAACAAAATCAACTTGCTTAATGGAGAGCTTTTGGTACAGCATTCTCTAGGCCAGATTAAAGAATGTCAACCCATTACATTTATTAGTAACGGATTAAAACAGGAGCAAGTTGCCAGCCAATACATTTTAAATAACGATACCTTAAGTTATCAGGTACACCTAAATAAAGGACTGTCGTATCACGATAGTTTAATTATCGACCCGTCTATTGTGTTTAGTAGCTTTAGTGGTTCGGTTGCGGATAATTTTGGGTTTACTGCAACACATGATTATTTAGGCAATGCTTATGGAGGCGGAACAGTTTATAATATTAATTTCCCGGTAACCTCAGGTGCCTACCAATTAACCTATGGAGGAGGCAGTGATTTTAATGATGGTCCGGCACGCGATGTTGGTATTTTAAAGTTCTCGGCAAATGGGTCACAGCTTTTGTATGCCACATATTTAGGCGGTTCGGGTAACGAGCAGCCACATAGTATGAGTTGCGATGCAGCTGGTAATTTATACATCATGGGTACTACCAAATCAACCAACTTTCCATATAGGTTAGGCGTTGATAATTCGCAAAATGGCAATTATGATTTATTTGTGAGTTGCCTAAGCGCAAATGGTAATACATTGCTTTATTCAACCTACTTAGGTGGTTCGCAAAACGATGGGTTTAACAACCACGGAACAAGTGATAAAAAAAATCAACTCACCTATAATTTTGGCGATGAGTTTAGGGGTGATATTCGTTTAGATGCTTCGGGTAATGTATATATTGCAACCGTTACGTCAAGTAATCAAACACAAAGTTTACCAATTGTTAATGCTACTCAAGCCACCTTTGGCGGTGCGGGGCAGGATGGTTGGGTTATTAAACTTAACAGCCAACTTAGCACCATTTTACTGAGTACGTATTTGGGAGGAAGCGGTTATGATGCGGCCTATGGATTGCGAGTGGAGGGCGATAATTTTTATGTTACAGGCGGAACATTAAGTTCCAATTTGCCTAACAGTTCATTGTCTGTTTATAAAGGCGGGGTTGATGGATACATTGCGATGTACAACCAAAGTGGTGTTGTGATAACACATCAAAAAACAATTTATGTGGGTACGTTAAATTACGATCAAGCGTATTTTGTATATACCGATCAAGATAAAAATGTATATGTAACAGGTCAAACTACTGGCTTGTTTCCACACTTAGGTAATGGATATTACGAGATTGGTGGCAAGCAGTTTATCACTATTTATGATGCCCAATTAAATACAATATTAAATCAAACTGTTTTCGGAAATGGAAGTTTATCACCTAAACTATCACCGTCTGCATTTATGGTTGATGAGTGTAATCAAATATACTTTAGCGGTTGGGGAGGTGCAGTAAACTTGGGTCATAATCAAAATACATCTCCTGTATCAGGCCTCATCACCACATCCGATGCATTTCAAAAAACAACAGATGGTTCTGATTTTTACCTGATTGTATTTGATAAGAAATTATCACGTGTGGCATATGCAACTTATTTTGGTGGCAATATTACCCAAGAGCACGTAGATGGTGGTACCAGTCATTTTGATGAAAGCGGTGTAGTATACCAATCAGTATGTGCAGGCTGTGGAGGCTTGTCTGATTTCCCAACAACATCAGGAGCGCATAGTCGAATTAATAACGGGATACGCACCAATAATCCAAGTTTAGGTGGATGTAACAATGCAGTATTTAAGTTTGACTGTAGGCCAAATCCGATACCTCCTGCAATGAAGGATACCACATTATTTGTTATTGCAACGGATACATTGAGTTACACATTTGATATCACAGACCTCAATTCAGATTCAATTGCCATAACTGCCATTGTAAGCGAATTGTTAAATATACTGCCACCAAATCAACCAACCATTGTTGAGCTGCAAAATAAAGCAGGATTAATTAGGGTTAACGTAAAGTGGACAGCACCTTGTAACAAAACCAATGATACCATAGTTACGCTATTTAAGTTACGCGATTATGCTTGTCGTACTTCCGATACTTCATCAGGAAAAATAACCATCATAGTTAAACCTATTCCAGAGCCAGTTATCGATTTGGCTTGTGCAATAAGAAGCGGAGAGTCGGATATGTTATTGCGCTGGGATAATTCATGGACTACAAACCCAGACTCAAAATATATTGGTGCTGTTAAATTATACCGCAATAAATCGGGTGGAAGTTTTGATTCTATTGCACAATTTAGCAGGTTAACTATGGCCAATGCCTACTTAGATAAAAACCTAGCCGATCTAAATACGACTAATTACTGCTATAAAGTGATTACCCAAAACTTATGTGGGGTTGCAATGGGTGGCGTGCGTTTGTCTTGCTCCCAATTACTAGATAGTTTTGATTTAACAGCATACAAGTTCAGCCGGGATACCATTTATTACGTGCGTGCAACCGACAGCTTAAATTCGTCCTTAAAAATAACCGATAATGAGTTTGCTGATTCTTTGTTTTTAAGCTACAAGGGTGAGTTAACGCAATTGCCTTTTGCATTGGTTTCGCATAGAAACGGAGTAGGCAATGCCGAAATAAATTTAAGTGTAATTGGCCCATGTGATAGAATTGGCGATACACTTGAATTGGAATTTATTGTTCAAGACAACCGTTGTCCTATACCCATAAGAGATAGAGGAAAACTGTTTGTGGTGATATTGCCGCCCTTGCCTGCAATAAGTCCTGCCTTAAATTGCATTAAGCTTTTAAGTGCAAATCAAGTTGGGTTATCATGGCCATTACCCAAAGATTTACGAGTAACCAAATCGCTCACATTAATTAAACGGGATGCATCAGGTGCTATTACGCAAGTTGGTAGGTATGGAAATGCATTTATTGATCAAGTGCCCCAACCAGTAATCAACCCAACCCAACAAACTACTTGTTTTGCGCTAGTTGCCCACGATAATTGCGATAATCCAACAGATACTGGAGCCTTTATTTGTATACCATGGACAGACGAACAATATCCAGAACCCATACAACCACATTATGTTACCGTTGTAAATAATAACCACATAGCCGTGAGCTGGCAACCGACTGATCATGCGCTAAATGAAATTTACAGGTTTGATTTGATTAGCCAACAAAAACAAAAGATGGCGGAAAAAATAGCCCCGCAAACTGATACCACTTGGATTGATGAACAGGTTGATGTGCAGAAATACCGTTATTGTTATGTGATAGAACCTACCAATGCATGCGGGCTCAAACCAAAACAAAATAAACATGCATGCAGTATATTACTTAAAGGTATAAGTAAGCCATTTGAGCATAATTTAGATTGGACTACTTACAATTTTTTTGCCAATGGTACCAATAGCCACGATTTATTTAAGCGAGATTATACTGAGCAAATGTTCTCGTTGCGTGTTTCAAATGAAAATAAAAATGCCAGCAATATAGATTTTGATTTAAACAAGGAAACTGGATTGTTCTATTACTACATATTGGCTCCCGAAAATCAACCCAGCAACTACAGCAGCCAATCAAATACGTTAGAGTTGGTACAGGCCCCTTTGTTGCATGTGCCTAATGCATTTACGCCTAATGGTGATGGGGTAAACGACCTGTGGAATGTGGTTCCGGCCTTTGTTAAAGATTATCATTGCCGCGTTTATGACCGTTGGGGCAGGTTGGTTTTTGAAACCAAAGACAAGAAAAAGTTACTAAGCGACAAAGACTTAGGTGATGTAATTTTAGCCGAAGATGCTTTTATTTACCTAATTACCTACACTGGTTTTGAAGGTACTTTTAAACAAGTTACAGGAAATGTTACCATTTTAAAATAGCAGTATGCGCAATTGCCGATAAAGTATATTTTTGCACTTCTTAATAAATAAAGTACACGTATCAACATTTACTATGGCACTATACAAATTCAAACTAACGTTCGAGGAATACGAAGACATTTCTCGTGTTATTGAAATTAAGTCATCGCAAACCTTTTTTGAATTCCATAAGGCAATTCTTGATTCAGTAGGTTTCGATCAAAAGCAAATGGCTTCTTTTTACATGAGTAATGATACATGGAAAAAAGAGCAGGAAATTACCTTGGAAGACATGAGCGATGACAGAGATGAGAATAGCATTCCTATTCCCACTATGAAAGATTCGCGATTAAGCATGTTCGTAAACGACCCGCATCAAAAAATTGTATACGTTTACGATTTTATTGAAATGTGGACCATGCACCTTGAGTTGGTGGCTATTGAAATGAAAGAAAAAACAGGAATTAAATATCCGCTCTGTAGTAAATCGGTTGGGTTAGCACCTAAACAATACGATAAAGTGCAGCGTTTTGGTTTAGTTGATGAGAACGAGTTTGATGAAATCACAAAAAATTATTTAGATAAATCTGACGAGATTCCTGGTGAGATTAGTGATGATGAAGCAGACGAATTTGGTTTGTATGATGACGGAGAATCGAGTGAAGAAGGTGGCGGACTTGATGAAAGATTCTAATTTTGTAAAGTGAGTTAAGTGTTTACTTAACTCACTTTATAGTTTAAAATAAAACGGCCCTTGCTTACGGATAGCTTGTTATTAATCGCATTGCGACAAATCTGTTTTTAAGCATACAATAAACCTTTTTGTATATGAAAACTTTGATATTGATGCGCCACGCAAAGGCTGTTCATGATGATGGTTTACTTTCTGATTTTGATAGAAACTTAAACGACCGAGGCAAAGAAGATGCTGCCGAAATGGGTAAACGTATGTTGCTCAAAAAAGTTAACCCTGATTTAATTATTTGTAGTACGGCTAAACGAACCGCTAAAACCGCCAAAATTGTTGCCGATCAATTAGGTTACCACGAACACAACATCAACAAGGAATTTGATTTGTATAACTGCACAGTTGAGGATGCGTTAAGTATAATAAGGCACATCAATGATGATTGTAGTACGTTACTTATGGTTGGTCATAATCCTGCTGTAACTAGTTTAGCAGGTTATTTAACCAACACAATGATAGAAAGTTTACCAACATCGGGGCAAGTGAGTATTGGCTTTAAAGTCATATCGTGGAAACAAGTTGCTCGAAACATGGGAGAGTTAGATTGGGTTGATTTACCAAAATTACCATACATTGAAAAATAAAACAGTAATCATAACCGGAGCATCATCCGGAATTGGAGAAGCTACTTCATATGCATTTGCAAAGCAAGGTGCAAATGTAGTTTTGGCTGCGCGCAAACTTGATAAATTAAATGAAGTAAAACAGCATTGCGAAAAATTTGGCGTGCAAGTTTTGGTAGTACAATGTGATGTTAGTAGTGAACAAGATTGCATCAACTTAGTTAATCAAACAGTAAAAACTTTTGGCAGTATTGATGTGCTGATCAATAATGCGGGCATTAGTATGCGCGCAATGTTTGCCGATTGTGACACCAATGTTTTGAAGCAATTAATGGACATAAATTTTTGGGGTGCGGTGTATTGTACCAAACAAGCCTTGCCTTACTTAATGGATAAAAAAGGCGCTGTGGTTGCAGTTTCGTCTGTTGCGGGTTTGGTTGGTTTACCTGCCCGAACTGGATACTCAGCATCTAAATTTGCATTGGAAGGTTTTATGCAAAGCCTTAGAATTGAAACGTTAAAAAGTGGATTGCATGTAGGTATGATTTATCCAGGTTATACAGCATCAAACATACGCAATATGGCTTTAAATAATGTAGGAGCTACACAACAAGAATCACCATTAGATGAAAGTAAATTGATGCAACCCGAAACCGTGGCTGATGCCATTGTTTACATGGTTAAAAAACGTAAACGACAACAAGTTTTAACAGGTATAGGTAAAGTTTCCAAATGGTTAAACATCTTGCTACCTTCGCTGAGCGATAAAGCCGTATATGATTTTGTGGCTAAAGAAAAGGACAGCCCTTTTAAATAATCTTAGAACAAACAGTTACATGATAGCAGATATATTAAAACATCAAATAGCCCAAGCATTGCATAATTTGTATATGGTTGAGGTGAGTGATGATCAAGTGGACATAGAACAAACCAAACCCGATTTTGAAGGTGACTTTACTTTTGTGGTTTTTCCTTATTTAAAACAAAGTAAAAAAGGTCCTGAACAAACAGCTCAAGAACTTGGTGTATATTTGTTAGAGCAGGTTGAAGAAGTTGCATCATATAATGTAATAAAAGGATTTTTAAATTTAGTGGTGGCTCAAAATTATTGGGTTAACTTTCTAACCAAAAACTATAATACCACCAATTTTGGTTTTGCTACTCATGCTACCAATCAAAAAATATTGGTCGAGTACTCATCACCCAATACCAATAAACCGTTACACTTAGGCCACATTCGTAACAACCTGTTAGGATATGCAGTATCGCAAATATTAAAAGCCAATGCACACCAAGTGCATACATGCAATTTAGTGAACGATAGAGGCATACACATTTGCAAAAGCATGTTAGCTTGGATGCAACATGGTAATGGCGAAACACCTGCCAGCAGCGGTTTAAAAGGCGATCACTTGGTTGGCAAATACTATGTGTTGTTTGATAAACATTACAAAGCAGAGCAACAAGAATTAATGAATAACGGCTTAACCCATGAGCAAGCAGAAAAACAAGCACCTAGTATATTGGCAGCGCAAGAGTTATTGCGCAAGTGGGAAGCCAATGACGAAGAAACCGTTCGCATTTGGAAAATGATGAATGGTTGGGTGTATGAAGGCTTTCATGTTTCATACGGAACCTTGGGAATTAGCTTTGATAAATATTACTACGAAAGCAACACCTATTTATTGGGTAAAGAAATTGTAGAAGAAGGCATACAAAAAGGTGTGTTTTATAAAAAAGATGATGCTAGCGTTTGGATTGATTTAACAGAAGAAGGACTTGATCATAAATTGGTATTACGTGCCGATGGGACCAGTGTATACATAACACAAGACATGGGTACTGCCGATTTAAAATATACAGATTTTGGTTGCAACCAATCTATTTATGTAGTGGGTAACGAGCAAGATTACCACTTTAAAGTTTTGCAGCTTATTTTAAAAAAATTGGGTCGCCCTTATGCCGATGGTATTTACCACCTAAGCTATGGCATGGTGGAGTTGCCTGAAGGTAAAATGAAAAGCCGAGAGGGAACCGTAGTTGATGCAGATGATTTAATGGCTGCGATGATTGAACAAGCCGAAGAAACCACAAAAGAATTGGGTAAAACTGATGCTTTACCTCAAGAGGAGTTGATAGAACTTTACAACATGGTAGGTTTAGGTGCTTTAAAGTATTTTATTTTAAAGGTTGATCCTAAAAAGAAAATGTTGTTTAATCCCAAAGAGTCAATAGATTTCCAAGGCAATACAGGTCCTTTTATACAATACACCCATGCACGTATAAAAAGTGTGCTACGTAACGCAAAAGCCGCTGATTTGGTTATGCAGTTTGATGAAGCAGAAATCACCTTGAGCAAAGTAGAAAAGGAGTTGTTAGTCATCATGTATAAATACCCCGAAGTATTGGCAGAGGCTGGTAAAACTTTTAGTCCAGGTGTTTTATGTAATTATGTGTACGAGTTGGCAAAAGTATACAGTCATTTTTACCACGAGCATTCTGTGCTTAAAGAAACCAATATAAACCAACAAGCCTTGCGTTTGCAATTGTGCACACTAACTGCATATATTATTCGTTCATCATTCCAACTATTGGGTATACAAGTGCCCGAGCGCATGTAATTATAAAACTATTGGATGTATTAAAGGTAATAACTATTGCTACGGTGTTGGCTTTGTTTGGATTAATTACTTCGTGTAATCCACAAACCAAGCTATTTAAACAAGCTCGTATACAAAGCAGCAAGGGCATGTACGAAGATGCCGCAAACCTTTACTATAACATTTTACTTACCGATAGTAAAAACAAGTTAGCACGTACCGAGTTTAAAAATAGTGCGCAAAAAGTAATTGCTGATAAGTTTGCTAAGTTTAGCAAATTGGTAATTGAAGATAGGATAGAAGAAGCGCTAAAAACTTATAAGTACGCAAAAGAATATACCCAAAATGCAGCCAAAGTAGGTGGGGTACTTGAGTGGCCAAACGAGTACGATGAGGTTTACAATGACATCAAAAACGAATATACCCAACAACAATACGATATTGCTATTGGGCTTATTCAAAACCGTAAATACGAGGCAGCAGAAAAGGTATTTGGTCGAATTGCCTTGTACGATAGTAGTTACAAAGAGGTATCAGTGCTGCGATTAAATACGGTTTTAGAACCTCTTTACACAAAGGCTACACAGCTATACAACAACAAACAATTTAGAGAGGCGTATTATGCATTTAATAAAATTGTACAAATAGACGACCATTATAAAGATATACTAAAAATGCGCGCGTTGTCAATTCAACAAGCTACTTCAATTGTTGGGGTATTGCCTTTACAAATTAATACCAAGGTAAATTATAACATCGCAAATATTGCTGATGCCTTAGCCGATTTAATTGGCCAGCAACAAGGGAGCTATATTAAAATAGCCAATGTGCAAGCACTGCAACGCGATTTAGAAAGTAGGGGATTTAATGGTTTTAAAAATGCAGAACAAGCCATAGAAGCAGGCAGGAGCTTAAACTTAGGATATGTTGTACTTATTCAGTTAGATACGTTTGAGTATATTAAACAGACTAAACAAACCGTTGAGCGTGAAGGTTATGAAGCTTTTACTGAAAGTATTTTGAATCCTTACACCAAAACATACTCGAGTATTAGTAAGTTTAAAAAAGCTACTTACTCTGACAACACTGAAGGACAGCATGTGCATATGGCTTTAAAAGTATCATTAATACAAGTAAGTACGGGCGAGATATTGGTAAACGAAATGATAACCATACTTAAAAAAGACGAATTACATGCTGCAAAATTTAGCGGTAATACCAATAATTTGTATCCCAATTTACCCGAAGGAAATTACCTCCCGCAAGTGAGCCGCGAGTGGCGCGATATGTTTTTTAACCCGCGTAAAAACTTGTTGCCCGTTACCGATTTATTTAGCCAAGCTTTTAATGAAGCTTCATTAAAAATGGCTACTCTTATTCAACCCAAACTGCGGTAATAACTGGTTGATATGTAACGATCTTAACTTGATGAATAAAACTCATTGTCTTTTACCTTTAATAAAATGATGACTGAACCTATTAAAATCTATTCGCTGCTTAAAATTAACCAGCCAACGATACACCAATAAGTTTACCAATACCAAAAGTGATTGCAGCAGCAATTAATCCAAACAACACTTGTCTAAATCCAGAAAACCATATACTTTTTCCAGTAAACAGAGTAATGGCCGATCCAATTAAAAATAAACCTCCAGCACTTAATATTGCACTTAAGCCAATAGCCGTGTAACCGTCAAACATAAAAAACGGAATTACAGGAATTATTGCTCCTAAGGCAAAAAGCACAAAAGATGTTACTGCGGCTTCCATGGCCGAACCTTTCAAATCATCTGCATTAATGCCCAATTCTTCTTTAATCAAAATTTCGTGGGCTTTATCTTTATCTTGAATAATTTCTTTAGCCATTTGTTTGGCTTGTGCTTCTGGTATTCCTTTCGAATAATAAATGAGCGCCAATTCTTTTTCTTCACCTTCAGGGTTGGTTTCCAATTCGTCCATTTCCAATTGCATTTGGTTTTCCGATAACTCTTGGGAGCTTTTAACAGAAATCCACTCACCTAAAGCCATGGATAAGGCACCTGCAAGCAATCCGGCAATACCTGTAAGTAACACTTCTTTTTGTCCGCTTGAGGCACCTGCAATACCCATTACCAAACTAAAGTTAGATACCAAACCATCATTGCCACCAAGCACAGCAGCGCGTAAGGCATTACCACCAACAGAGCGGTGGCGTTTCTCAAATCGGGCAAGGGTTGATACAGTTATGGTTTGTGTGTTGCTAAGTATATTTTTTAAGATGGTAACATGAGCAGTATCTGAAAGGGAAACAGGGGTGTTTGTTTTTTTACGGGCGTTTAAAACCGATGAAGAAATGCTTTTTTCTGAATCTAACAATACACCCAAAATGTAATCGTAACCCAACACTCGACCAATTAATTTAAGCACTTTAGCCCTCCCCGAAGGTGCAGGTAAAAGCGAAGCATCCATTCCGTTTTTTTGTAAAAAGGCTAATGCATGTCCGTTTTCAATCTCGCTCATTTGTCTAAAAATGTTGGCCACGTTTTCGTCTTCTTCGTGCTCAGCAAGTAAGGCATATAAGTAACCCGTGTCTACTTCGGTTTGAATATTTTTTAAATTAATCATGTTGTTTTGGTTTTACTGTCAAACCTAAACAGAAATTAGGTTTTATCCTAAAAAAGTAAACCCAGGAATTGTACAAAAGAGATGTGCTTTGTCAATCTAATTTCAAACCAACAAGATACAATCCATTATTTTTTATTGAAGCACGGTAAATGCTTTGGCAAAATAGTATAGAATTAAATCAAGTAGGCTCATGGTAGCAAAGTGCTTTTTGCGCAGCCTCCTCTGGTAATATTGCCTTCTTGCAATACAATAACTGAATGTAAAAATTGAGCTGCTTCCCTTGATTCACTCACCTTAACTGCACTGCGAGTCATCATATTTTCTTCAAAATCGGATAATACCTGTTTTCTTAATCCCACATTTCGCCATTCGGTAGATGGTTTGCAATTAATGGCTAAGGCTCTTGCCAATGCAAGTGCATCTAATAAAGCTTGGTTTGCTCCTTGTCCTTTAAACGGACTCATAGGATGAGCGGCATCACCAATTAAAGTTATTGGTCCTATATTTTTTAGGAATGAGGCTTGAAGTAACGCCCTGTCATATACCGGATAGCCTGATATTTGAGCTTCTTGTGTTGCAGCTAAAATATCCGGAATAGGTTCGTGCCAATTCATTCTGCGGCATGCTTCTTCTTTTAATGCATATGCACCTTGCCCACTTAATTCCTTTGCTTCTTCTTCGGTCATAGGGAAACTAAGTTGCCACATAACCGAGTCGGCTGAATAAGGCATCATATAAATGCGCTCGTGGCCATTGGCAGTTTGAAACACCGTAGCCGAATCGAGCAAAGAACTTTGAATATGTTTTAGGGCACTTAACTTGCAAATACCTAATATGACAATACAACCGAGGTAACTTAGTGGAGTTGTTTCTTCTCCAATAATTAACTTACGCAAAGCACTGCGAATACCGTCTGCACCTACTACCATATCGGCTATTGTTTGCTTTGTAGTTTCATTTACTGTAAAGGTCAATTCCACTTTATTTTGGGCCGTATTTTTTATAGCGGTAAGTTGATGACCCCATTTTACATTTGCATATTGACCAAGTTGATTCAGTAAAGCTAAGCGCAATGCCTGGCGAGCAATGTGTATGTTGTGTATATTGTTTTTCCTAGGTAATGCATGGGGCTTGGTTTCCATCCATTTACGCATGCCCCATTCGCCTATTACTTTTCCATCTGGTGTGTGCACCACATGTTTGGTAGAAACTACACCATCATTTAAACTTAAAATACCAAGTCCTGATAAAGCTTTGCTGGCTTGTTGTAAGGTTAATCCATAACCTTGCGAGCGTGCATCAAAACTTTCATCGCGCTCATATAAAGTATATGGAATACCCCTTTGCAAACAAGCTACTGCAAGCGCAACACCACCAATTCCTCCGCCAATAATGGCCACATGAGGGTAATTGTGGGTATCGGCTTCAGGAGGGCTAACAGCTGGAATTAAGCCCTTGCCTGCACAAACTAAACAGTTTTCTAAATGAAACTTAGGAGGATTGACTTCAGCTAGTTCAGTTGTATTTAACAGAGTATGGAAATGCTTTTTCGCTGTGTTTTTAATCACACGATTTTTTTTGCCGAGTCCTTTACATTCCTCACAAACTGTCCAATCAGAAGCCATTAGTTTCTCCTTTTTTTGTTAATGCCTTCACCATGTGTAAGGGCTTATATTAAAAGCAAATATAATGGTTGTGGTGGGTAGATTTTAAGACGCTGATAAAAAGTTCTTAAGGTACGGGTTTGATTTTTGTTGTATTGGCTATGTTTATTTGTATGCTAACCAATCATAATACACCGTAAAAAAGTACAATTTCAAGATAGGCACTAAAATTTAATTCCTCAATTTGGGAGTTGTTACAACCAAATTGAGGAATTGACAAACAAATTATTAGTTCCGTTTATTTTTACAAGGTATGTTTTGGGAATAACGAACAAGTTTAGAGGTTTTAAGTAGTTCTTTGGTATCTGAGATAAACTTAGCTTGTTCATCTGAATTCAATTGAGTCAATTTAAAACAATAATCGATTTCTCCTTCTCGTCCCCAATTTACTGTTTCCATTTCAATTAGAATATTTCTTTTAATTTGAAAATCGTTAACAAATGCTAAAAATCGTTCTTTTGCTTTACCATCTATTCCTGAACCAATGCTAATGAACGAAATGTTAAAATGATAAATAGTATCGGATATCTGCTCTTTACTTTGATTGTTTTTGGCTTGTTGAATAGTCTTAAACCCTTTACATGAAAAAAACACACTTATTAAAATTACTATAAATAATTTATTCATGATTTTATAAATGGTTATTTCGTAATAAATACTTTTTTGATTGTTGATGTTGTTGAATTACTTAACCTTAAATAGTAAGCACCTGTTGAAACATCAGTTATGTCAATAGTTGATATTTCTTTTGATATTACACCAAATTCTTTAACAGTTGCACCAAACATATTGATTAATGAAGCGTTTACTAAAGTAATATTTTTTAAGTTTATATATAAGGTAAACTTTCCGGAATTAGGATTTGGATAAACTGTTGCAGCATTTAAAATGTTTACTTCATTTAATGCAGTTGGTAATTTACACCCTATTGATGTTAGTAAACCTGATCTAGGTCCATTTAAAGAAGCACGCATTCTGTCCGCCTGTCCGCTTGTAAACATGAACATGCAACTATCATCAACGTAGTCCATGTAATTCATGAACATTTCACCGTTAGTACCTGAACCACATGTGTTGTTTGCTCTATGTGGAAATGTGGGGTTACCGTAATTGGCTTCCTCTGCTTTTTCTGTATCATTAATTAAATCATCACCACAAGTACTATCTCCCCATATATGTTTGAGGTTTAGCCAGTGTCCAATTTCATGTGTTCCAGTTCTACCTTTATTATTTAAAGAGAACTCTCCTGTTCCTGCCGTGCCATTTGTGCCAAAAGCTTCATATCTAATTACTGTTCCGTCTAAATCGGGCTTACTTGCAAGTTCGTCCGGAAAGGCAGCAAAACCCAAGATCTTACCATCAAGGTTCACAACGTAAATATTTAAATACTTTGTAGGATCCCAATTATTTTTTCCGCCATTTACTGTAGATTTAATATTGTCCCAATTGTCTTCACCCCATGCAACCACATTTGTTTGAGTTCTAGTAATTCCGGTGGTTGGGCTTCCATCGGGATCTTGTTGTGCAAGACAAAATTCAATTTTCGCATCAATCACAAACGGACGAAAAGGATGTTGCTCATCTAAACTATCAGCGTTCATTAATCTAAAGTCATTATTTAGCACTTCTATTTGAGATAGAATTTGCTCATCGCTTACATTTTCAACTGAGCTATTCCAAATAACGTGCACAACTGTTGGAATTACAATTACTTCTGTATTAGCTTTCTTACTTTGCACATGTGTTAAAATCCATTGTCTTGTTGCTTTTTCGCTATCAACCATTCTTTGTTTTAAGGTTGGGTCTTGAACAAGACTCTTTTCAAGATGTTGCATGGTAGCGCACTTATTCGTTTGTGCGTTAGCATTGTAAGATAATAGAGCTACAACAACTATTATCAGGATTTGTAATTTTGTATTCATTATTATATTTATTATTTGATGTTTATTATACCAATCGTTTTTAAATGTCGCCATTCGTAATAAGCTATCATCCAGTTATTTCAATAATAATATATTTAAGTTGTTAAATTCACCCATTTATTATCATTTATTAAGAGTAGATTCATTTACTTTAAATCAATCTACTATTTATACAAACAGCATCCGTTTTACCGTTAGACTATATTGGTGATTTTATCATTATAATTAAAATGAAGTACCAATATTAATTAATCTTAAAGCTTTCTCAAGAGGCTATACACGGCTTATTTTTCTCAGCGTTTACAAGGGTTATTCATTATTTAAATTGTCTAAAACTTGCTTAATAATTTTCAACATCTTTTGATTTGTTTCTTTGTCTTTAATCGCAATTCTAATTGTATGTTTATCAAAATTTTTTCCCATATTGGAAACATCCCTCAAATACAGGCCCATTTCTACACATTTAGAAACAACCATTGCAGCGCTAGGCCCATTTTCAGGGAGATAACAAAGAACAAAATTAGCTTTGCTCTGTAAAACTTCTATTGAACCAAATTTCATTAATTCATTGGAGAAATCCGCTCTTAGTAAATGGGTTTGTTCGTAACATTTTTCATAATAATGATTTTCTTTTAAGGCGACTAATGATCCAATTTGAGATGGTAGACTAACTGCCCAGGGTGGAGAAATAGATCTTAATTTTTCGAGTTGAAATGGTGAAGCGCATAAATAAGCAGAGCGAAGTCCGCTTAAGGCGTATACCTTAGACATAGATTTGCAAATAATAACATTACTTGTGGTGACAGCAAATTTCTCCAAAGTTTGTTCTCTACCACAATATTCTATATAAGTTTCATCAACCCAAATTCGGGTTAACGGTGATATCTGTTTTAAAGTTTTTTCGAGGTCTTCCTTTTGAATATGCTGGCCTGTAGGGCTATTCGGATTGACAATAACAATTAAGTCGTAATTATTTCTTGAAAGATTTAAAAGTTGTTCCAAATCTAAAGTGTAATGATTAGCTTTTAATAAATTGATGCGATCAACTTTACAACCAATAATATTCTCAAGAACATGGAGATATTCGCCATAAGTTGGATCAAGAATCAACACCCGTGATTCTGACGACAACCATTCTCTGAATGCAAGAAAAATTAAATCGGAAGAGCCAGATCCCGGGAGTATATTGTCTAACTTGATTCCACGCGCTTTAGCAATACCATTGGCTAAGCCTATACAGTCTGTTGGAGGTGAGGTTTTACTTATCCATGATAAGTGGTTTTGTAATTCATTTATCAACTTAGGAGCTGGATCAAACCAAGCATCTAGCACGTCTGCATTAATAATGTCTCTTCTTTTATCAAGGTCATCAAATTCATTTCCAATGGCATCAAAAAAAGCTCCTCCATGATAACAATTGGCTGGTTTGAAAAAGTCAATCGCTAATTTCCAATCGCAAAGTCGTTTTATCTTAAGTAAGAAATCTTTAAAATTCTTTTCGATGAAATTATTTAATTCCTCAACTTTCCCGTGGATTAAAGTAAATGTTACTTCACCAGCCTTAACCATTTTATTTGTTGACTTAAAGCCTAACTTTAAATAGATGTCAAGCACTTCAGATCTGCCTATAGCAATGATGTTTATTCCACCATGGGACTGAATAAAGCGAAAAGCGGCCCACATCAGTGCCAATGCAATTGGCGTACCTCGATATTCTTTTAGAACAGTTAAAATTCTTATTTCGTAGGTATCGGCATCTATCGTGAAAGGAATAGCTTCTCGAGTGAAATATTTATCTATGGAATATTTGTTTTTAGCAGGAGGGGTAACACTTATGAAACCAACAATTTCTGAATTTATTTTTGCAACAATATATGTATTGAAGTCATCAAACTTATCTTGAAACATTTTTCTTTCATTGTGCGGATGTTGCATTAGCTCTAACGCATATACCTCATGACGAATCTGATATATTTTATTTCTGTCAACGATTGTTGCAAAAGAGATTTCAATTGTACTTTTTAAAATCATATAACTATTAAGTTTAATTGTTAAGTGGTTCAAATGTGTTCGAAGTCGTATTTGATTTTTTTATAGATGAGAATGGATCAAGTCGAGATTTGAAAAAAAATGATATGTCCTATCTTGGTTTGGCATCATTTGTTAGTTTATTAAATGCGTATCTCTATGCAAACTTTCTTAAATGCTAAAAATACAAATTAAGTAAATTGGTTTAACCTACTTTGAATGTTTCGTTTTTTGGGTTCAATTTCTTATGAATTATCTTTCATATAACAAATATCAAGTGAAACAATGATACAGAATTAAAAGTACCTATATTTAGTACTTAGAATTTCTTTTTCCTTTTCCTACCCTTTTAAACTAAAAGTTATTTGTGTTAGTAAGATAATTGTTTTTAAAAAAGTTCGAGGATTTTAACTGTATTGCCTAGAAATAATTGATCCTCAAAACTGAAAATTTACTTTAATTGGCAGATAATACACAAAATTTACCACCTAAAAAAAGAGCGCTGAGATGTAACTAACATAAAGCTAATAAGCGGTTTTTTAAAAAAAAATTATATTAAAGATTGGCTTTGATTAAAGCGTTATAAAGAAAACAATCTGTTGCAAGTGCTTAATAATAGCTAAAACATAGTTAGCTGGCGCTGTTCTTTTTTATTCGTTTAAAAACAACCAATCCAATAATTAGGAGCAGCACTCCCCCAATAAAAACATACATTACTTTTAATCGCGAATCTTTGTTTTCTACGACCATCCATTTGTTATTTTCAAAGGCTAATGCTATCTCTTGTTTATTGTCGGTGTTTAATATATATTGGTATTGAGGTTTACCCTTTAACATCATAATGAACTCGCATTGATTATTATGTATGTCTTTAAAAAAGGTATTCTTGAGAAATATAGATTCAATCTCATTTGGCATTTTTTCTAGCAATGCAAAAATTGTAGTTTCGTGCCCAAGAATAACCCTTGGGTTTATGAGTTCTATAGAATCACCATTAACTATTACAAAACAATTGGCTGTAAAATGTTTAATGGCTAATTCCGTAAATTCTTCAGGAGATTTAAATGCGCCTTTTTTAAAATGAAAGTCCACCTCGCCTTCAAATGCGGTGAGGGAACTTTTTAATACCAATACCTTTTTACCATTTTGTTCATAAATCATCAGGTTTGATAAATCAGGCTGATGCGCAAAAGCAATATTTACATAAAACAGTAATAGAGGTAAAAGTCTTAACTTCATTGGTGTAATTTTTAGTTACTATTTTGCGTAAGCACCAGCTAAACTATTAATAAAGTTATTGGCACCTGCTTTATCAACATGGTAATGATAACCTCTGGTAATATCATAATGTCCGCGACTTGCATCTAAATCGGTGTATTCAGTGCCAGCTGCACTTAATCTCTCATACAATCCAAATCCATCTAATGCATAACCTATCATACCTGCATGACCATCTGTTTGAGTAATTTTAGTTGATTTACCTGTAGCAGCATGGTAGTGGTAACCAGCACCCATGTTTATGTGTCCACCAGCATCATCAAATGGAGCTAATGTATAAGCGCCTAGAATTGCACTCACAGGAGCAGGGGCGTCAAATACAACACCATTAAATGCAATTCCTCTCATTGTTGGGGCGGTAGAACCTGGTCCTGCACCAAAACTAACTGGAGATGTTAGTTTTACAGGAGTTACAGGAATATAGACGGTTTTTGTTAACGCAGATACATAAGAAGGTAAGCACTCAACACAGTAGTTTTTATATTCAACACCAACATTTGGGTTAGCCGCAGCTTGGCATTCTGCTTGGGTTGATGTTTTTGTAATTACACCGGTACTTACATTATACATTTGCCAAGTTGTGTTGTTATAAAACGTGGCTAAGTTTTTTACAAATGCACCATCCACATCATACACATTTCCATTTTCTAACCAAATGCCTCCTAATGTTGCATTATCACTTATATTAGTAGGACACCAAGGTCCTTGTACGTGATCTGTAGGCGTACTTTTAGAAACAATTTTGTAGCAATCTGCTGTACTACCAGTTGATAATGTACGCGAAACAATTGTAATTGGCTCGGCCAAACCTCCTGAAAGAAAATTACCCGATAGCACTTTTACCACCGTTTCGCCAGTAACTGGCGCAGCAGTGCTGTTGGTGTTATCATCATCCTTATTACAAGATACAAAAGCACAAATAAGTGCAGCAAATAATACATTTTTTAAAGACATTTTACTTATATTAAAGTTCATAATTTAATTAGACGATTTTTTAAAAAATAACCTTCGCTCTAATTTGCCAATTATAAAATTAACGCATGAAAACCAGGAGAGGTGATTATTTAGCCTTTTGCATGCTAGATTATAGCATTAGAAAGTTTGGTTATGATACAACAGTTTATTAGAAGTACAAAAGTTGAAGTATTCACATTAGCCTTGATTATATATAATAGGTTGTGCGTTAGTTGATTAATAAAAAACTATTCTGTTTTCAATACTTTTATATCCCAAATTTCACACCCTCTTTTCATTCTTTTTAATCTAATATTCTCAATAATAAAAAGGACAATATATTTATTTTACATGCATTGTCCTTTTTATTAAAAAAAATAATTCACCAACTAAAAAAAGTAACCTAATTTGTAATCAAGACGGTTGTCGCTATAGCTACAAATCCAATAAGAAAAGGTGCTAAAATGTTATTACCCGAAAATTTCTGTTAATTTTTGTTCGCGGTATTTAAAAATTTGGTTTACCCGGTTTTCTATGAACAAGGCATTAATCAATGGTTCTAATATCCATCCTGGAGATAAAAATTCAACCCGGTCTATCATCTCTGTTCTGCCATCACCTAAATCTTTAAAAGTGTGTGTATGGTGCCAACGCACATATGGGCCTTTTATTTGCTCGTCAATAAATTGGTATGGAGGATTCCAAGTACTTATTTTAGTTTTCCAATTAAAAGGAATACCGTTTAATTTAATTCTGTATTCAATTAGAGTACCCGGAAACATTTTGATGGGAGAAGGTGTAAGAATTTTAAATTCTAACTCGGGTGGTGTTAAAGCATTCAGGTTTTCGGCCTTGCTAAAAAAATCAAACACCACATCAAGCGGTTTATTAATAATGGTAACAGTTTCAAGTATATGTGGTTTCATGTTATGGATTGATGTATATAAATCATCAACATCAATAAAGACAATTAAAAAGCCTAACTGTTTTAACTACCTTTGTACCGTGAATTATTTACGTGCAGAAAACTTAAACAAACGATATGGCGATAGGATATTGTTTGAAAACCTAACGTTAACCATAGAAAAAGGCGATAAAATCGCATTAATTGCTAAAAATGGTACTGGAAAAACCAATTTGTTAAACATTTTAGCAGGACTAGATACCAGTGATGGAGAAGGTAAAGTTATTACCGATAAAAACATACAGGTGGCTTATTTGCCGCAAGAACCTTATTTGGATCCTAAATTAAATGTTTGGGATGCTTTATTTAATAGCAATAACGAATTGCTTAAAGCAGTGGCCGAATATGAAGAGGTGATGCGCATTTCAGAAACCAACCATGACGAAGACACCATGCTTAAGTTGCAATACGCAATGGAAAAAATGGATTTACTTAATGCCTGGGATTACGAAAGTCGTATCAAGTTAATTCTTACTAAATTAAGCATAACCCGCTACGATCAGCCAGTTACTATGCTCAGTGGTGGCCAACGTAAACGTTTAGCTTTGGCGCGTATTTTAATTCAAACCCCCGATTTAATTATTATGGATGAGCCTACCAACCATCTTGATGTTGAGATGATTGAATGGCTTGAAGGTTACCTTAAAAGTGCGGAGGTTACGTTGTTTTTGGTTACCCACGATAGGTATTTTTTAGATGCCGTTTGCAACGAAATTATCGAGTTAGAAAACAACCAATTGTACACATATAAAGGCAATTATGCCTATTTTATGGAGAAAAAGGAGGAACGCATTTTTAAAGAAGGTCGAGAAATTGATAAAGCGCGTAACTTATTTAGAAAAGAGTTGGAGTGGATGCGTAAACAACCTAGAGCTCGAGGTACCAAGCAAAAGGCCCGTATTGATGCCTTTTACGAAACCAAAGAAAAAGCCAGCCAAAAAATAGAAAACAATAAGGTGGAGTTAGACATGAAAATGCAACGCCTTGGTGGTAAAATAATTGAGCTTCATTATGTTAATAAGACTTTTCCAGGTTTAAAAATTATTGATGATTTTAGTTACATGTTCCGTCCAGGCGAGCGTGTAGGTATTATTGGTAAAAATGGTGTAGGGAAAAGTACCTTTTTAAACACCTTAATGGAGCTTGATACGCCAGATAGTGGGCACATTAGCAAAGGAGATACTGTTGTTTACGGGTATTATTCGCAAAAAGGTTTAGAGATTAAAGAAGACAAACGTGTGCTGGATGTGGTGAAAGACATTGCAGAGGTAATAGAATTAGGCAGGGGCGAGCAGATTACGGCCACCCAATTATGCAAGCGCTTTTTGTTTGATGATAAAATGCAACACAATTTTGTAAGTAAATTAAGTGGTGGTGAGCGCAGAAGGCTATTTTTATTAACGGTTTTGATTAAAAACCCTAACTTTTTAGTATTGGATGAGCCTACAAACGACTTAGACATTCAAACCTTAAATGTGTTGGAAGACTTTTTAGAGAGTTACAAAGGTTGTTTGGTAATTGTAACCCACGATAGGTATTTTATGGATAAACTGGTTGAACACTTGTTTATTTTCGAGGGTGAAGGCAAAATTCGAGACTTTAACGGTAATTACCAAGATTATTTAGATGAGCAAGAGGAGAAGCGTAACGCTGCTAAATTGGCTCAACAAGCGCCTAAAGCAGCTAAGGTTGAGGTACCAGTAGCTGCATTACAATCAGCAAAAGCGCCTGTTAAACGCAAACTAAGCTTTAAAGAACAACAGGAATTGGATGCACTTACTAAAGACATCCCAGAATTAGAGTTAAAGAAACTGGAGTGGAGCGCTAAATTAAGTGCCGGTAGTGGTAACCACGAAGATTTAATGCAGTGGAGCAGGGCAGTAGAGGAAATAAACGCTCTGTTGGATGAAAAAGGAATGCGCTGGCTACAACTTAGCGAGTAACAATATAGGTTATTATGCATAGCCCGAATAGGTTTTTACTTATTCGGGCTTTTTTGTGTACTTTCTAGTCAGTTTGTCAGCAATTACAATTGTAAACAAGTGGTTATGGGAGGTACATGTCAAGTTTACTATTGTTAAATTACCTCACCAATCAATTATTTATGTACTGTAAAACAGTAAGTTATGGCATTGAATATAAAGTGTTAATAAATGCCTGCTATTAACATTTGTTTTGCAAGTACTTAACAAAAGTTAATACGAATAAACAAATGTTAATATAGCTATTAACATTTGTTTTAGGTGGTGTTTAGTATGCTAATTATCAATATATTGCAATTATGGATGAACTTAACAAACGTATAGTAGAGATTATGGTTCGTTTTAACCACTCTAAATCGTCATTAGCTACCGAGTTGGGAGTTTCTTTACCACTTATAACTCACATTACTACAGGGCGTAACAAACCTGGAATTGAATTACTGCAACGTGTTTTGCAGCGTTTTCCGGATTTAGACCCTATGTGGTTGTTTTTGGGTGATGGAGTGATGATGAAGCCTGTTCCTAAACAAGTTGATTTATCACCTGTACTGAGTAAAATGAATGAACTTAATACATTAGTAAATAATGCATTAGAGGTAAATAGAACCATACTTGATTACCATAAACTATTGCTTGATGAGGTGCTGCATTTACAAGAAATGAGTATTCAAATCCAACATGCTACCCACGATTTAGATCAATTAAAGGTAAAGCTGGAACAGATTAAAGAAGACCTTAGAAATATTTAAAGTAAAACTACTAATTTATGTATATAAAATATTGATTAATAAGTAATTAAATTAATACAAATGAGGTTAACTCAAATTTTATATTTTCATAATTCAAACCAATAAATACTTGTTTAGTCACTTTGTCAGCAATTTGAAAACGCGTATTTTGGGTATATTCGAAGCCACAAAAAACAAAACATGAAAGATTTTAAGAAATACTACCAAATAGAAGCTGCCCCTGAAGAAGTTTATGCTGCTTTAACCAACGCAGCAACAATAGAACTTTGGACAGGCGACCATGCCGAGATGAAACCAGAGGTTGGAACCGAATTTAGTATGTGGGATGGCAGTATTGTGGGTAAAATACTTGAATTAGTGGAAGGAAAGTTGATTGTGCAACAATGGTATTTTGGGGAAAACGAAACAGATACACCCTCTGTTGTTACCATTAAATTGCACGATGACAATGGCGACACATCTTTAGAACTGCGCCACACTAACATACCTGATGAAGATTATATACATATTGTTGATGGTTGGAATGATACCTACATGGCTGATTTAATAGACTTTTACGAGGAAGATTAATTTCACAATAACTTATTAAGTTATTGTAAGTCTGATTATTGTGTATTGCCTTCATTAAATATGGATATACAGATTAATAATGTGGATCTTAAATGCAATGTTCTGCCAATTGCGGTTTAGGTTGAATAGGTTAATAAAAGATGCAAGTTTCTTTATTTAAACCTTAGGATGGGGTTTAATACTAAATACATACAACATGGATACTAAATTCTGTAACGTGTTATCTTCAAATCTATCGCATCTTTGCATTGTTAATTAGTTAACCAATGGGCGATAAATCACACATAAGAAAAAACTTCCCAGTTATGGGTATGAGCTGTGCTGCTTGTGCTGTATGTCTAGAAAGCATGTTTAAAAACACCAAAGGTGTTAAAGATGCAGGCGTTAACTATGCCAACCAAACTGCATGGGCCGAAATAGAGAAAGGGTTGGATTTAAACGCCTTAAAACAAGCTATTCAAGCCATTGGTTACGACATTATTATTACAGAAGAAAACGCACAAGCCATTCAAGAAGAAGTACAAATAAAACACCATCAGCAGTTAAAAGTACGTACCATATTGTCGGTCGTACTTACTTTGCCTGTTTTTATCATAGGGATGTTTTTTATGGATATGCCATACGGAAATTGGATATCTATGGTATTATCAGCCCCAATAGTATTTTTTATTGGTAAAAGCTTTTTTATTACAGCATACAAACAAGCCAAACATGGTAAAGTCAATATGGATACTTTGGTTGCCTTAAGTACTTTAATTGCGTTTGTTTTTAGCATGTTTAACACCTTCTACCCCCAATTTTGGCGCCAACAAGGCTTACACCCACATGTTTATTATGAAGCTGCATCGGTGGTAATAACCTTTGTTTTACTTGGTAAATTGCTTGAAGAAAGGGCAAAATCAAACACATCCTCAGCCATTAAAAAAATGATGGGACTGCAACCTAATAAGGTTACTGTTATTATTAATCGTATAGAACAACTGATTGCCATTGCGGAGGTTAAAAAGGGCGATTTATTATTGGTAAAACCAGGCGAAAAAATCCCGGTTGATGGGATTGTAAAGCAAGGAAACTCTTTTGTTGATGAGAGCATGATTACTGGAGAACCTTTAGCTGTAATTAAACAAGAAGGCATGACTGTTTTTGCAGGTACCATTAACCAAAAGGGTAGTTTTAGGTTTGAGGCGCAAAAAGTGGGTAAGGAAACATTAATTGCTCAAATTATTAAAACTGTTCAAGATGCCCAAGGATCAAAAGCTCCAATACAAAAAACAGTTGATAAAATTGCTGGTATTTTTGTTCCAGTAGTCATGGGTATTTCTATTTTAACCTTTTTGGCGTGGATGATTTTTGGTGGTGAAAACGCTTTTACACATGCACTTTTAACTTCGGTTACTGTTTTGGTTATTGCATGTCCGTGTGCACTGGGTTTAGCAACGCCCACCGCTATTATGGTGGGTGTTGGCATGGGTGCCGAAAACCATTTGCTTATTAAAGATGCCGAGAGTTTGGAACTTGCACACCGAATAAATGCTATAATTTTAGATAAAACGGGAACCATAACACTTGGTAAACCAATGGTAACAGATGTTTGGACAGCACCCGAATTTGATTTAAGCCAACAAAAAGTGTTGGTGGCTATGGAAAAACTATCCGAGCACCCGTTAGCCGATGCCGTGGTAAATTATTATGACCATGAAGGTACTAGAGATATCCTTCTTCATAGGTTTGAAAGTATTACAGGAAAAGGTGCAAAGGCACATTACAACAACTTACCTTATTTTATTGGTAACCATAATTTAATCATCAGCAACGGAATTTATTTAACATCAACCCAAGCCAACATTTCACAAAACTGGCAAAAGCAAGCCAAAACAGTCGTTTTTTTTGCAAATAACCACCAAGTATTGGCCATGATAGCCATTGCCGATAGCATTAAAACCACATCAAAACAGGCTGTAAATTTGCTTCAAAAACAAGGTATTGAAGTATTTATGTTAACAGGCGATAACATTCAAACAGCAACTGCAGTTGCATTACAAGTAGGTATTACCCAATTTAAAGCAGAGGTATTGCCAAGCGATAAAGCCAAGTTTGTTAAAAAATTACAAGCACAAGGTAAAATAGTGGCCATGGTGGGTGATGGTATTAATGATAGTGAGGCGTTAGCACAAGCAGATGTAAGTATAGCCATGGGAAAAGGCTCTGACATTGCGATGGATGTGGCGAAAATTACCATTATTAATTCCGATTTACAATTGGTAGCAAAAGCTATTTTGTTGTCAAAAAAAACAGTGGCCACCATCCATCAAAACTTATTTTGGGCATTTATTTATAACATAATTGGAATTCCATTAGCAGCAGGTATTTTGTATCCCGTAAACGGATTTTTACTTAACCCCATGATAGCTGGCGCTGCAATGGCACTTAGCTCGGTTTCAGTTGTTAGTAACAGTTTGCGATTAAAATCATTCAAATTATAAACCAATAGCATATGACAGGCTTTAAATTTAAAACCAACATTAAATGTGGCGGATGCATTGCCGCAGTAACGCCTTTTTTAGATAAAGTAAGCGGAATTGAAAAGTGGGAGGTAGACACCGCTAATATGGACAAAATACTTACCGTGACTTGCAATTTAATTGATACCTTAAGTATTGAAAATGCAGTGAAAGAAGCGGGTTATAGCATTGAGAAAATAGGGTAGCAATTAACCTAAATAATAAAGCCGCCCTATAAATAGGAATGGCTTTATAAAATAAAGGGGGATAACAAATATGTTTAATTAAAATTTAATTAAGTAGTATTTTGGGTACATAAACATGTGCCTCTATTACTTTACAAAGTTCCCATATCAATCACAAAACGGTATTTTACATCAGAATTTAGCATGCGCTCGTATGCCTCATTAATATTAGCCATTGGTATCAACTCAATGTCACTCATGATATTGTGTGCTGCACAATAATCTAGCATCTCTTGGGTTTCTTTAATACCTCCAATTAACGATCCAGCCAAGGTTCTACGCTTACCTAATAAACTAAATGCATTAATTTGTGACGGGGTTGGTGGTGCTCCTAAAAGAACCATTACACCGTCAGATTTTAGCAATTGCAAATAGGTATTGTAATCGTGCGGAGCCGAAACTGTATTAATGATGAAATCAAATTTCATGGTTAAATTCTTCATGGTTTCGGTATCGCTTGTTAAAGCAAAATGATGGGCACCTAACATTTCAGCATCCACTTTTTTATTTGCACTAGAACTTAGCATAGTTACTTCGGCACCAAACGAAGCGGCAAACTTAACTGCCATATGACCTAAACCACCTAGTCCTAATACACCTACTTTATGCCCTTTGCCAACTTTCCAGTGGCGTAAAGGAGAATAAGTGGTAACACCTGCGCACAACAATGGTGCGACACGGGCTAGATCCAATTTATCAGAAACATGCAAAGTGTATTTTTCATCAACCACCATGTTATTGCTGTAGCCGCCAAAAGTTTGTATTTTACCATCTAAACGTAAACTGTTGTATGTACTAATTGCCCCTGTATCGCAATATTGCTCTATGCCTTCTTGACAATTAGGGCAAGTACGACAAGAGTCTACAAAACAACCCACACCGGCTAAATCACCTACTTTAAAATTGGTTACCAAATTGCCTAGAGCAGTTATTTTTCCAACTATTTCATGACCAGGTACAATGGGGTAAATTGCGCTATTCCACTCGTTACGTGCGGCATGTAAATCGCTGTGGCAAACACCGCAATAAAGTATTTCTATTAATACGTCATGCGCACCTAAGTCTCTGCGTGTAAAATCAAATGAACTTAAATCTGTGGTAGCACTAAATGCTGCGTATCCTTTGGTTTGAATCATGTATCTTAATTTTGGTTGTCAAATATAATAAGGTATTGGGTTAATGTAACACCATTTGTTTTGCAATATTTGGTGTTGATACAACATTTAATTTATGGTTAATATGTGGTATGACGGATTACTGTTGGTAACAGGCAAACTTTTATTGCAACTAATGGTTAATGTGTATTGAGGAGTATCGCCAGGTTTTTAGTTTGTATTTTACCCGCAATTAGAATTGTTGGTTGAACTAAAATCAACCCAAATAGAAATGAAAAATTAGTTACAATCGCAAAATTATTATAATAAACGCAGTGGATTTATTTGGCATAACAAGGACCAATACCAATTTGTTACCTTTTGATGGTAACGTAATTTATTATGGTATATGCATGCCTTTAGCAGAGGCTGATTATTACCTACATGCCTTGTTAAACCGCATAGAGTGGCGAAATGATGAATCCATTATAATGGGTAAAAAAATAATAACGGCACGTAAAGTGGCTTGGTATGGCGATAAATCTTATGCCTACACCTATTCTAAAACCACCAAATACGCCTTACCTTTTACAGGCGAGTTGTTGGCACTAAAACGTTTGGTTGAAATTAAAACAGGTGCGGAATTTAACTCATGTTTATTAAACTTATACCATAACGGAAACGAGGGAATGGCTTGGCACAGCGATGCTGAAAAGGATTTGAAAAAGGATGCTGCAATTGCTTCTTTAAGTTTTGGGGCCGAACGTAAGTTTGCCTTTAAACACAAGGCCAGTAAAGAAACTGTTTCGTTACAATTAGATCACGGTAGTTTATTGGTAATGAAAGACTCCACACAATCACATTGGTTACACCGTTTGCCTCCAACTACTAAAGTGAACAAGCCAAGGGTAAATATTACTTTTCGAAGCATTGACGGTTAGTTAAGTGTACTGATTGATAATGGCATGTAATATCATATATTGTTAGTTACAGGTTAATTAATTACCGAAAAAAACTTTATCTTTATTGTCTTAAATCCTTTAAATTGCAAGCATTAACTACAACAAGCCTTTTCGGCTATGTTGCTTACATAAGAAATTTATTTTGATGAAATACCAAGTGGAAATGCCCGAGTACAATACAGATCGAGGGTTTATGCAAATTTCAGAGTACGGTCGCAATATTCAAAAAATGGTTGAAGTGGCCGTTGCCGAACCCGATAGAGGAAAACGTAACAAACTAGCAGGAGCTTTAATACAGTTAATGGGCATGCTTAATCCCCATTTGCGTGATGTAGCCGATTACAAACACAAATTATGGGATCACTTATTTGTAATTAGTGATTTTAAATTAGATGTAGATTCTCCATACCCTATTCCAACTCGTGAGAGTATTGCCCTTAAACCGGCCATCATGAATTATCCTCAACGTAGAATCAGGTATCGTTTTTATGGTAAAAACATAGAACAAATGATTGAGCGTGCAGGTGAAATGCCCGAAGGGCAAACCAAAGTTGGGTTTATTAACCTGATTGGTTCGTTCATGAAACAAGCTTGTAAAAACTGGAACGAGGAGCAATTGAGTGATGAAGAAATTTTATCACATCTAGAATTACTAAGCGAAGGGCGTATACGTTTAACTTCTGAAGAGGATGTGCAGTTTAATGCATTACAAAATCAAAGCCGTGGAGTTGGCAACCGTAATTTCCGACCTAGTGGAGGTAGTAACCAAGGTGGCGGTAGCCGCAATTTCCGACAAGGAAGTGGCAATCAACCAAACCGTAACCGCAGCAACCAAAGTGGTGGTAGCAACCAACAAAATCGCACTAACCAAGGCAGTGGCGGAAGTGGCAGCAACAGTAATCGTTTTCGCAACAACCCCAATAATCCCAAAAACAGAGGATAAAAACTGTTCGTTGTTTGTGGTTTGATGTGTAGTGTAGGTTTTTGCCTTGGTTAAACCATAAACCATTAACTATTTTTAATGATGAAAGAGTATAATTTTAGCGCTATAGAGCAAAAGTGGCAAAACAATTGGAGAGCGCAACAAGTATATAAAGTTACCCAAAACACCAATAAGCCTAAGTGCTATGTGCTTAGTATGTTTCCATACCCGAGTGGTGCAGGTTTACATGTTGGGCATCCTTTAGGATACATTGCATCAGATATTTATGCACGTTACAAACGCCTGAAAGGATTTAACGTATTGCATCCAATGGGTTACGATAGTTTTGGTTTGCCTGCCGAACAATATGCTATACAAACTGGCCAGCATCCTGCTGTTACTACAGAAAATAACATTGTACGTTACCGCGATCAATTAGATAAAATTGGTTTTTGTTATGATTGGAATAGAGAAGTACGCACTTCAAATCCTGATTATTACAAATTTACACAATGGATTTTTATACAATTATGTAATTCATGGTATAACCCCAAGACCGACAAAGCCGAATCTATAGAAACGCTTACCAAACAATTTAGTGAACATGGGTTTGTTAAGGTTGATGACAGCGTATTGACTGGAGGTATTGAATTAGATTTTCCTGGATTTACCGCACAAGATTGGATTAACTTTAGCGAAGAGAAACGCGAGGAAGTGTTATCTGGTTTCCGCTTAGCTTATTTAAGTGAAGCATATGTAAATTGGTGTCCACAATTAGGCACTGTGCTAAGTAACGATGAGGTAAAAGATGGCTTGAGCGAACGTGGTGGATACCCTGTTGAGCGTAAACTCATGAAACAATGGAGCATGCGCATTACCGCTTATGCTGCACGATTATTAAACGATTTAGAAGGGCTTGATTGGACCGATAGTTTAAAGGAAACACAACGCAATTGGATTGGAAAATCTCAAGGTGCAAGTGTACATTTTAAAGTGCAAGATAAACCCTTCGATATTGAAGTATTTACCACACGACCTGATACCATTTTTGGTGTAAGTTTTATTGCTGTTGCTCCTGAGTACGAGTTTTTAGCAGATTTGCTGGAAGCCGATTACGTAGATGATGTAATGCAATATGTTGAGCAAGCTAAAAACCGCAGCGAACGCGATAGAATGGCCGATGTAAAACGTGTAAGCGGAGCATTCACCGGATCGTATGCCATACATCCCTTTACAGGAAAAGAAGTACCAATTTGGGTAGCCGATTATGTTTTGGCAGGCTACGGAACTGGCGCTGTAATGGGTGTTTCAGCTCATGATAGCCGCGATTTTGCCTTTGCAAAACACTTCGATTTACTTATTTTACCAGTAGTTAAAATACCAGTAGATTACGATTTAAACGCTGCTTCATACGATGCCAAAGAAGGCCTGTTAACCAATTCTGATTTTTTAAATGGACTTGAAGTAGAAGAGGCCATAAAGAAAGCTATAGAATACATAGAGAAGGGTGGACACGGAAAAGGTAAAACCAATTTTCGTTTGCGCGATGCTATTTTCGGTCGCCAACGTTATTGGGGCGAGCCAATTCCTATCTACTATAAAAACGGAATGCCACATTGTATTCCTGAAGATAAATTACCTTTAGTTTTGCCCGAGGTTGATAAGTTTTTACCCACTGAAGATGGAGAACCTCCTCTGGCACGTGCCGAAAAATGGATGTGGAACGAAACAAAAGGTTGTGTTGATACAGAAGGTTATACCATAGAAACCACTACCATGCCGGGTTGGGCAGGCAGTAGTTGGTATTTTTTACGTTACATGGACGCCACAAATAATACAGATTTTGTGAGTCAAGATGCTGTTAACTATTGGCGTAATGTAGATTTATACATGGGTGGAAGCGAGCATGCTACAGGTCATTTGTTATACGTACGTTTTTGGACCAAGTTTTTGTTTGATAGGGGATTTATTCCAGTAGATGAACCAGCACAAAGGTTGATTAACCAAGGTATGATTCAGGGTAGAAGTAATTTTGTTTATAGAATAAAAAACACTGAAAAATTTGTATCCTTAGGCCTTAAAAATCAGTTTGAAACCACATCAATTCATGTTGATGTTAACATTGTTCATCATGATGAATTAGATATTGAAGCCTTTAAAGCATGGCGCGAAGACTTTAAAAATGCTGAGTTTATTTTAGAAGAAGGTAAATACATCTGTGGCAGTGAAGTTGAAAAGATGAGTAAATCGAAGCACAATGTGGTAACGCCAGATAACATTGTAGCTGATTATGGAGCTGATACCCTACGTTTATATGAAATGTTTTTAGGCCCATTAGAACAAAGTAAACCATGGAGCACACAAGGTATTGAAGGGGTGCATCGTTTCCTTAAAAAATTATGGCGTTTGTTTTATGATGCAGACGGAAATATACTGGTTAGTAAAGAAGCCGCTGATAAAAAAGAACTCAAATCTATACACAAGTTAATCAAAAAAGTAAGCGAGGATATTGAGCATTTTTCTTTCAATACATCGGTTCCTGCATTTATGATTTGTGTAAATGAGTTGATGGATTTAAAATGTAACAAACACGAAGTTTTACAAAGTTTGGTGATCTGTTTACATCCATACGCTCCTCATATTACAGAAGAATTGTGGGCGACTTTGGGTAATTCTGCTTCAATTGTAAACGCCCAATTCCCAGTGTTTAATGCAGCGTATTTGTTAGAAGATAGTTTTAGCTATCCAGTATCCATTAATGGTAAACACCGCGCTAATATTGAGTTTAGCTTAAATGCGACTCAAGCCGAAATTGAGCCTGTGGTGTTGGCTGATGAGTTGGTTCAAAACTGCTTAGAAGGTAAAACAACTAAAAAAATATTTTTTGTAAAAGGTAAAAT
>CANLLM010000016.1 GCA_947491825.1 Bacteroidota bacterium
GTTATGCCGAGCTATTAAATCAATGAGTATTGAAGGAATAGAAGATGTGACGATACCAAAGCCGGGATATTGCACTGTATACACCAAGCATAATGTTTCTTTCACTTCACTTCAAAAGGTATTTACAATTTTAGGGGTTCACCAATGTGATATAGTGGAGAAACCTTCATACACTATTGTAGAGAACGGTTTTTAATTTACAATTTAATTTAGATAGCTTTTTGGGTTTAAATTGTCGCAATCGCAAACTCACCTTTACCATTCTACTTATATACCTCTTTTCAGGACTCACCGAACCATAATATATTGGCATTGCATTGTTCACTTTTTCTAACTTTTTGAGTTTTTTGGTGCTATTTTACAAAAAGTTAACATCATGTTATTTATTTTCAATTCTAGCCTTCTTTAGTGGGACATTTGCTAAATAAAATGTAGCATATGTGACATTTTATTGTTTGAAAACATATTAATATTTAACAACACAATATGATGTCATTAAATTTTAGACTAAGTAAATTTACGTTTCTGATTTTATTTTTGTTAAATGGAACAAGTGGATTTTCACAAACATTTAATGCCAATTTTCAGCAAGTTAAATTCGGTGGAACCGGTGTTACAATTACAAATAAAGTCGGCAGCAACAGGAGTTTCGTTTACTACACCAAGTATAGCTGCAACTACTACTTACTTTGTAGATGCAACAGCTAACGGTTGTACAACAGCAACAAGAACATCAGTAGCTGCAACAGTAAATGCAAAACCAATCACTTCTGCAATAAGCGGAAGAACTTCAGTTCATTCAGATACGGTTGAAACTTACGCAGTAACGAACACAACAGGCTCATCATATGTATGGACCATATTAGGTGGTGTTAAATTAACAGGCGGAACTACCAATAGCATCACCATTGATTGGGATGTAGCTTACACATCAGGTATGGTAAAAGTAATTGAAACAAACACCATAGGATGTAAAGGTGATACGGTATACAAACCAATTGTAAGTATAGTACCTGTGGAGTTCTTAAGTTTTGATGCAAAACGTGCAAACGAAAGAGTGAACCTAACATGGGTAACTGCATCAGAAATTAACAACAGCCATTTTGAAGTAGAGCGTTCAGTAGACAACAACCGTTTCGAACAAGTAGGAACAGTAAAAGGAAACGGAACCACCTCAATGATGAATACCTACAGAATGGTAGACAACATCAAAACGATCATTAACAGCAATGCCACAACGGTTTACTACCGCTTAAAGCAAGTTGATTACGATGGTGAGTTTGCTTACACCCCAACAGTAACGGTAAGTTTAAATGAAAAAGGATCAGCTACAGCAGTATTAAATCCAAATCCATTTAAAGATGCATTTACAGTAGAAGTAACAGAATCTGCAGCCACAACAGCCGAAGTTTATTTACTAGATGGCAATGGCAAAATGGTACGTAATTTCAGCATGGAATTAAACAAAGGAACCACTGCTTACCAATTAACAGCATTAAACGAGTTGAGCTCAGGCATGTACTTTGTTCGCATCATCACAGCAAGTGGTAATAGTTATACCATCAAAACAATTAAGAAATAGGTTATTGAATTAAACAACAAAACAAAAAAGCCGCTCCATGGAGCGGCTTTTTTTATGCCTGTACAACAACGCTTAAAAGTCTGCTCGAGCTTGGTGTTGACCACAGCGTCAGCATGAGCCCCGAGACAGGTAGGCTATGTGTTGGTGCTTGTATCGCGAGTAGGAATTAGCAATTGAATCAATTTTATTTATCAAATCAACTTATATTTTCTCAACACTCCGCCTCTCGATACATCCCGATTTGATATCGGGATACTCGAGGTGGCTGAGATTTTTATTTGTAAGGTTATAGCCTACTCGAGCTTAGTGGTGACCACAGCGTCAGCATTTGCCTCGCGCGGGCTTTGCCCCGATTACTCAGGGTATCGAGAGGAGGATTATGGAAAGCATGAAGTTTAACCCGCCCTTTTGCAACGCTGAACTTCGTTTACTATAATATTCGAAGTGGGGGCTAATTTTTATGTACATTTATCAAATTGGCTAATTAAAAGCACATTGGTTGTTGCACGAGCAGATATTTAGTTGAATTAATTCTTTATATTTAATATCGCCTCTATACTTGAAATTACTTCACTTATTTCGAATGGCTTTGTAATGTACCCATTTGCTCCTAAAGCAATGCCTCGATTTTCATCCTCTATTTCTGTTCGTGCAGTAAGCAAAATAACAGGTATGTGTGATAAATGCGATTTTTTTATGCGTACTAAAAAGTCATATCCATCACAATTTGGCATCATTACATCGCATAAAATGAGGTCTGGTAAAACATCCATTGCTTTTACAAAGCCTTCCATACCATCTCGCGCTTTTACTATCATATAGCCATTAAGTTCCAGTATCTCAGCGGTATTGTCCCTTAATCTTATTTCATCATCAATTAGTAGTATTCGTTTCATGATGAGTATTTTATAAGTTACTTAAGTGAAGGTAATTTAAAAATACTTTAAAACTAGATACTTAGAAGTAGTTTTAAACTTTCCCAAAATATAATAAAAGTCAATGCATAAATTATAATTTACTAATCTACAGTATTTTATTTGTTAGCACAAAGCTTATGGTTAAATTTGCAATTCTTTAATTTATAGTTAAATATGAGTTCAGCTCTTTTTAAAAATAGACCAATACAATTACTACGCGCACTTGCCGAGTCGTCTAAACTCATGTTGAGTAATGGTTCTAGAGAGCATGTAATAGATCAGGTTCTCCCTATTTTAGGTGAAACAGCTTTAGTTGACAGGGTATATGTTTTTAAAAATATTTATACTAATGGCGTGTTAACGCATATGAATCATGAGTTTGAATGGTGTAGCGAAGGTGTAAAACCACATATTGAAAACCCTGATTTACAAAATGTACCATGGAATAATTATGAAGATTTGAAACCCATCCTAATGCAGGGTAATCAATTTAAAAGCAACACATCCGAGTTAACTAATGATCTATTTCGTGAAGCACTAGAAATGCAGGAGATAAAAAGTGTGTTGTTTATGCCCATTTTTACCGACTATCTTTTTTGGGGGTGGATTGGTTTTGATGATTGTAAAAATGAAAGAAATTGGGATGAGGTAGATTTAATGACACTGTCTTCGATCGCATCAAATTTGGGCGCATTCATTCATATAAAAAAGTTAAGGAAACAGCTAGATGAGCAACACACAAAACTTGAACAACAAAAGATTTTGTATGAGGGTATAATAAATAATGTTCCTGCTGATATTGTAGTTATAGGTAATGATGGTAAATACCAGTTTGCAAGTAAAACAGCTATAAAAAATGATGAAATACGAAATTGGATTATTGGTAAAACAGATGCACAATATTGCGAATACCGAAATAAACCAATAGAAATTGCAGCTAAAAGAGAGGCCCAAATAAAGCTTGTAACTAACAATTTACAACCGGTAACACATGAAGAAAAATTTGGATCTGGAATAGATGAAAAGTATTATTTAAGAATTCTTCATCCTGTATTAAATATTGATAAAAAGCTTGACTACTTGCTTGGTTATGGTATGGATATAACCGAACTAAAACAGCGTGATGAATTGATTTTAAAACAACATCGTGCTATTGATAATTCTCCTGCTGGTATCGCATTATTAGATGCAGAAGGCAAATTTTATTACATGAATAAATCGCATGCCGAAATTTTCGAGTATGAAGTAGATGAGTTAATTGGTAAGCAATGGCAGGTGTTATATGATCAGGATGAAGTTGATAAAATAAGTAATGTATACTTTCCTATTTTAGGTGAAAAGAAAACATGGAGTGGAGAGGCACAAGGAAAGACCAAGTTTGGTAAATTCATATTGCAAAATATTACACTAAGCATGTTTGATGATGGGGGGTTGGTGTGTATTACACGTGATATTACTGAAACCAAAAACGAATTAAATAAACTGCAAAGTGCTACCCAACAATTAGACTTGGCAATGAAGGCCTCTAATTTAGGTATGTGGACATGGAATATTCCTTCGATGCAGGTTGTATTTACCGAGGTGGCATTAAATATGATTCAATATAGTGCACAGGATTATCCTTTTATTAGTAAAGAAGATTGGTTGGTATTAGCGCACCCAGAAGATAGACCAATGGTTGAAAAATCACTTGAATTACATTTTAATTCAATTCACCAAAATGATGAAAAGTTATACAATGCGGAATACAGAATTCGTAGAAAAGACGGTAAATACATTTGGGTTTTAAGTGTTGGAAAGGTAACCAAGTTTGATGAGATGGGTGCACCGATGGAAATGATTGGTTTTATGCTTGATGTTCACAAACAGAAGGAACTTGACGAGAAGGTAAAAGAAAACCAAAGACGATATAGAGATTTAGTGGAGAATTTAAAAGAGGTTATTTTCCAGGCTGATAATGAAGGTTATTGGACTTTTTTAAACCAAAGTTGGGAAGAAATAACGGGGTTTAATATCGAAGATTCTATTGGCCAAAGAGCCAGTAAATTTATGCATAGTGATGACGTAATAAAATTCTTAAATGTACGCCAACGTCTCTATGATGAAGGAGCAGAAAGTGTTAATGATGAAATTAGGTTTATTGATAAAAATGGCCACATTTTATGGTTTGATTTTCACGTTTCACTTCATAAGGATTTAACCGGTAATCCAATAGGGGTAATAGGTTCGGCCGAGAATATTACTTTCCGTAAGGAGGTGTCTGCTGAGTTAGAGTTGAATCGTGAATTGTTGCAAAAAGTAATCTCATCAATAGATGATGTTATTTGGTCATATGATATCACTAATGATAATTTGTCATACATCAGTCCATCATGCCAAAACATGACCGGATTTCATGATGAAGATTTTTATAAGAAAGTAATTGATTGGTATGATTTATTGGATGTTGAATTAGTTAGCGAATTAAAAAAGTCTGATCATGATTTACATATTGGCCTTATCCAATCTAGAGACATGATTTATCAATTGAGTTTCGGGAACCCAGTTAAACACAAATGGGTGAGGGATCAAGCCAAACTAGTTTGCGATGAAGATGGTAAACCTACGCGTGTTGATGGTGTTACAATTGATATCACAGACTTGATACATGCCGAACATAAATTGAAAATTAGTGAAGAGAAATACAGATTGATATCTGAGAATATACAAGACGTTGTTTCTATCCTAGATGTAGAAGGGAAAGTGCTTTACATATCTCCATCTGCAGAGGGAGTTACGGGCTATCCTCAGGAAGAGTTATTGGAAAATAATATTTTTGAGGCTATTCATCCTGATGATCAAACTATGGTGAGAAGCTTTTTGGAAAATGTATCGAAAAGCAAAGGTGACGATAAAATTAGTTTCAGGTTTTTAAAAGCCAATGGGGAGCTAATGTGGTTAGAAACATTAGTTTCCGTGCTTTCGAGTTCTTTAAATAATAAAAATATTTTACTGCAAGCATCTTCAAGAGATATAACACTGCGTAAAAAGGCAGAGATAGAATTAACCAAAGCGCTGCAAAAAGAAAAGGAACTTGGAGAATTGAAATCACGTTTCGTAAGCATGGCCTCTCATGAATTTAGAACACCACTCTCAACCATTAGGGTAGGAGCTGAGTTGATTAAAGCATACATTGAAAAGGATGAAATTGGATTAACTCCAAGAATGAATGCTAAGGTTAACGATAAACTAGAAGAAATCATGATTGATGTAGATCGTATTTCTGAGTTAATGGCCGATATATTAACTATGGGTAAAATTGAAGCTAGTAAAGTTCCTTTCAATCCTTCGGTTATTTCAATCTACAATTTCATTAATGATTACATCAATCAAGAAGCTCCCAAGCAGCTTCTTGATAAAAAGATGATTTGTAATTTGGAAGAAATAGCAGGAACTGTTGCCATTGATACTAAATTGATGAATCAGGTATTGCAGAACACCATTAGCAATGCCATTAAATACTCTGCTGCCGATACGGCCATTGAGTTTAATTTATTTAAGTACGAACAAAACAAAGTTGTTTTCGAGGTTAAGGATATTGGTATTGGTATTCCGGAGAAGGACTTAAGCTTCTTGTTTGAATCATTTTATAGGGCAACCAATGTTGAAAATATACCCGGAACTGGATTGGGGTTGTCAATTATGAAGTTGTTTATGGAAATGCATGGCGGTGAAATCATTATTGATAGTGCAGTTAACTCTGGTACCTCAGTACGCCTTATTTTGCCATTGCAAAATGGCTAAAATGGTACTATTTTATACTTGTTTTGTATTATTCTATACATGATGTCGGGAGGAGATTTTTTCTTTATATTCGTTATTGTAAACAAGTTTTTTGTTTTCATAGATTAGGGCTAAGAGCGGTACTATTTATTTAGTGCCGCTTTTTTTATGAAAAAAAAGCGCATTTGATAGATGCGTTTTACTTCTGTTAAGAAACTTATAACTTAAATGTTATGGATTTTTTGAGCTGCTCTTTTTGGGGTTCTGGCCAAAGTAATCTTTATAAGACTTTGAGAAGTAAGATACACTGTTGAATCCTAAACTAAACGCAATTTCTGATATATTGGCGTGTTGGTATTCAATCATTTGCTTAGCGCGCTCTAGTCTGTATTCACGCATAAATTGATTGGTAGATTTACCAGTTATTTGTTTTACTTTTTTGTGAATGGAAGAGGTACTAAAGTTAAGTTCCAAAGCTAACATGTATACATCAAGTTTTTCGTTTGATATGTTAGCTTCTATTATAGTTCTAAGTTTAGTTAGAAAGGTTTGATCAGATGATTCAAAAGTTTTTTTATTTGGAGTGCTGAGGGCGTTTACCATCTGACGCTTTCCTAATTCTAGCAAGTTGCTCACTTTCTGGAGTAACTCTTTACTTTCAAATGGTTTAGTAATGTAATCAACAGCGCCTGTTTCTAATCCCCTAATTCTATCAGCTAAACTACTCTTTGCCGTTAAAAAAATAATAGGAATATGTTTAAAATCGGGTTCCGCTCTCATTTTTTCAACCATAGTTATACCATCCATATCAGGCATCATAATATCAGCTACCACAATATTGGGCTTATACTTCATTATTTTAGACAAACCATCTCTACCGTTTTCACTTGAAATGGTTTCATAATCGTAAAGTTCAAAGAGCTCAACGAGATTCTTTCTGATTCTAATATTATCTTCAACAATAGCTACAAGCATGAGTAAGGTATAAAGTCAGTTTTTCGAATATATATAATATTTCCTTAATCCAATTTCAAAACCGCCATAAATGCGCTTTGTGGTATTTCTACACTGCCCACCTGACGCATGCGTTTTTTACCTTCTTTTTGTTTTTCCAATAGTTTACGTTTACGGCTTATATCACCTCCGTAACATTTCGCGGTTACGTCCTTGCGCAAAGCTTTAATGGTTTCGCGGGCAATTACTTTTGCGCCAATACTGGCCTGTATAGGAATTTCAAATTGGTGGCGGGGAATTAACTCCCTTAGTTTTTCACAAATTTTCTTACCCCAATCATAAGCTCGCTCCCTATGTATAATTGCAGATAGGGCATCTACATTATCTTTATTTAACAAAATATCTAATTTAACTAAATCAGATATAACATAACCAATTGGATGGTAATCAAATGAAGCATATCCCTTAGATATGGTTTTTAATTTGTCAAAGAAATCAAATACCACCTCAGCCAAAGGCATGTCAAACTTTAATTCAACACGCACTGCTGTTAAGTATACTTGACTTTTTAAATTACCACGTTTACCCAAACATAAACCCATGATAGGGCCAACAAAATCTGATGAGGTAATAATGGTTGCAGAAATAAATGGTTCTTCAACGTGATCTATGTAATTTGATTCTGGCAAATCACTTGGATTATTAACAATAATCATTTCACCTTTGTTGGTATAACTATGGTAACTAACGTTAGGCACAGTTGTTATAACCGTCATGCCAAACTCACGTTCCAAACGTTCCTGGATAATTTCCATGTGCAACATGCCAAGAAAACCACAACGGAAACCAAAACCTAATGCTGCCGAACTCTCTGGTTCAAAAGTTAAGGATGCATCATTAAGTTGAAGTTTATACATGCTTTCACGTAACTCTTCAAAATCTTCGGTTTCAACAGGGTAAATACCCGCAAATACCATTGGCTTTACATCCTCAAAACCATTTACACCTTCTTCGCATGGCCTTTCAGAGTGGGTTAAAGTATCACCTACTTTTACCTCACGGGCTTCTTTTATTCCAGAAATAATGTAACCCACATCACCTGCCCTAACCTCGCTGCGAGGCTCCATAGTTAAGCGTAAAACACCTACCTCGTCAGCTAAATATTCTTTTCCTGTTGCTAAGAATTTAACCTTATCTCCTTTTTTTATTACACCATCATGTACACGGAAGTAGGCTATAATACCGCGAAAGGAGTTGTACACAGAATCAAAAATTAATGCTTTTAAAGGGTTTTTTTCATCACCTTTTGGTGCAGGAACACGATCAACTATGGCGTGTAAAATTTCATGCACTCCTTGGCCTGTTTTTCCACTTGCACGCAGTATATCCTCGTACTTGCAACCAATTAAATCAATAATTTGATCGCTTACTTCCTCGGGCATGCTATGTGGTAAATCAATTTTATTCAAGATTGGAACAATCTCTAAACCTTGCTCAATGGCCAAGTATAAATTACTTATTGTTTGTGCCTGTATCCCTTGGCTAGAATCAACTATAAGTAATGCGCCATCGCATGCTGCAATGCTTCGTGAAACTTCGTAACTAAAATCTACGTGGCCTGGTGTATCAATTAAATTTAAAACATATTTTTTCCCATCACGCTCATAATTCATTTGTATCGCATGACTTTTAATGGTAATACCGCGCTCTTTTTCCAGATCCATATCATCAAGCACCTGTGCTTCCATATCTCGCTTGCTAACAGTTTGTGTATATTCCAATAAACGGTCGGCTAAAGTGCTTTTTCCATGATCAATATGTGCTATGATGCAAAAGTTTCTGATGTTTTCCATTGCCGCGAAAATACTAAATTGTATCACTTATTTCATAGAATATCCGAGTGTTGGGTAAAAATAAACGGAACTTGAATTTGATTAGCGAAGGGGATTAGTTTCCTATTGCCAAAAATCTTGCTCTTGCATCACAAATTATTGCGGTGGCAATACCTGCATTCAGGCTATCAGCTTCACCAATACGTGGAATGGTAATTGGGTGTGTGATGCAGGGAATCAATGCATTAGAAATGCCTTTACCTTCGTTTCCAATAAGTAAAATTCCTTGTTCGCTGATACTTGTTTGGTACAAAGATTCGCCATCCATCAATGCACCGAATACGGGTAAAGTATTATTTTCAAATAACACATCTAAAGCGGTGTAAAAAACGTTTACCCTTGCAAATGATCCCATAGTGGCCTGTATGGTTTTTGGGTTTAAAATAGCTACACAATCATTACTGCAAACTATATTTTTTATGCCATACCAATCGGCAATACGCAAAATAGTACCCAAGTTTCCAGGGTCTTGTATGCCATCAAGCACAATGGTAAATTGATCGTTTAAAATTTGAGGCGTAAATTCAATTTCGCGCATTTCAACCACGGCTAAAACTTCTTGTGGTGTTTGCAATAAACTTACTTTTTTAAGTTCTTCGGCAGTAACTATGATTAACTCGGTATTGTTTTTAATATCTTGCGCAAAAGCATCAGCCCAGCTGGGTGTAGCTACAATGCAATTTATCTGATAGTTTGATGTTAATAACTCAGTAACTTGCTTTTTACCTTCTACCACAAAAAGCTTTAATTCGCTACGGTGCTTTTTAAGATTTAACGACTGAATAAGTTTGATGCGCGCTTTTGATAACATAAATAAATACCTTACTCTATTGCTTTTGGCATTAGTACTAAATGCGTGCAATATAACCAAACAACTGCGTGACTCGCAACAATTATTATACAATGGTAGCTTAATTAAAGTGGTAGGAGAGACCAGAAATGACGTTGTTAACCCTATTGGAGAGAATTTAAAACAAAAACCAAACAAGCGATTTTTAGGCATAACCAAACTTAAAATGCGTATGTATTACTTTGGCACAAAACATGGCGAAAGTAAAATAGGAGTCTACATGCGCGATAAATATGGCGAGTTGCCTGTGATTCTTGATACCGCCTTTGTTGAATCATCGGTAAAAGGGATGAAGGGCTATTTGCGAAGCGTTGGGTTTTATTACCCTGTTATTACTTATCAAGTTATATCACATAGGCAGCGAGCCACTGTTCAATACTTAATAAATACAGGTCCTGTTTATCATGTTGGTTCATATCAAATAAATTGCGCAGATAAAAAGTTATACGATATAATTAAAGTTAACGAAAAGGATGCACTTGTAGTTCCCGGAAACCGACTTAAGCAAGATGTACTGTTGGATGAGCAAAAACGTATTGTTACATTGCTGCGTAATAATGGATATTATACATTTAGTGCTGAATTTGTTGGCTTTGATGTGGATACAGCGAATAATAATTGGAATGTAAATGTATCTCTGAATGTATTGAATAAGGGTGTGTATGAGGTGCATAAACTGCATGTAAATAAAAATGTATATGTCAATATAGAACCTAACAATGATGTTAATGGTTTTAAAAATATTGATACCATAAAAGCACCCTCATTTTATTATGTGCCTAACCGTTATAATTTAAACTTTAAGGTATTGGAACAAAATATGTTTTTAACACCTGGTTATGTGTTTAAACAGCAAGCATTATCAGCTACATACAATCGTCTCGGAGATTTATCCGTATTTCGTTACATTAATATTACTCCAAAACCTTTTGTACAAAATGATACCCAATTCATAGATTATTACTTGAGGTTATCTCCAAACATAAAATACGATTACATTTTAGAACCACAGGCAATTTATAGCGATCAAAACAATACTTTTACCAACCAATCAACTACAGGTAACTATGGTATTGCAGGTATTTTACAGTTTAATAACCGCAACACATTTAGAAATGCCGAATTACTCAAACTTACCTATCGCTCATCTTTCGAAGCTCAAGGCAAAATAAATGGCTCGCGTTGGTTTAACGCCACAGAGCAAAGTTTAACCGCTAGCTTAACGTTTCCTCGATTGTTGTTGTTCCCTAAACTAGATAAGAACTATCGATTTATTAATACACGATCAATATTAACCACATCTGGTATTTACGAGTTAAATACCAACTTTGAAAGACGTGTATTTACAACGGGTATTATTTATCAATTAAATAAAAAGTACATTTCCTTTAATATCACCCCTTTTGAGGTAAGTTACACCCGAAATACTGTTAATTCAGATACATTACAGTCCTTAATCAACAAGGATATTTATCTGTTTAGTATGTTTAGTAATAACCTTATTTTAGGAGGGCGATTTGGATTCACCTATTCTGATAAAGCTAAAAACAGCAGCAATCACCATGTGTTTTTACGTTGGGATGTTTTAGAGCTTAGTGGCAACACAGCGAGTGCACTTAACATACTACTCGATAGGCCTTTTAACGAAACCAACACATACAATATCTTGGGAGTTAATTATTCGCAATTTGCCAAAACTGCATTGGATTTCAGGTATAATACCAAGCATGATGAAAATAATGCATCTGTGTTTAGGATTTTTGCGGGCGTAGGCATTCCCTTCGGAAATTCGCCAAAATTCTTACCCTTTGAAAGGCGTTTTTGGGTTGGTGGCGCAAATAGTTTAAGGGCTTGGTTGCCCAGATCTCTTGGTCCTGGTGGGTATTATGAAGTTGGCCAGATTGATTACAGTGGGGATGTTAAACTTGAGTTTAATGCAGAATTTAGGTTTAATATGTACAACCGTTGGCTTGAAGGTGCTGTATTTGTTGATGCTGGTAATGTATGGATGGCTAAGAAGGATGATAAAAGGCCACTAGCTAACTTCGAATTTAACCGCTTTGTAAACGAGTTGGGTATTGGAACTGGTTTTGGAACCCGTTTAAATTTTGATGTAATACTTATTCGTTTAGATTTTGCTATTCCTTTACATGACCCAAGCTTTCATGTTGGAAGCAGATGGGTAATAGATAATTTTAATCAAGATTGGTTGTTCAACAACATTAACTTCAACTTTGGTATAGGTTATCCATTTTAATTCAGTCATAAAAAAAGCGGCAATTAACAATTGGCCGCTTTCTGTTTTGAATTTATTTGCTAATTAATGGCTATAAGATTTGCCGTTCATTAAAAAATACTCCATTAAAATATTTTGCCCTTTGGTGATTTCAACAGCATATAGTTTTCCATTACTACTCAATTCAATCATTGCTTTGGTTATTCCATACTCAGGATAGGTGGTTTTTAGTTGATTTACCACCAATACAGGTAATTCATTGACATCAATAATCGTGATTGTTCTAATCCATTTTCCATCAGCACTGTATTGCGATTCGAAAGTACGGTTGTTGTCAATATACTTTACTTTAAAAATAGTAATGGTTTCTTTTTCCCAAAGTGTATCCTTAGTACCTAAAGAGTTTTGGCTTAGATAGGATTTAATAACCGGCTCTGGAACTGCACTTTTTTTAATGGGTAGACTAGTGTTGGTTTGAGCAATGGCAGCAAATCCCAATACAGATAGGATAGTGCTAAAAAATATTTTTTTCATGAGTTGTAGTTGTCACGTGCAATATAACCAACAATATCTATTTTGCAATACATGGCATAGTGATTGAACTAAGAAACTACCATTAATTACCTTACCCAAAAAAAAACAGCACAATGGATATGAATAATGATATAAACTTCATGTTATCAGGAGTTATGAACGATGATGGCGACAACCCAGAGTACATTTCTTTATTGTCTCAAGAAGAGGAAGAAGAGATGAATAAGGAAATTTTGCCTGAAACGCTGCCAATTTTGCCGCTACGCAATACAGTGCTGTTTCCGGGCGTAGTTATACCCATTACGGTAGGAAGAGATAAATCCATTAACCTAATAAAGGATGCCTACAAGGGTACTAAAATGGTTGGGGTTGTTTCTCAAACCAATGCAGATATTGAAGATCCAGAGTTTAACGACTTACATCAAGTAGGAACGGTTGCACACATAATAAAAATGTTGCGTATGCCTGATGGCAGTACCACTGTCATTATACAAGGAAAAAAACGTTTTCGCTTGTTGGAGTGCAGGCAAACTGAGCCTTATTTTGTAGCAAAAATAGCTTCATTTGATGAGGCCAAAATGGAAGTGAGTGAAAATGCAACAGCTTTAATATCTTCTGTTAAAGACTTAGCTAATCAAATTATTAACCTGTCTCCGCACATACCAACAGAGGCTAGTATTGCGCTTAAAAATATTGATAGCCCTAGCTTTTTATTAAACTTCATATCATCAAATTTAAATGTTGATTTAACAGCTAAACAACAATTGTTGGAGTTGGATGATATCAATGTGCGTGGCAATAAAATATTGGAACATTTGAGTAAAGAAATTCAAATGTTGCAACTTAAAAATCAAATCCAAACCAAGGTTAAAGGCGATTTAGACAAACAACAACGTGATTACTTTTTGCAACAACAAATAAAAGCACTGCAAGAAGAGTTGGGTGGCGATTCGCCCGAACGTGATATCGATGGTTTTTTAAAATTAGGCGAAGAGAAGAAGTGGAGTAAAGAGGTTTTTGAATCGTTTAAAAAAGAAGTTGAACGCCTCCGTAGAATGAACCCAATGGCTCCTGATTATGGTTTACAGCATAGTTATTTACAGTTATTACTCGATTTGCCTTGGAGCGATTTTACCACTGATAGTTTTGATTTAAAAAATGCCAAAAAGATTTTAGATGAGGACCATTTTGGTTTGGATAAAGTAAAGGAGCGTATTCTCGAATACTTGGCTGTTATTAAACTTAAAGGTGATATGAAAAGCCCTATACTTTGCCTTTATGGCCCTCCAGGTGTGGGTAAAACAAGTTTGGGTAAAAGTATTGCCAAGGCTTTAGGTCGTAAATATGCACGTATTGCTTTGGGTGGCTTGCACGATGAGAGTGAAATACGTGGTCACCGCAGAACTTATATTGGCGCCATGCCTGGACGAATCATTCAAAATCTTAAAAAAGTTAAAAGCAGTAATCCTGTTTTTGTGCTTGATGAAATTGATAAAATAAGTAGTGATTTCCGCGGAGATCCTTCAAGTGCATTGTTAGAGGTACTTGACCCTGAACAAAACAATACCTTCCACGATAACTTTTTAGAAATAGAGTACGATTTAAGTAATGTATTGTTTATAGCTACTGCAAACTCTTTGGATACCATTCAACCCGCTTTGTTAGACAGGATGGAAATTATTGAGATTAATGGTTACACGCTTGAAGAAAAAGTTCAAATAGCTCATAAATACCTATTGCCTAAACAACTAGAAAATCACGGATTAACTGCCAAAGATTTAAAGGTTGATAGTAAATCGATTGAGAAAATCATTGACCAATACACCCGCGAAAGTGGCGTAAGGGGACTTGATAAGCAAATAGCCCAATTGGCCAGATATGCTGCGAAAGAAAAGGTAATGAACAATGCCAAACAACTTAGTGTATCTTTAGATAATGTAAGTAAGATTTTAGGAGTTGAAAAAGTGGATAAAGAAACCTATGCAGATAACTCGCATGCTGGCGTGGTTACCGGCTTAGCTTGGACATCAGTTGGAGGAGAGATTTTATTTATTGAAAGTAGTTTAACTCAGGGTACAGGTAAACTTACCTTAACTGGTAAGTTGGGTGACGTGATGAAAGAATCGGCTATAACAGCATTAACTTACTTAAAAGCACATGCTCAAGATTTTAAAATAGATGTTCGTTTGTTTGATAAGTATGATGTTCACATACACGTGCCAGCTGGTGCTGTTTCTAAAGACGGTCCTTCGGCAGGTGTTACCATTCTTACATCGTTAACCAGTTTATTTACCCAACGCAAAGTAAAATCTCAATTAGCTATGACAGGCGAAATAACTTTACGTGGCAGGGTTTTACCAATTGGTGGCGTTAAAGAAAAGATATTAGCAGCTAAACGTGCAGGTATTACTGATATTCTGTTACCAGAATCAAACAGAAAAGACGTAGAAGACATTGCTAAAATTTACACCAAAGGACTTAAATTTAAATACGTAAGCGATATGATGGACGTAGTGAAATATAGCCTCACTAAAGATAAAGTAGCCAAGCCAATAGCATTTGTATTTAACTAATTACAAATAATAAATTCCAATAAAATCTCCTGTTAACATATAATTTAACAGGAGATTTTTTATTTACACCCATTGGATTTAGACATAAAAAAAACACCTCGCATTTACGAGGTGTTTTTTTTAAATAAGGTTGTTATAAATTATTCTTGAACCAACTTTGGTACATTTATTTGTACCAAATAAAATGCACCAAATAATGCTGAGCTGTAAAATAAATCAGCAGCTGCTGATGGTGTAAAGAAAGGAATAGCTGCAACGTAGCATGTTACCAAACCACTAAAGTTAGTAGTATAAAGCGCAGGAGCATAATAAAAACCGCTCATCCAAACCATAAAGTTTGTGATAATGAAGAATAATACCGAGGCAGCAACGGAAGATGCACCTATACGTAAAACGCTTTTATCGTTACGCATGTTCATTCCTAATGCAGTTATTAAAGCAAACGATGCATACACAGTAATGATTTGTTCAGGAAAGTCCCATCCTGCAAATCCCATTAAGGCATCACTTAATATCATGGCTAAAAGAGGAATAATAAAAGCCAATACACGGTTACTGATGTATGCACCTGCAAAAAGAGCAATAGCACCTAGAGGCGTAAAATTTGGAGCATGAGGTAACAATCTAGCAGCAGCTGCTACTAAAATAAAGGCGGTAATAACTAAAAGTTTCTTATTCATAAAAAGTAAGTTTAAAACAAAAGAATTTTTTTAATGGTATTGCGAAAGTAATGCGCAGTATGAATAAAACAAAATCCCATGATACAGATGTTGTCAACAAAATAACCAACACATGAAATAACCATTAAATTAATAAACCTTACCGCTAAAAAAATAAATTGGCGCTATTTAATTAAAATGGTGAAATTGCACAACAAAGCAACAATTGTTTTACAATGAAAAAAATATTAATTAGTGGTTTACTTGCCTTGGCGTTGGGCTTACAAGTAACAGCACAAACGGGTACAGCAGCTGCTTTACCGAACCAACCAGTATTACTCGAAAAAGTAACAGCCAAACCAGGTGAACTTGTAATCGCTTACGAAAAATGGCGTTTACCAAATGGTTTAACATTATTTATTCACGAAGATCACTCAGATCCAGTGGCCCATATTGAGGTTACTTATCATGTGGGCTCTGCACGCGAAACTCCTGGTAAATCTGGTTTTGCTCACTTCTTTGAGCACATGATGTTTCAAGGTTCTGATAACGTAGCTGATGAAGAGCATTTTAAAATAGTTCAAACTGCGGGTGGTAACATGAATGGTACAACCAACCACGATAGAACCAATTATTTTCAGTCGGTACCCAAAAATTATGTAGAAACTGCATTGTGGTTAGAAGCTGATCGTATGGGTTTTTTATTAAATGCCGTAACGCAGAAAAAATTTGAAACACAACGTGCAACAGTAAAAAATGAAAAGGATCAACGCATTACCAATGTTCCTTATGGCATGCGCGATGAAATAAAAAACACCATTTTATATCCGCCTAATCACCCATACTATTGGCCAACAATTGGTTTTGTTGAAGATTTAAATAGAGTAGGGGTAGACGATTTAAAGAATTTCTTTATGCGTTGGTACGGACCAAACAATGCTAGCATTGTTGTTGCTGGTGATGTTACTCCTGCTGAAGTTATTAAGTTAGCTGAAAAGTATTTCGGTTCAATTCCTCGTGGTCCGGAAGTGCGCAAACAACGTGTTGATCCAGTACGTTTGGCTGATAATGTTTACGCTAATTATGGCGATAAAGTATACTTGCCAATGTTGCAATTTACTTATCCAACAGTACCTGCTTACCATCCTGACGAAGCCGCATTAGATATATTAGGAAGTGTTTTAGGTGAAGGAAATAATTCTATTTTTTATAAAAACTTTGTTAAAACAGAAAAAGCACTTCAAGCTGCAACTTTTCATGGTGTTGGTTATGGAAATGAGTTAGCAGGTGAGTTTAATATCATTGTGGTTAGTTTCCCTGATGGTGAAACAGATATTGAAGCTTTGGTAAGAAAAACCCTTGATGAGTTTGATGCTGCTGGTATTGATGATGAGTCGTTGATTCGTGCAAAAGCAGGTATTGAGACCCAAGTCATGCAAAGTATGCAGAGTGTTGCCGGTAAAGCAAGTATGATTAGCCAGATGTACTACACACTTGGTGATAAAAAATGGAATGTAAATGATGAGTTAGTTCGCTACCAAAAAGTCACTAAAGAAGACGTGATGCGTGTTTACCGCCAATATGTTAAAGGTAAATTTGCAGCCATTGTAAATATATTCCCTAAAAATGCCAACGCAGCAAGTAATAAAGAAGAGACAAAACCTGTTGAAACTTCTGGTCAGGCTGTTAAAGGCGAGTTAGAATACAAAGGATTAAGCTATAAAAAACCTACAGATAATTTTGATCGCAGCAAACGTCCTGAAATCGGCACTGCACCATCACCCATAGTTCCTGCTATTTATGAAGATAAATTTGCAAACGGAATTAAAGTGTTGGGTACCGAAACCAGCGAGTTACCAATTGTGTCTTTGTACTTTAGTATTAAAGGGGGTAACATCGCAATGAACGACCAGGCAAAAACTGGTTTAGCTGCTATTACTGCCGAAATGATGGGTCAAGCTTCACAAAACTATACGGCAGAACAATTTGAAGCAGAGTTACAAAAAATAGGCAGCACCATCCGATTTAATGCAGGCGATGAAAACACAAATATCTCTGTTACTTCACAAACAAAAAATCTAGATAAAACTTTAGAATTATTGGAAGAAAAACTACTTCGTCCTAAATTTACTCCAGAGGATTTTAAAAGGATTCAGAAGTCAACAGCACAAAGTATTAATTCTGCTAAATTTGATGCAGGAGATTTAGCAGAAAAAGCATACGCAAAGCTAATCTACGGTCAAAAATCAATTATGGCCGAACCAACTGAAGGTACATTTAAAACCATAAAATCATTTACCGTAAAAGATGTACAAGCATTTTACGATAAGTTTTATACTCCTGAATTAACTAACTTGATTATAGTAGGTGATATTAAACAAACCGAGATCATGCCTAAGTTAGAGTTCTTAAATAAATGGAACAAGAAAAACACGGTATTGCCTAATGTTACTTTAAGTGTACCTGTTGTAGAAAAGACCCAAATTTATTTGGTTGATAAATACAAGTCGTCACAAAGTGAAATACGTGTTGGTTACTTGGCATTACCATACGATTTTAACGGCAAATATTTTAAAGCACGTGTTATGAATTTCCCGTTAAGTGGTAACTTTAACAGCCGCATTAACCAAAATATTCGTGAAGATAAAGGCTTTACTTATGGCATCTATGGTAGTTTCTCTGGTAGTGATGTAGCAGGTCCGTTTACCATAGGTTGTGGTGTACGCGGAACAGCAACGGATAGCGCTATAAAAGAAATTTTTTACGAGTTAAACAAATACCGCTCAAGTGGTATTACGGATGAGGAATTGGATTTTGCTAAAAAATCGCTTCGTTCGGGTGATGCATTACGTTATGAAACACCATTTCAAAAAGCCAGTTTCTTAAATGTAATTGCAGAACGTAACTTACCTAAAGATTATATTGTTCAACAAAACAATTTGTTATCTACTTTAACCAAAGAAGAAATTAATAGAATGGCAAACGAATTATTACCAACCGACAAAATGATTATTGTTGTGGTGGGTGATAAAGAAAAAATTGCTGAACCATTAATGAAACTTGGTTATAAAGTAATTGATTACAAGGTTGAGTAACGATTAAGAAATTGATTAATAAATAAGCCCGCCCCGATTATCGGGGCGGGCTTATTTGTATTTAGGCAGTTTAGTATTTCATGTTAAAATACAACTCCTTTAGTTTTTGGTACTCAGTTTCCCAATTAAAATGGGTTTGAGCTGCGTGTAAATTATTTTGTGCCAAGGTGTTTAAATAACTTCCTGATTTCATCATAGCCATTACCGTGTTGGCAATTTCTACAGCCGTATTTGTATTTACGCACAAACCTAAGGCGTGCGTTTCAACCATATTTTTATACAACAAATGCCCAGAACTAATCACGGGTAAACCAATGTGCATGTACTCGTACATTTTACGTGGCAACGATTGCGAAACATTTAAGTTATCAGATACAAAGCTTAACCCCATGTTGCAATCAACAGATAGCTTATATCCATCTTGCACATCCATAAATCCTGTACACTGAACCTTGTCTTTTATGGCTTCCATAAAAGGCCATTGTTTCATTTGTTCTTGGATGTGTGGGTCAATCCAGCCAACCATTTTTAGGTTTGCATCAATACCATTTTTGTTAAGTATAGCCAAAGCCTCCAACATTTGTTTACAACAATATTGCTCATCAATACTGCCCATATAAAACAAGTTAATGCGGTTGTTTTTTACTTCGCGGTTGGTATTAATAAAGTTATTAAACAGTTGGTTTGATGCGTAATTACGTACCAAAGTGATTTGTTTATTGGGGTAACGATATTGGTATACTTTGGTATACGATTGTTCTGCTAAAATAAGTGCGAAGTTTCTTGCAGCAAGGGCATCAAACCATAAATACAACTTTGTAAATAAACCTTTAAGCGGTAACCAGTTTTTATCTTTTAGGCTTTCTGTTACGTTTTCATGAATATCATAAACCACCTTTTTTCCCTTGCGTTTTAGTAACCACGCAAACGGAATAAGTTCAGGATCGTGAAAGTGGTAAATGTCTGCGTTTTCTTGTTTTGCCAGTTTATATACTTCGCGGGTGGTATGTAAAATACGTTTTAACCTTGAAACAGGTTTAGGTATTCCTATAAGTTTAACTCCGTTTATGGTGGTATTTAGTTTACCTATAGCAATCAATGTCACATCAAAATCGTTGGCTAACCAAGCGCATTCGCGGTAAAATACGCGGGTATCGCTTTGGTTGTGCACGCTGCTAAAATGACAAACTTTTATTTTTTGGCCCACTTTACTTCGCCAAATTTAAAAGTTGATTACATAAATTTTGCCAAGTAAATCGCTGCTTTTCTTGTTCGGCTGCATTGGTAAATGCTTGCTCTTTTTGTAGGGTGTAAAAGTTGTACATGGCATCAGCAATCTCTTGCTCGCTCACATGACACACAAAACCCACTTTGTTATTAGGCACCAATTCGGCTAAACCGCCCACATTGGTTACAATCATGGGTTTATTATAATAATAGGCAATTTGGGTTACTCCACTTTGTGTGGCATTTAAGTAGGGTTGAACCACTACATCGCTGGCACAAAAGTAGGTTGATACTTGGTTGTTGGGAATAAAATCATCGCAAACAATCACCCTATCTTTTAAACCAAGTTTTTCTATTTGTTCGAGGTACGGATTTTTATCTTCATAAAACTCACCAGCAACAATTAATTTAAGGTTTAATGCTTTTAAACGTTCATCGGCAAATGCATTGAGTAACAACCCTAAACCTTTGTATTTTCTAATAAATCCAAAAAACAGTAAGTAGTTCGTACCTGTATCCAAGCCAAGTAGTTGTTTCGCTTCGTTTTTGTTAATGGCTGTTCCAAATGTATCGTACATGGGGTGCGGCACATAAGCAATTGGCTGTGTAAGTTTAAGGTCTATTAAATCTTGTTTTACCGATTCGCTCATGGTCAAAAATCCATCGCACACAGGCAAAAAATAATTGGTAAACGCAGCATCAAAAAACTTTCTTTCGTGTGGTATTACATTATCAGTAATGGCCAAAATCTTAGTATGTCTGTTACTTTTAATTAATCGTGCCATGGTGCCAAAGGCTGGAGCCATAAAACTCATCCAATACCTAAAAACAACAATATCGTATTTGGCTTTTTTATATTTTAAACCAACACTTATCCAATTTAAGGGGTTAATGGAGTTTATTTCTGCATGTATGGTCATGTTGTTAGGTGCATGATCCGAAGAAAGTTGTGTTTTGCCCGGAAACAAAAGTTTGGGATATTGGAGCGAGAAACTCAAGATGTCGCACTCGTGTCCCGACTCCTTTAGTACTGCAGCCAAGCGTTCGTTGTAAGTAGCTAATCCACCGCGTAAAGGATGGGCAGGGCCTACTATTAAAATTCTTTTTTTACTCACCTAAGCGTTGTTTAATTCCGTAGTGATTTCTATCGTTTGCATTGCGTGAAATCATTTCGCCAATAAACCCTGCTAAAAACAATTGTACACCAATGATTAGAAGTACCAAGGCCAAATAAAATAATGGCATATCAGTTACGCCACGTTGCTCAATTAGTTGGTACGAGTTGTATATTTTTTCGCCAAGTAAAATGCAGGTAATTACAAATCCAGTAAAGAAACTTAGGGTACCCAATACACCAAAAAAATGCATAGGCTTTTTACCAAACTTGCTCACAAAAAATATGGTGAGCAAATCAAGAAAACCATTGATAAAACGCTCTAAACCAAACTTGGTAGTTCCGTATTTACGCTCGCGGTGTTGCACTATTTTTTCTGTAATTTTTGTGTAACCCGCCCATTTTGCAATTACGGGGATATAACGGTGCATTTCGTTATACACTTCTATGTTTTTTACTACTTCATGGTGGTAGCTCTTTAAGCCACAATTAAAATCATGCAGGTTATTGATGCCACTCATTTTGCGGGTGGCCCAATTAAACAATTTAGTAGGAAGGGTTTTGGTAATGGGGTCGTAACGTTTCTTTTTCCAACCACTTACAATATCATAACCTTCGTTTACAATCATATTGTAAAGACCCGGTATTTCATCAGGCGAGTCTTGTAAATCCGCATCCATGGTAATTACTACATGTCCATGGCATTGGTGAAATCCAACATTTAATGCAGCACTTTTCCCGTAATTTCTTCTAAAGCGAATACCTTTTATGTTTGGATTGTTGTGATGCAATTGTTCAATTACTTGCCAAGATTTATCGGTGCTGCCATCATCAATCATTACCACTTCGTAGGTATACTTGTTTTCGAGCATGACACGCTCAATCCAACTTACCAATTCGGGTAACGATTCTTCCTCGTTTATTAGCGGTATAATTATAGAAATATCTATTGCTTGTTGCATTGATTTATTATTCGAAAGTTACAGGTTCTTTTTTGGTAAATATAGAGGCAATTAAGGCGTAGATAAACAGTTGAAACATGGTACCTATTGCACCAAAAAATGTCATAGCTGCTGGGCTGTTAAATAATTTGGCCATTTGCATGGTACGTTCTATCTCTTCATCCGATTTGCCAGCATTGGACATTTGTTCTGCTTGGGTTTCCCATATTTTAACCAACAACTCAGGATTAATGTAGGCGAAAAATATGAAGGTATAAAAACTAATAATAAGTGCAGCAGGCAAAGCCATTTGCATCATAAATCCAAGTGATTTTTTGTAAGAAATAATGCCATCTAGGTCTTGGTCTCTGCGCACTTTGGTAGCGGCATATAAAACGTAAACACTGGTCACAACAGCAAGTAACAATTGAATGATACCAACAACCGACCAAGTGCCTTCTACCGATTTGGGGTTAATCAGGTAAAATAAAAGATTAATTGCGATAGTTGAAAATGCGAGTATGAGCGCATACTTTAGCGCTAGAGGCCAACCTGATTTGGTTTCCATTTTATATTGTTTTTTTTCAAATTAACTAAAATTTTACTTCATAACGAAAGGCCGTGTTAAATTTATATTATTTTTGAATTCTTTATGTATAGCAAATTACTCCATTATGAATGTTAAAACCCCACACCCGGCTCAGGTATCTATGACAAAAAACTTAACAGATCAAATGGGAAGATTAGTTACTTTCCCTGACACACCTAAGCGAATTATATCTTTAGTTCCATCCCAAACCGAATTATTATACGATTTGGGATTAACGGATGAGGTAGTGGGTCAAACACTTTTTTGTGTTCATCCCACAGAAATGCGAAACGCAAAACCATTGGTTGGAGGAACAAAAAATGTGAAGCTAGATAGGGTAGATGCGCTAAGCCCTGATTTGATTATTGCAAATAAAGAAGAAAATGATAAGGCACAAATTGAAGAATTAATGAATCAATACCCAGTTTGGGTAAGCGATATTAAAACGCTTGATGATGCCATACAAATGGTAAAGCAAGTTGGCTTTTTGGTAAACAAGTCTGTTGAGGCCAATGCCATTGCAACTTCCATTAACGATTCGTTTAATGTATTTAAAAATGATACCACAAACCCCATTAAAGATAAAAGTGTTTTATACTTGATTTGGCGTAAACCATGGATGTGTGCAGGAAACGATAACTTTATCAATGAAATGCTGACTTCCATGGGGTTGATTAATTCAACAACTGAAAAAATGGGCAGATATCCTGAGCTATCAAACCAAGAGATTACCGCATTGAATCCCGACTTTATTTTCTTATCAAGTGAGCCCTATCCATTTAAAGAAAAACACATGGATGAGCTGCAACAATTATGTCCTCAATCAAAAATTATTTTAGTTGATGGAGAGCTATTTAGTTGGTATGGCAGTCGTTTACAGCATAGTGTGAAATACTTTAATGCACTAAAAGCACAACTAAGCAGTTAAATATATTATTGTTGCATCATGAATGCTAACGCAAAGGCTTGGCTGGCATATGCTGGTGTTGCTTTCTTTTGGGGTACTACTTTTTTAGCAATACGTATCGGTGTGCAAAGTTTTCCGCCATTTATAATGGCTGGTATGCGTCACACCATAGGTGGATTAATTATTTGCACTTTCTTTTTGCTCAAAGGTTATCCGTTACCAAGCTGGAGTCAATTTAAAGTTTATGTAATAAACGGAATACTGATGCTTGTTATCGGTAATGGCTTAGTTACTTGGGCCGAAATGCACATAAGCAGTGGATTAGCCGCATTAATTTGTGCGCTAACTCCGCTGAGTATTATAGGTGTAAATGCTTTATTTGGCGCTAATAAAGAACCCCTTAAAGCAGTTGCTTGGATTGGAATTGGCGCTTGTTTGGTGGCTCAATTTATTATTTTTAGAGACAACCTGTCTGAATTAGCTAACCCCGAATATGTATTGGGAATTATTTTTATTTTAATTGCCATTTTAGGTTGGGGGTTAGGCAGTATATACAGTAAAAACAAAAATACAGGGTTAAATGCTTTTTATGGTGCAGGTTTGCAAATGCTAAGTGCAGGTGTCATATTATTAATATTTGGCTCGTTAATAGGCGAGTGGCAAAATTTCACAGCTGCACAAGAGGGGATAAACGCGGTGGTATACTTGGTGATTTTTGGTAGTTTAGTAGGTTATGGAAGTTACATGTATGTGCTAAAAGCATTACCAGCCACCATAGTTAGCACTTACGCATACATCAACACCATTGTAGCAGTAATTTTAGGTTGGCTATGGCTTGATGAGAAATTGAACCTTTCTATAGCAATAGCAGTTGTGTTAACCATTGCAGGAGTTTGGCTAGTTAACAAAAGCTTTACCAAGAAAATAAATTAACAAAACGTTAAATTCTAGGTTTCCAAATAGTTTCCTTGGCACCAGCATCATGTACCACCTTACGCGATAAAATGAATAAGTAATCGCTTAACCTATTGAGGTACCTGACAATAATTTCTGGCACTTCTGTTTCAGTTGATAAGTGCACAACAATACGCTCTGCCCTGCGGCAAATACAACGTGCTACGTGACAATGCGATGCAACAATGTTTCCTCCTGGCAGTATAAAGTTTTTTAGTTCAGGCAAATCTGCATCCATACGGTCCATTTCATGCTCCAATAACTCTACATCAGCCTCATGTACATCGGGTATTTTCATTTTAGATTTAACAGGATCACTTGCTAAAACAGAACCTATGGTAAATAAACGATCTTGAATTTCGTATAATACCTTTGTTATTTCGGTATCGTTTAAGCCGTCTATAATTAACCCCAAATAACTGTTCAGTTCATCTACTGTTCCGTAACTTTCAATACGTAGGTGAAACTTAGGTACACGTGAGCCTCCAATCAATGAGGTTTCACCATTATCCCCTGTTTTTGTATAAATTTTAAATGTCATTTTTGTTTATTATTAAACCCTAATTAATAAAACAATCTAGTAATCTGTTTATTAACCCAAGGTATGTTTCCAATTTTTATTAAGGTATTAATTAATAAAACCCTATCGCCTAATAACCGTTGTAAGTAATAATGGTTTTTAAAATTTCCCCACATTTTTTTGTACACGCGTTCATCATAGGCTTTTAGGGTGTTAGCACCAAAATCATTTTGCGCCATACTTGTTAAAATTTGTTCTGCAGCAAATTTCCCACTTTCCATGGCTGTTTCAATACCTTCACCACTAAAAGGATCTATTAACGAGGCGGCATCACCACAAAGCATATACCTATGGCCACTAATAGCATATTTTTTTGAACCTAAAGGCAAACCAAATCCTTTCACATCCTCCAAGGCCTTGGCATCTTTAAATCGATTGTGCACTTCAGGAATCTTATTAATAATAGCATGCAAACTTGCTTTTAGGTCAATTTTATTTTCGGCAATGGTTTCGCTTAACATGCCAAAACCAACATTGGCTTGATTGTTACTTAACGGAAAAATCCAAAAGTACCCAGGCAAGTATCCTTTTAAAAAATATACTTCCAATGCATTTCCTTCTAATCCTTTTACATTGCTATAGTATTGCCTAACTGCACCACTGTAGTGTTTACGATCAATTTTAAAGTGAGCTAATTTTTTTGCAACAATGCTGTGTGCGCCATCGCAACCCACCAATACTTTACCTTTAACAATAGTCCCATCGGTAAGGGTTACTTCTGCATAATCGGTAGTTGTGCTTACATCTTTTACTTTACAGTTTTGTATAATCTTGTTGTTGGCATTTTGCTGTGCAATTTCAAACAACCAATGATCAAAATCTTTTCTGCGTATGCAATGGCCTGTTTTTGAAAACGAAAAGGATAAGCTTTTAAAGTTGGGGCTATATAATTTTGCTTGGGTGATATTGGTTTTTGGTGCGAAATCTAACAAGCGAGTTTCCAGTTCAGGAGCTATTTGACGCAATACGCGTTTGGTAACCGAGCTTACGGCATCACCGCAAATTTTATCGCGTGGAAAAGTTTCTTTATCGAGCAGGGCTACTTGTAGTCCACTATTTTTTAAAGTAATTGCACATGTTGAACCTGCAGGTCCTGCGCCAACAATTATAACATCAACCAGTAATGTGTTGTTCAATTTTTTTTGTTTGAGTTGATGCAATTATACAAATTCCAATAATGAATACACCTTTTACATGGGTAATTCATGTCAAGTAATCTCTTTTTGTATCCCCAAGTATGTTGTTTATATTTTAATAAATTAAACCTAATATTGTTTAATTGGTTAAAACTAACCTATAAAATACAACCATTTATGAAAAAATATGCACTGCTATTGATGTTTATTTTGTTGGTTAATTTGCTTTTTGCGCAACTTTACTTTCCTCCAACAACCGGTAATACTTGGGAAACAGTTAGTGCACAAAGTTTAGGTTGGAACACCCAACGTATAGATAGCCTGCATAAATTATTAGAACAAAAAAACACCAAAGCATTTATTGTTTTAAAAAATGGAAGGATAGTGATAGAAGACTATTTCGGTTCTTTTACGCAAGATTCTGCTTGGTATTGGGCATCTGCAGGTAAAAGTTTAGCAGGCTTTTTAACCGGCATGGCGCAGGATCAAGGAATTTTAAATATTAACGATTCGGTAAGTAAGTTTTTGGGTGCGGGCTGGAGTAGTTGCAATGCAGATAAAGAAGGATTGATTACCATAAAAAATCAGCTCACCATGACAACGGGTTTAGATTACCAGGTTCCTGATCAAGATTGTACCGATCCAAGTTGTTTAAAATATAAGGCTGATGCAGGAAGTTTTTGGTATTACCACAATGCACCATATAAGCTTGTTCATGATGTAATTGCATCAGCATCAAACCAAACATTTCAGCAATTTACCACGCAAAATGTAAGTGTCAAAACGGGAATTAATGGATTATGGATTGATCATGTTTTTTACTCTAAACCAAGGGCTATGGCGCGTTTTGGTTTATTGATGCTTAACAAAGGTGTTTGGGGAACGGATACGATATTGAAAAATAAAGCTTACTACAACCAAATGACCAACACATCACAGCCTTATAACCAAGCTTATGGTTATTTGTGGTGGTTAAATGGGAAAAGTAGTTTTAAAATACCTGCATCCACAATCACATTTCAAGGTAAATTATGTCCTCCGGCACCAGATGGTTTATTGATGGCATTGGGCAAAAACGACCAGAAAATATATGTATGGCCTGAAAGAAACATTGTGGTAATTAGAATGGGCAATGCAGCTAATGGAGGCGAACTTGTGCCAATATCCTTTGATACTACCTTATGGAATGAGCTTAATAAGCTAATGGCTGTTGAATACACAGGTATAAATGCTGAGGCAATTGCAGAAAACGAAATAACCATGTGGCCTAATCCTGCGCAAAAGGAATTAAATTTTAATGTAGGCAACTCCAATGAAGCATTTACCGTTTATCTATATAACAATAAAGGACAATTGGTATCTGAAGAAACCTACAAATCACAAATGCCTCAGTTTAGCATAAATATTAGTAATTTGACTAACGGCATGTATACTTTGCGAGTTACATCAAGTCATAAAACCGTGGTAAAAAAATTGGTAATAAATAACGATTAATTTAGTTGTTTTTTAAGTTGACTATTTCATACCCAACAACATGTTCATTTAAAATTTCTAGTGAGGTGATTTCCTTTAAGATTTGACGAAGTGTAGTTAAATACACTTCCAAACATTTTGATGTGTACTTGTCTGTAATGCTCCAAACATCCTCCATTTTTGTTTTTGCATCACCCTTCATTTACGTTTTCAAGCATCAATTTCATATTAAGCGATTCTTTAACGCCTAGTTTGTGGTTTTTCTTCAAAATAATGGTTCGCGAGTTGCAGTCTAAACTAAAACTACCCATTGTTAAAATGGCTGAACTATCATTGGCATCACTTTTATTAGATCTCCGCAAATTAGCTGCTATGCGCAAAACCAATTCTCTGCTTTGAAATGGTTTTAAATTGAAATCATCACAACCACTCTCAATAGCTTTGTATCTAACTCATTTTATTGGGTTGTAATTAAAATAAGTAGGACATATCATCAATTACCTTCAGTTTTGAACTTAAAGCAAATCCATTCATGTCCGGGTAAAGAAATGTCTATTGTACAGATCTCATACAAACCTTTTTGGAAATAATAACGGCATCCTTGCCTCTCAAAAACCAAATAATTGTAAATCCCTTTCCACTAAAAACAGCTTCAAAAAGGCTATCAATAAATTGGTCATACTACACTGATAGTATTTTGTAAGTCATGATTTCATTTATTAAGGTTTAGAATATTAGGAGCTAATTTTTTTCTATTCAGTAGAATGGAAATACCATTATTTAACTTTTTAGTATTGTTTCATTTATTGTTACACCCCAATTTATAACAAATTAATAATCAAACTGTTGCAAATAAGTAATTAGCCAGTTTAGATTTAGTTTAAATAAATAATAAATTTGTGCTACGTTTGCAATACAAAATTATATGGCAGAAGAAGTAGATATTATAGATCAGGTGGTTGGCCAAGAATATAAGTACGGATTCACCACCAATATAGAAATGGAAACGGCCCCGAAGGGCCTTACTGAGGATACCATCCGTTTTATTTCGTCAAAAAAGACTGAACCGGAATGGATGCTCGAATACCGTTTAAAAGCCTTTAAGTACTGGCAAGGTTTAACTGCCCCAAGTTGGCAAAATTTTAGTTACCCTGCAGTTGATTATCAGAATATCATTTATTACGCAGCTCCAAAAGAAAAGATAACTTTAGATAGTTTGGATCAAGTAGATCCGGAATTGTTGAAGACTTTCGAAAAATTAGGTATATCGTTGAGCGAACAAAAGCGTTTAACTGGTGTGGCTGTTGATGCTGTTTTCGACTCGGTATCCATTGCAACCACATTTAAAGACCAGCTGAAAGAAAAAGGCATCATTTTTTGCTCCATGAGTGAAGCGGTGCATGAACATCCAGATTTGGTTAAAAAATACCTGAGCTCTGTTGTGCCTTACACTGATAATTTTTTTGCTGCATTAAATGCCGCTGTATTTAGCGATGGGTCGTTTGTATACATTCCCAAAGGCGTTCGTTGCCCAATGGAATTATCTACTTATTTCCGTATCAATGCAGAAAATACTGGTCAGTTTGAGCGTACATTAATTATTGCTGATGAAGGTTCTTACGTAAGTTACCTAGAAGGATGTACTGCTCCTATGCGTGATGAAAACCAATTGCACGCTGCTGTGGTTGAGTTAATCGCATTAGAAAATGCAGAGATAAAATATTCTACCGTTCAAAACTGGTACCCTGGTGATAAAAACGGAAAAGGTGGCATTTACAACTTTGTAACCAAGCGTGGTATTTGTTTGGGTGATTATGCCAAAATTAGTTGGACCCAAGTGGAAACTGGCAGTGCCATTACATGGAAGTACCCAAGTTGTATTCTAAAAGGTGATCATTCAGTGGGCGAGTTTTTCTCTGTAGCTGTTACTAATAATATGCAACAAGCTGATACAGGAACCAAGATGATTCACATTGGTAAAAACACCAAAAGCAGAATAGTATCAAAAGGGATATCAGCAGGTAAGTCACATAATACATATCGTGGATTGGTTAAGGTGAATAAAAAAGCCGATAAAGCCCGTAATCATACCCAATGCGATAGCATGTTAATAGGTGATAGAAGTGGTGCACATACGTTTCCATATATTGAAATAAACAATAAAACTGGTATGGTTGAGCACGAGGCAAGTACCAGTAAAATTGGTGAAGATCAGATATTTTATTGTAACCAACGTGGTATCGGTACCGAAGAAGCCATTGGTTTAATAGTAAATGGTTTTTGCCGCGAGGTATTAAATCAATTGCCAATGGAGTTTGCTGTTGAGGCACAAAAATTATTAGCAGTATCATTAGAAGGATCAGTAGGATAAAGGAAGGCTTTTTGCAATTGGCCTTTAGCATTAAGAATAAAGAGATATTAATTAAACAGATAAAGACAAACAGCCAACGCCATTAGCTAACATCTAATAGCCAACAGCCAACAGCAGCATATGTTAGAAATAAAAGATTTAAAAGCAGAAATTGAAGGAAAAAAAATCCTAAACGGAATAAATTTGGTTGTAAAACCAGGTGAAGTTCACGCTATAATGGGTCCTAATGGAGCCGGAAAAAGTACCCTATCTGCTGTATTAGCTGGTAGAGCTGATTATGCAGTAAAAGGTGGTGAAGTTAGCTTTAATGGTAATGACTTATTGGAAATGTCTCCAGAGGACAGAGCACGTGAAGGGGTATTTTTGGCATTTCAATATCCAGTAGAAATACCCGGTGTAAGCACAACAAATTTTTTAAAAACAGCCATTAACGAAAAACGTAAATACTTAGGTTTAGAGCCTATGGAAGCAACCGCTTTCTTAAAGTTTATGCGCGAAAAAATGGAGTTGATGGAAATGGATAAAGCATTAACCAGCCGCAGTTTAAATGAAGGTTTTAGTGGTGGAGAGAAAAAACGCAATGAGGTTTTTCAAATGGCCATGTTAGAACCTAAGTTAACCATTATGGATGAAACCGATTCGGGTTTAGATATTGATGCACTGCGTTTGGTATCTGCAGGCGTTAATAAATTAAAAGATGGCGAACGTTCATTTGTTGTTATTACCCACTACCAGCGTTTATTAGATTATATCGTACCTGATTTTGTTCATGTGTTGTACAAAGGCAGAATTGTAAAAAGTGGTGATGCCTCTTTGGCCAAAGAACTTGAAGCTAAAGGTTACGATTGGATTAAAGCAGAAGTTGAGCAAGAAGCCAATACTTAATCTGATAATTATTGATCATAAGTTTTAGGTTAAATCAAATCATAAAACTTTTCAATTCGAATTTCGGCAGGAGTAACTCCGTTACGCATGGCTCATCTCGAATTTTAAATAATACTTTACCATGTTATTAGAGACCATAAAAAAAGATTTCATTCAATACAAATCACAAGCTGAGTCAGGTGAGTTTTTAACCTTGCGCGAAGCTGCTTTTGCCGAGTTTGAAAAATTAGGTTTCCCCACCACCAAACACGAGGAGTGGAAGTATACCAATTTGAAATCGATAACAGACAATACATTTCAGTCAACCTGCGAGATAAAAAGCTTGGTCAACGAGTTGTTTAACGCTTCGATAGAATCAAAACTTACAGCCAACTTTTTGGTGTTTGTTAACGGTTCACTTGTAAACGAGCTGTCAAAAATTATTGAGAAAGATAACAGCATTGTTATTTCAAGTTTAGCCACCGCGCGCAAAAATAATCAAGTCATTTTTAATCAACATTTTGGTAAATATGCCAAGGTGGAAGGTCAAGCAATGAATGCTTTAAACACGGCCTTATTAAGTGATGGCGCTTTTGTTTTTGTACCTGATGGTAAAACAGTAGCACATCCTGTTGTTATTTTTAATATAAGTGATGCTTCTGATATTAATGTGTTGGCTCAACCGCGTAACTTGATTATAGTGGAAGAGCAATGTACGCTGACCATCGTTGAAACTTACTACGCAACCGGTATAAATGCTTCTTTTACCAATGTGGTTACAGAAACTTATGCGGGTAAGGGTGCACATGTTGAACACTATAAAATTCAGCAACAAGCAGGTGTGTGTTATCAAAATAACTTCACCCAATTTTTTCAGGAAGCTGACACCAATATTAACCATGTAACGTTAACGCTTGATGGAACTTTAGTCCGCAATAACCTTCATTTTTATATGAATGGTGAAAACTGCAATAGCTTGCTGTATGGACTTTATGTTACGGATAATAATGATTTTGTAGATAACCACACCCGTGTTGATCATGCCAAACCAAATTGCTTTAGTGACGAAAAATATAAGGGTATTTTAAAAGGCCATTCAACTGCTGTGTTTAACGGTAAAATTATGGTTCATTTAGATGCTCAAAAAACCAATGCATACCAGCGCAACCAAAATATTTTATTAAGTGATGATGCTACTGTTAATACCAAACCGCAATTAGAAATTTTTGCCGATGATGTAAAATGTACGCACGGAGCCACTGTTGGTGAGCTGGATGAAGAATCAATGTTTTATTTACGAAGCAGGGGTATACCCGAAAATATGGCGCGCAAGTTATTATTAACTGCTTATGCCTTTGATATTGCCGAGAAAATTAAAATACCGGAGTTGGTGGAATTGCTGGAGCAAAAAATTGACGGGAAATTATAGGCGAGCGTAAATTAGGTGAGGTAGAATATAAAGAGACCAGAATAAAAAAGATTTGCAGGAGAGTTGGAGTTGATACAAATTAGGGCTGCTCATGAACTTATATTGGTTTATAACTGTTTCATTAAATGAAATGTGTCATCAAAAATAAAATCTGTATTAATAAAATAGCCAATGTTAGACAACATTACTTATATACGTGCTCAGTTTCCCATACTTCATCAAGAAGTTAATGGTAAACCTCTGGTGTATTTTGATAATGCTGCAACCACGCAAAAGCCAAGACAGGTTATTGATGCATTGAAACGTTATTATGAGTTAGATAATGCCAACATTCACAGAGCAGCGCATACCTTAGCAGCGAGATCAACCGATTACTTTGAGGCAACACGTAAAACCATACAACAATTTATAAATGCCAAAGAAGAAGCCGAGTGTATTTTTACTAAGGGTGTAACTGAAAGCATAAACTTGGTAGCACAAACTTGGGGTAAAGCCAACTTAAATGCAGGTGACGAGGTTTTGATTACCACCATGGAACACCACAGTAACATAGTGCCATGGCAAATGATTTGTGAAGAAAAAGGAGCCATCCTAAAAGTTACACCAATAAATAATTCGGGTGAATTGTTGATGGAGGAGTTTGATAAACTGCTATCAACCAAAACAAAAATTGTGGCTTGTGTATGGGTAAGTAATGCGCTTGGTACCATTAACCCCGTTAAAGAAATTATACAAAAGGCCCATTCAGTTGGTGCCATAGTATTGTTGGATGGCGCACAAGCATGCTCGCATATGCAAGTAGATGTGCAGGCTTTAGATTGCGATTTTTTAACCATATCATCACACAAACTATATGGCCCAACTGGAGTAGGAGTATTGTATGGTAAACGTGAGTTGTTAGATGCCATGCCTCCATACGAAGGTGGTGGCGAAATGATAAAAGACGTGACATTCGAGAAAACAACCTATAACGAAATTCCTTATAAGTTTGAAGCTGGTACACCCAATATTGGTGGAGTAATTGCTTTTAAATTTGCATTAGATTATGTGAATGAGTTGGGTAAAGAAAATATAGCTAAACACGAAGACCATTTGTTAAAGCATTTTGTTGATGGTGTAAATCAAATAAACCTACTAAATAATAATGCAATAAATTTGGTTGGAGAGGCTAAAAGTAAGGTATCGGTGCAGTCGTTTACCATTAATAACATGCATCATTTTGATGTAGGTATGATGTTAGATGCCAAAGGAATTGCAGTGAGAACTGGGCACCATTGTACACAACCTTTAATGCAACGTTTTAACCTTGAAGGTACAGTGCGTGCTTCGTTTGCGCTGTATAATACCACTGCAGAGATAGATACATTGCTTCAGGCGTTGAGTTCAATTGTTAAATTTTCAAATAGATAATAACCTTGACTACCACCAATATACAAAACGAAATTATAGATAACTTTTCGCTGTTTGAAGGTGATATGGAAAGTACTTTATTTTACTTAATGGATTTAGGTAAAAAACTACCTACCATGCCCGATGAGCATAAAACTGAAACCTATATAGTTAAAGGATGCCAAAGTAAAGTATGGGTTTTTCCTACGTTTATTGATGGCAAAGTATATTTTGAAGCCGATAGCAATACCGAAATAACAAAAGGCTTGGTGTATTTATTATGGAGTATTTGGAATGCACAAACACCTGATGAGATTTTAACCAGTGAGTTGTTTTTTATTGATAAAATTGGCATGAGTCGCATGATTGGAAGCCAACGCAGCAATGGTTTTGCAAATATGATTAAGCAAATGAAATTATATGCTTTGGCCTATAGAACTAAAGATGCCTAGCATTGTTTTAAATTTTAAATAGATAATATATAAAAGGCGAAAGCCAATAAATAGTTATGCAAGAAACGACTAAACCAACCAAAAACTTTGTTGATGTTCAAAACGAAGCTATTCAGGTTATACAAACTGTGTACGATCCTGAAATACCCGTAAACATTTACGAGTTGGGTTTAATATATGAAGTAAACGTAAACAATGATTTGGATATAGAAATTGTAATGTCTTTAACATCACCTTTCTGTCCTGCTGCACAAAGTATGCCTGCTGAAATAAAAGAGAAGCTGCTTACTATTGAAGGCGTTAATAATGTGGAAGTAAAAATTACTTTCGATCCTGCTTGGAGTCAAGATTTAATGAGTGAAAGCGCTAAACTTCAATTAGGTTTTTTATAACACCTATTGCATTTGATTTTAAGTGAAAAACAAATAAGTAAATTGCCAGGTAAATACCCAGTTACTGTTAAATTGTACTTAAGGTTTTAGGTTTAATTAAACTAACTTTAGCCTAAATGGGTATAAATTATTTAGGCCTCGATGCCAATGTGAATCAGGTTTTTTGTCATATTAGTATTAAAGTGGTTTAATGTTTGTTCGGCATCAATATTTTTATAACTTTGATATTACGCAATGAAAAATAAACTATATACACTACTCTTAGGTGCCCTATTAACACTAGGTGTTCAGGCACAAGAAACTACTCAAACAAAAATAAAAAGCGCGTTATTAATGCAAGGCTTTTCACCTACAGATTTTGAGCAAATTATCATCACCAATCAATACACCACCAAACACAATGGCGTTACACACGTATATTTCCGCCAGAAATACCAAGGTGTTGAGGTATATAATGGTGTGGGAAGTATCCATTTTAAAAACAACGAATTGGTTACTTTTAACCAAAGTTTTGTAAAAAATATTTCAGTTAAGGCACAAGCACTTAAAGTAGTTGTAACACCAAATACTGCTGTATATGCAACAGCAAATCATTTGGCTATACAAGCTCCTGCAGTATTAACCAAAACATCTTTTCCTTTGGTAGACTATAAACTTACTTTAAAAGATGAAGCGGTTTCTACAGAACCTATTCGTGTACAATTGTATTATTACCTAACCGAAGCAGGTGTTTTAAAATTAACATACAACACCAATTGGCTTGATGCTAAAACCAACAATTGGTGGAACGTTAGGGTTGATGCTGGTAACGGTGAGGTAATTGATAAAAACAATTGGAGTGTAAGTTGCAATAACCAGCAACATCAACATGCGGCAACGTTTGTTTCAGCTCAATCAAATAAAAAATATAGCACAACAGGTACATTAACTAAAAAAGGTAGCGATGGTGCTGCATATAATGCTTTACCTTTAGGTGTTGAGAGCCCGAATCATGGTAACCGTAAATTAATGGTAAATCCAAGCGATTCTTTGGCTTCGCCTTATGGATGGCACGATACGGATGCGGTTTCAGGTGCTGACTACACTATCACTGCAGGTAACAATGTGTATGCATCCGAAGATCAAGATAACAACAACATTGCAGGGTATAGTCCCGATGGAGGTGCCAACTTAAATTTTGATTTTCCTTATGATATGTTGGGTTCAAACAAAGGCAATTTAAATGCAGCCATCACCAATATTTTTGTTTGGAATAACTTTATGCATGATGTCATGTATCATTATGGGTTTGACGAACAGTCGGGTAATTTCCAGTTAAATAATTATGGCCGCGGAGGTTTACAAAGCGATGCCGTAAGTGCTGATGCCCAAGATGGAAGCGGTACAGGTAATGCAAATTTTGCAACCCCACCCGATGGACAAAAGCCACGCATGCAAATGTACCTTTGGCCAAAAACCGGAGCTGTAGTGCCTTCGCCTTATGTTAAATTTATTGACAACACCAAATCAGATTCTACTGCCGCTGTGCTTGCTGCCTTTGGAAGCAGAAAATTTGATTTGGTCAGAAAAGAATTGATTTTGGTTAACGATGGCAGCACCAACAAATTAGGTTGTGATACCTTTGTGGGTGATTATGTCGGCAAGGTGGTTTTAATTGACAGAGGTACTTGTAACTTTCCTACCAAAGTAAGAAACGCACAAAATGCGGGAGCTATTATGGCCATTGTGGTTAATTCAAGTGCAAATGCGCCTTATCAAATGATAGGTAATCCATCTTCTGATATCGTTATTCCATCTATCATGATTTCTAAGCTTGCTGGAGATTCCTTAAAAG
>CANLLM010000017.1 GCA_947491825.1 Bacteroidota bacterium
TAGGATATCCTGTTCTTCTGTGGTCTACCCATGCTTCCAAAGTGTTGGTAAATGTAGCAAGGTATTTTTGTGTCATGATTTTTTCAAGCTTTAATTCTCTAGAATCAGCTTCGTCCCAAGCAACTGTAATTGTTGAAGCAGCTGTAAAGTTGTTGCGAGAATCAATTGGATCTACATAGTTGATAGGCTTACTTGTTGCATCTGCTAAATATGTATCTACACCACCAGCTCCCCAATCTGCAAATGATAATCTTACACCAGTTTCGTAGTTGGTTTTAGCATCTCCAGCACCAGTCCAACCTCTTAAAGCAGCTTCTGCTCTTAAGAAGTGAACTTCAGAAGCAGTAATATGTCTTCTTGTTTGAACGCTATTAAAATCGGTAGATACTTTAGAGAAAGTAACTCGTTGAATTTTAGCATCTAAAAACGCACCATTTCTGATTCCTTTGTATGGAGATGTAGGATGGTCTGCATATAAAGCTGCATTATCTGCAGGAGAGAAGTACTTAGCAATTCTTCCGTCTTTTAAACCCACCATAAATGATTCGATTGGCGCACCCATACGCGCATCATCCCACTGAAAACAAATCATACCTACTGGCATAATGTTACCAAGTAATGAGATGTTGAAGTTTTCAGCGTTTGTAGCAATTAAACCAGCAGCATCAGCCAACGCTTTTTCACCTTGTGCTTTTGCTAAAACTGGATCTACTTTTGATACACGCATTGCAAGTTTTAAACGAAGCGAGTTTACCACTTTTTGCCAAGCAGGAATACTACCCTTGTAGCTAGGGTCAAATTTGGCAAAACCAGCATACGTTTTGTTTGCATTAAATTCTGATTGAATCGTATCTAATTGAGCAAAGAAATTTCTGTACAAATCAGACTCTTTATCATATAATACAGTTGCTGCTGTTGAACCGTAATTTGAATAAATTACTGGACCATGAATTGCAGATACTCTTGACATTGATAAAATTCTGATCAATTTTGCCCATGTTGCAAACATTGGTAAACCGTTTTCTTGTGCTAAACGAATAACTTGTCTTGCAGGAGACATAACGTTACCGTATTGACGACCCCAATAAGAGTTCCAACGAACGTAATACGTTGTGTTGTTTACATTACTTGTAAATGGAGTAGGTGTATTCATAAAGCCCATCCATGAATCGTAACACAAGTCTTCTTGTGTTTGACTACCCTGATTACCATGCAGCTCATACAACATACCTGCAAAAGGCGAACCTACCAGGTTGAAGTCTTGCTTAAGCATCTCATCAGATATTTGATTTGGGTTCTGATTGGTCGATTGGAAATCTTTAGTACAAGATCCAAAAGCAATTAGAATGATTGATGCAATAAATAATTGTTTCATACTAAATTGTATTTAAAAATTTTAGAAAGTAAACTTAACGTTAACACCATAAGATCTTGTTGCAGGTAAACCAAATACGTCGTTAGACTGCATACCGTTACCAGTACTCATGGCTTGTTCTGGATCAAATGGAGCTTCTTTAAATAAGAAGAATAAGTTACGACCCACTAATGAGAAGTTAGCTTCTTTAATTAATGATTTTGCGTTGTTAGATTTTAAGTTGTAACCTAATACTAACTGACCTACTCTTACATTTGTTCTTGAAAATAAGTAAGGTTCCATGATACCATTTCTGTCACCAACTGCAGAGAAAAATACAGCAGGATCAATTGTAGATACTGGGTTACCGTTTTGAACAGCGTTAATTGGCATACCACCTTTGTCTCTGAAATCAGCAGTTCTTGCACTAGCTCCATAAGAATCTAAGAAAGCTTCTGTTTTAGAGAATGCAACACCACCAAATTTACCTTGTACAAGTACAGAAGCAAACCAGTTGTTGTAAGTAAAGTTGTTATTCCAACCTAATAAGAAGTCAGGATTAACATTACCCACTTTTTCTTGTAATGCTGCTCTTGTTGGAGCACCTGTAGTCGCGTTTAAAATGATACGGCCTGAAGCGTCTCTAGCAAATTTGTGGATCCAAAGGTCATTAAATGAACCACCAGCTCTAATTACTGAAGCAAATCCTTCATCGTTACCACCAACTTGGTAGTTAGGGTTAGAAGCGATTAACTCAACAATTTTGTTGGTATTACGAGAAACGTTTACTGAAGACTTCCAGCTAAAATTACTTGTGCTTACAACTTGTGCATCTACTGTAAATTCAAAACCTTGGTTTTCAATTCTACCAGCGTTTACAAAATAAGATGTAAAGCCTGAACCTGATGGAGCAGCAAGAGATAAGAACTGATTGGTGCTCACGTCTTTATAGACTGTGAAATCTAAACCAATTTTATTTTTAAACATTTTCATTTCTAAACCAAATTCAGTACCCTCAATAATTTCAGGCTTTAAGTTGGTGAAAGGAACCTGTGTATTTCTTCCAATACCACCGATACCAGTAGGTCCACCAGCAGCATTGATTGAGTTCCAAGGGTTAACTACGTTAAAAGGAACTTCATTACCTGTTTGAGAATAAGAACCTCTTACTTTCATAAAAGAGATTGCTTCTGGTAAGTCAACCATTTGGCTAACAATACCAGACAAACCAAATGCAGGATATAAGTAAGATTGGTTGCCAGTAAGAGCAAGGGTAGAAGCCCAGTCGTTACGAGCAGAAACATCCACAAACAACATGTCTTTGTAACCAAATTGTAAATTTGCAAAAGCACCTTGTTTGATGGTTCTGTTAATTGTTTGATTAAAAACAATGTTGAAAGGAAAGTTCGCAAACGTAAAGAAGTTAGGGTACATTAAAGCAATTGTACCGTTACCAACGTTCATACCATTGTTAAATGTATTTTTTTGGTAGCTCGCACCTGCTAAAGCAGTTAGCGATAAGTCTCCAAAATTATTGCTGTACGTAAAAATACCGTCGGCGTATAGAGCCTGGTCGTTGTATTTGGTATAAGACCAAGTACCATTAGGGCTCACACTTACAGAGTTTCCGCCTGCTGCCCAACGGTTATCACGTTGCATGTTGTTGTAATCAATGTTTCCTCTTGTTTCAAACTTTAGGTTTTTTGCAATGTCGTAAGAAAGTTTCACGTTAGCAATAACACGGTGAGAAGTTTGAAGCTTAGTGTTTTTGTTGAGTTCCCAATAAGGGTTGTTTTGTTTTTCTTCGGTAGAATACCAACTCATTCTGTTGATGTTTCTTGCTGCATCAAAAGTTTGATAATTTGTTTTGTATGCATTGAAATCTCTTTCACGCGCAAATAAATACAAACCAGTTAATGGGTTGTTGTAGTAACCAGCACCCGGACGGTTGTTCGTTTCTTCATACGCAAAAATCACGTTAGAACTAACCGTTACTTTATTATCAAATAATTTAGTAGATTGGTTTAATGTGATGTTGTGCTTTGCATATGTATTTGTTGGTACAATACCTCTAACACTCATATTTGCATAAGAGAAGAAAGCTGTTGTTTTATCATTACCACCACTCACAGAAATTGAGTTAGTAACATTTACGCCTCTTTGAAAAAATTCATTCACGTAATTGTTTTGGTAATAGTTAGATTTTGTTTTTGACCAGTTGTAATCTGAACCATTAACAGCACCATAAGAAAACTGTAAATCAGGTAATTCAGATACTTGATCCACAACAGTACTGTGGTTAAAATCTACTTGTGTTTTACCTGCTTTACCTTTTTTGGTAGTGATAACGATTACACCATTTGCACCTTGGCTACCGTAAAGGATAGAAGCGTTAGCGCCTCTTAAAACGTTTACGCTTTCAATGTCTGCAGGGTTGATAGAAGATAAGCCATCACCACCATCGGTACCACCGTAAGAACCTGGCTGACCGCCTTTGTTGTTTACCATTGGGATACCATCAATAACGTATAACGCTTCTGATGTTCCGATAAGTGATTTAGCACCTCTTAATACTGCTTTGGTAGAACCACCAGCACCTGAGCTACTAATTTTAATGTCTAGTCCAGCAGCTTTACCACTTAAGGCGTCCATAAAGTTAAAGTTTGCAGCTTTTCTTAGTTCGTCACCACTTACTTGTTGAGAAGCATAGCCTAGGGCTTTTTTCTCGCGCTTGATACCAAGTGCAGTAACTACTACATCACCTAAATCAGAAGATGCAGTTGATAAAGAAACTGAAACATTACTTTGTGAACCAGAAACTGAAACCTCTTTGGTTGCAAAGCCTAGAGATGAAATCTCTAATGTTACATTACCTGCTGGGACATTTAAACTAAATGTACCATCAGACTTAGTTGAAGTTGCGGTTGAACTACCCTTTATTTTAACGGTAGCTGAAGCAACTGCTTTGTTGTCCGGCCCAGTTACGGTACCAGAAACTTGTCGTGTTTGTGCGAATGATGCGGACATCATGCACAGCACAGAACAAAAAATTAAAAGCAAACTTTTCATAAGATTTTGTTTGGTCTGTTTAATAATGAATTAATGAATGAATTTGGGCAAGCAAATTCATAATAATATTATGCATTTTTGACATTTTAGCCAAAAAATTCATCGAATTTGAGTATAAATACACCGAAATTTGTTAAAATAGAAGGATTTGTGGATAAAATACAGCCGAAATGTGCATAACATATAATCATTAGTTCGTAAGTATAAAAGCTATCTCCTTCATGAGTAAAAAAATCCCGGGACGCATCATTTCTCCATGGTTGAGACCTTCAAGTTCTGAAAGTTTTACTTTTTTATTATCGATGATTTTCATCATCCTAAAAAAATATGCGTTTTCCTCATATCTGCCTAAAAGTTCCATTTCACGATCCCCAGTAATTAAAACAATGGGTGGCGTGTCTTTTTTAATATGAAATATTGGTGCGTAGGCGTCTATTAAGGGTTGGTATTTTGAAATACCATTTTCATCGCGTATTGTATAGTGTGTAATCACTTGAGGACTCAATGGTAAAAGACCAGCAATAGAATCGGTGCTTATGCCATGCTTAGCCAACCATTTATTTTCGAGGCCAATCATGAGGTCTAAATATCCACCCGCCGAATGCCCTGATAAAAATATTTGTTTTACGTTCCCTTCATATTTTGCAATGTTCTGAAACACCCACGCAGTGCTAGCTGCAGCATCTTCGATGTATGCAGGGGCTTTTACTTTGGGACTTAAACGGTACTCAGCAGAAACGATTAAATAGCCATAATCGAGTAATTCTTTGGGTATCGATTTTTTGCCACCCGTAAGCCCACCTCCATGAAACCAAACAATAACGGGTGCATTAGTTTTTCCAATGGGCTTATATATATCAAGTACACATTGCTCTTTGATATATGCATCCTTATTTTGAATGGAATCGGGGTAATAGGGTATGTCTTTAAATATTTCGTAGTTACTATTGTTTTGTGCATTTGCAAAAAAGGTAATGGACACAAAAAATAACAAGCAAATGTTTTTAAAGATCGTTTTCATAGACTCTAAATTAAATGATTTCTAACAACCTAGCAATTTGAACTTTTTCTCTATTTATTTTAGCTAAATTTGCCCAAGAATAAGCAGCAATGGATAAAGCGTTACAACAATTAGCAGGGCAACTGCAGGGAGATTTGTTTTTTGACAAAACCATGCGCACATTGTATGCTACCGACGCTTCTAGTTACCGTGAAATGCCGCTAGCAGTGGCGATACCAAAATCAAAGGCTGATATTGCTACTTTAATTTCATTTGCTGCGGCTAATAATACCTCATTAATTCCCCGAACTGCTGGCACATCTCTTGCAGGTCAGGTGGTAGGAAATGGTATTGTAGTGGATGTATCAAAACACTTTACAAAAATTATAGAGCTTAATGTAAAAGAAGGTTGGGTAAGGGTAGAACCTGGAGTTATTAGAGATGAACTTAATTTATTTTTAAAACCACACGGATTATTTTTTGGCCCCGAAACTTCTACTGCTAATAGAGCCATGATGGGCGGTATGGTGGGTAATAATTCTTGTGGATCCAATTCAGTTATTTATAAAAGTACTAGAGAACACTTATTGGAAGTCACTGCATTTTTAAGTGATGGATCTGAGGTTGTGTTTAATACCATTACCAATGATGATTTTCATGCTAAATGTGCGTTGGATAGTTTAGAAGGAAAAATTTATAAGTCGGTAAGGTCGATGCTTAGCAATTATGACAATCAACAAGAAATTAAAAAAGAATTTCCTAAAAAATCTATTGTACGCCGCAATACGGGTTATGCCATTGATATACTTGTTGATGCGAGCCCTTTCACAGCGGGTGGCCCTGCATTTAATTTTTGTAATTTAATAGCAGGTTCCGAAGGTACACTTGCATTTATCACCGAAATAAAATTACAAGTAGTACCAGCACCCGCCAAAGAAACAGGACTCTTGTGTGTACATTTTAATACCATCGATGAATCATTACACGCCAATTTAATTGGACTTAAATACAACCCAAGTGCCAGTGAATTAATTGATCATTATATTTTAGAATGTACCAAAGAAAATAAAGAACAAAGTAAAAATCGTTTTTTTGTAAAGGGTGATCCGGGTGCTATTTTGGTGATTGAATTTGTGAGAGAAACGCGTGAACAAATTTTAGAAATTACGAATGGGGTTGAAGCAGATATGCGCGCTGCAGGACTGGGTTATCATTTTCCTGTTTTATTTGGTGCCGATACCAAAAAAATATGGACACTCCGTAAAGCAGGACTGGGGCTTTTAAGTAATTTACCTGGTGATGAAAAAGCAGTGCCGGTTATTGAAGATACTGCTGTTGATGTAAACGATTTGCCCGCCTATATTAAAGACTTTAATGAAATATTAAAAAAGCATGAATTGTATGCGGTGCATTATGCACACGCAGGTTCAGGTGAAATTCATTTAAGACCTATTATTAATTTAAAAACCAAGGAAGGAAACGCTTTATTTAGAACCATTGCTGAAGAAGTAGCTACACTGGTAAAAAAATACGATGGCTCGTTAAGTGGTGAGCATGGTGATGGTCGTTTACGTGGTGAGTTTATCAAGCAAATGGTAGGCGAAAAAAATTACAAATTATTACAAGAAGTAAAATATACTTGGGATCCAAAGGGATTATTTAACCCCAATAAAATTGTGGATACACCATCCATGAATAGTATGCTGCGTTATGAGCCCGGGCAAAGCACACCCGCCTTTGAAACTATTTTTAGATTTCACAAACAAGATATTTTACAACACGCCGAGCAGTGTAACGGTTCTGGGGATTGCCGTAAAACGCATTTGTCGGGAGGTACGATGTGCCCATCCTACATGGCTACAAGAAACGAAAAAGACACCACAAGGGCTAGGGCTAATATTTTACGTGAATTTTTAACGCATTCAACGCAGCAAAACCGCTTTAACCATAAAGAAATTTATGACGTTATGAGCCTTTGCTTGAGTTGCAAAGCCTGTAAAACGGAGTGTCCATCTAATGTGGATATGGCTAAATTAAAAGCCGAGTTTTTACAACATTATTATGATGCCAATGGTGTTCCATTTAGGTCAAAACTGATTGCTAATTTTACGGCAGCTGCTAAGCTAGGTTCGGTTGCACCGGGCATGTATAATTTTGTGATGCAAAATAGTTTACTAAGTGGTATCATTAAAAGAGCAGTAGGCTTTGCGGTGGAGCGTTCTATGCCCGCAATATCTAAGCAAACCTTAATGGCATGGTACCGTAAAAACTATGTGGCACCGCAGCATTCCATAAAGCGTGTGTATTTATTTTGCGATGAGTTTACCAATTACAATGATGCGCATATTGGTATCAAAGCCTTACAATTATTAACTGCCCTTGGTTATGATGTAGTGATTCCGGTTCATGAAGAGAGTGGACGAACATGGTTATCAAAGGGACTTGTTAGAAAAGCACAAATTATTGCTAATATAAATATTGAGTTGTTAAGTAAGGTTGTTTCTGAAAAGAGCCCTTTAATTGGTATTGAGCCTTCTGCCATTTTAACTTTTAGAGATGAATATCCTGATTTAGCTAACGATCAAAATGTAGTTGCTGCTGAAAATTTAGCCCGCAATAGTTTTTACATCGATGAATTTATTGCTAAAGAAATAGCTGTTGGTAATATTACAAATGAAGTGTTTACTACGAATGCTAAAACCATTGTCTTACATGGTCATTGTCAGCAAAAAGCCGTAGGGTCACTCGCGGATTCTATTACTGCATTATCCCTACCAGCAAACTATACCGTACAAACCATTCCTTCTGGATGTTGTGGTATGGCAGGATCCTTTGGTTACGAAAAGGAACATTACGATGTTTCTATGAAAATAGGAGAGATGGTGCTCTTTCCAAGTGTTCGAAAAAATGCATCTACATGCACAGTGGCTGCTCCTGGAACTAGTTGTAGGCATCAAATCAAGGATGGAACGGGTGAAAAGGCTTTACACCCGGTAGAAATATTATTACAAGCGCTTTTATAATGATAAAATTGCAGCATGAAAAATTCAATTATAGATAATATACATAATCCAGAATTTTTAGAAACAGCTTATCGTAAAGACAGCGCTGCATTTAAGCAAGCATTTGCAGAGGCATATCCTTCTTTAAAAGATGAAGTGTTGGCAAAAGCTTGGTATGAAAGACTTAACTACACACAATCAGAAATTAGTTGGGGTATTAAAAATGAATGGAAAGTTGTAGCGATACTTGCTGCAATTGTTGCTTTATTCGCACTTCTTCCAAATTTTATTGCTGTTGAGCAAGATGTTTTTTATGCCAAAAATATTGGCTTTATAGTATTTCCAGCACTCATGGTATACTTTGTTTGGAAACAGCAGCAGCCTACTAAAAAATTAATTGTGCCTCTAATTATATCAGTACTATCTGCTGTATATATTAATTTACTACCTACACTTACACATAGTGATTCGGTAAATCAGGCCTTTTTTCATTTGCCATTATTCTTATGGGTAATCTTTGGTTATACATATATTGGGGGAGATGTTACAGCAACTGGTAAAAAGATAAACTTTTTAAGGTTTAATGGAGATTTGTTGGTGCTTAATGTACTTATCTTAATAGCTGGTGGGATTTTTACAGCAATAACCATTAATTTATTTGAGGTTTTAAAAGTAAATATTGAAAATATTTATCTCAATTACATTATGGCGGCAGGTTTGTCAATTGTCCCTTTGTATGCTGCTTATTTAATTCAAAATAACAATCATCTGGTAAATAAAATTTCGCCCGTTATTGCGCGTATTTTCACCCCGTTAGTTACCATTACTTTATTCATATACCTAGTTGCCATATTTTTTAAAGGAACTTATCCAACTGCCAATCGTGATTATCTTTTATTGTTTAATGTGCTACTCATTGCAGTTATGGCACTAATATTATTTTCGTTGTCTGAAATAACAAAGCATACACAGCAAAAGTCCAATCAAACCAATTTATGGGTTTTGTCGGTGCTGGCAATTATTGTAAATGGGATAGCTTTAAGTTCTATTTTATACCGTATAAACGATTTTGGATTTTCGCCCAATAGATTGGCTGTTTTAGGAGGAGATATATTAATATTAGTTAATTTGTTGTTCGTTTCCTTCAATTTGTATGAAGTTATAAAAGGGAAAATTGAGGTTGAAAAAGTAGAGTCAAGTATTGCTCTTTTTATGCCGCTTTACTTTGTATGGACTGCGTTTGTGACATTTGTATTTCCGTTTTTGTTTCATTTTAGATAAAAAACGGTGTCCTTTTTTTTACAGATAGTAAACAAACATAATATTTTAATTCTTATTTACCAATGCTCCTGATTTGAATTAAGTCCTATTATCACAAAATAGGACAGGTTTTCAGCTTCGACTTTCATCTAATATTAGACATAAATCTATATTCGCCGCCTTAAATCAAAAAAGGTATGCGTAAACTATTTTGTGTCTTAGTGATCTTACTAAATATCTGCTGGGTAAACAAAGCCCTTGCACAAAATACGAATCCCAATTATGGGATCTTTTTTCAAGCGGTTGCTAGGGACAATTTCTCTAACCCTGCCAAAGACCGCGTTGTATTTGTAGAGTCTAGTATTTTACAATTTACTGCAAATGGAACCAAAGTATTAACAGAACTGCATCAAACCACCACCGATGGTTTGGGTGTTTTTAGTATCAATATTGGTAGTGGCCAACGTCTTGGAGGTACCCTTAGTGGACTTGATAAGGTTGATTGGGCTAATGGACCTTACTTTTTAGGGTTAAGAATTGCTATTAAGCCTTTATCACCTGTTTCAAACTGGGATTATACCAAAGAACTAATTGATTTAGGAGCTTCCGCCTTTGGAACTGTCCCTTATGCTTATTATGCTGGAAATTCGGCTGGCGTTAAAGATGTTGTAAAAACAACGGATACCGCTGCTATGCTTATGCCCTACGCTAAATCTCAAACATTAACCGCATTGGGTTTAAATAAATTGAATGTAGCTGATAGTATTTCTAAGTATGTAACGCCAACTCAATTGGCTGCAAAAACTTTTGATAGTACTGCCATTTATAATCAGTTAGCATTAAAAGCAAATAGCGCTAATGTAACTACTTCTTTAGCTTCAAAATTAAATATTGCAGACAGTATTATTAAGTATGTTACCCCAACTCAATTGGCTGCAAAAACTTTTGATAGTACTGCCATTTATAATCAGTTAGCATTAAAAGCAAATAGCGCTAATGTAACTACTTCTTTAGCTTCAAAATTAAATATTGCAGACAGTATTAATAAGTATGTAACCCCAACTCAATTAGCTTCAAAAACATTTGATAGTACTGCTATTTATAATCAGTTAGCCTTAAAAGCAAATAGTGCTATTGTAACTACTTCGTTAGCTTCAAAATTAAATATTGCAGACAGTATTAATAATTATGTTACCCCAACTCAATTGGCTGCCAAAACATTTGATAGTACTGCTATTTATAATCAATTAGCTTTAAAAGCAAATACTGCTAGTGTAACTACTTCGTTAAATACTAAGGAAAGTTTAATTAATAAAACATTAGATGTTGTTTTAGATGGTGCTTCAGACATAAAATACCCTTCTGTTAAAGCAGTAAAAACTTATGTTGACGCTTCTATTGTTGCTAACACAACCCCTTTAACATTTACAGCCCCATTATCAAAATCAGGGTTTACGGTAAGTATCCCACAGGCAAACGCTTCTGTGAATGGTTATTTAAATTCGAGTGATTGGAATTTATTTAATAATAAAATAGATGCATCACAAAAAGCAGCAATTAATGGAGTGGCTACCCTGGGTAACGATGGAAAAATCCCATCAAATCAAATACCTTCAATTTCATTCCAAAGTGCAACTGTTGTTGCTAGTCAAGCTGCAATGTTGTCTATCACAGGTGCTCAAGTAGGAAGTATTGCCATTAGAACAGACAATAATAAGAACTATGTATTAAGTAATACACCTTCAACTACCTTGTCAAACTGGATTGAATTAGCAACGCCAAATTCTGTAACAAGTGTGAATGGTTTTGCTGGGCCTAATGTAAGTATAACTACAAATGATGTAAACGAGGGTATTAACAATAAATATTATACCGATGCTAGAGTGAAAAGTGCGATAAGTGCAACTTCTCCAATGTTTTTTAATAGCAGTACTGGTGCGTTTTCCATTACTCAAGCAAGTATAACTACCGACGGTTTTTTAAGTGCGACAGATTGGAGCATATTTAAAAATAAACAAAACGCATTAACAGCAGGTACAGATTATGTAACTCCTTCTCAAATTACTTTAACTAGTTTAGGTGCAGAGGCAGTTGCAAATAAGAGTAATAATATTTTAGCGGATGGTACATCGACTACAAAATATCCTTCTGTAAAAATGATAAAGGATTATGTAGATCAACAAAGTGCGAATGCAGGAGTTGCTGATAATAGTATTTCTTCTGCAAAAATAAATGGAACTATCGCAATCACGAAAGGGGGGACTGGCGCTACAACTGCTGCTGACGCAAGAACCAATTTAGGATTGGTGATTGGGACCGATGTAATGGCTGCTAATGCATCAACTACTTTGACTGGTGATGTTGCAGGTTCAGGTAACGGAAGTTTTGCCACTACTGTAAATAGTGTTGGCGGTGTGAGTTCATCAACTATTGCCACCTTGCCTACAACAGTTGCTTCTAATATAGTGAGCATTACTGCGAATGCAACAGCAATAGCTGCAGAAGCAACAACTGCAAGAGCAGCGGAGCAAACTTTGACAACAAATTTAACTGCCTTAACAACAACAGTTAACTCAAATACTGCGAGCATTGCTTCAAACATAAGTAGTATAAATAGCTTAACGACAAGTGTAAATTCAAATACGGCAAGTATCACTGCAAACGCAACAGCAATAGCCTTAGAAGCTACAACTGCAAGAGCAGCAGAACAAGCATTAACAACAACAGTAAATGCTAACACTGCAAGCATTACTGCGAATGCAACAGCAATAGCTGCAGAAGCTACAACTGCAAGAGCAGCGGAACAAACTTTGACCACAAATTTAACGGCCTTAACAACAACAGTAAATGCTAACACGGCAAGTATTACAGCAAATACTGCAATCATTAATAATCTAACTACAAGTGTGAATGCAAATACGGCAAGTATTACAGCGAATGCATCAGCAATTGCTTCAGAAGCAACGACTGCTAGAGCTGCAGAACAAGCATTAACGAATAATGTGAACGCAAACACCGCAAGTATAACTGCAAATACTGCAAGCATTAATAATTTAACAACAAGTGTAAATGCTAATACGGCAAGTATCACAGCAAACGCAACAGCAATAGCCGCTGAGGCAACAACTGCAAGAGCAGCGGAACAAACTTTAACCACAAATTTAACGGCCTTAACAACAACAGTAAATGCTAACACGGTAAGTATAACTGCGAATGCATCAGCAATTGCTGCAGAAGCAACAACTGCGAGAGCAGCAGAACAAGCATTAACTACAAGTGTGAATGCAAATACGGCAAGTATTACAGCGAATGCATCAGCAATTGCTTCAGAAACAACGACTGCTAGAGCTGCAGAACAAGCATTAACGAATAATGTGAACGCAAATACAGCAAGCATTACTGCTAATACTGCAGACATATTATTGAAAGCGCCTATTGCTTCACCTACATTTACTGGGACTCCTTCTGCTCCAACGCCAGCAACAATTGATAATTCAACTAAAATTGCTACAACTGAATATGTAAAAGCAAACTTATCAACGGTTAGTGCAGGTACGTTAACTGGAACAACCTTGGCTTCAACAATTACCGGTTCAAGTTTAACAAGTGTTGGCACTATAACAAGTGGTGTATGGAGTGGAACTGCTATTGCAATAGTCAATGGTGGTACAGGTGCGACAAGCGCTGTAGGTGCGTTAACAAATTTAGGAGCTGAAGCGGTTGCAAATAAAAGTACAGATATCACTGCAGATGCGGCATCAACTTCAAAATATCCAAGTGTAAAAACAATAAAAGATTATGTTGATACAAGAGTTGCTTCTGCCGCTGTTGCTGACGGAAGTTTAACAAATGTAAAATTAGTTAACAGCAGTTCTACTTTAGGATCAACTACTTTAACCTTAGGTGGAACCGTTACTTCGGTCACGGGATTAACATCATTAGAATCAACAAACTTAACAGGGACTTTATTAGGTACCGCAACTACGGCAAATAATTTAGCTGGTGGTTTATCCGGATCTATTCCTTACCAAACTGCAGCAGGTACAACTGCCATGATTCCAGTAGGATCAGCGAATCAGTTTTTAACTTCAGTTGCAGGGGGGACTTATACTTGGACATCCACTTCTGCTGTAACAGGAAATTTTGTTCCTTATACAGGTGCATCTGGTGCTGTGAATTTAGGAGCGTATGATTTAACAGTGAATGGATTAACAGTGGGTAAAGGTGGCGGATCAGATGTAAGTAATACTGCTGTGGGGAATAAAGCTTTGTTTAACAACGTGATTGGTGGTGTTGCACCGCACCATGGTACAAACAATGCAGCTTTTGGATACCAAAGTATGATGTCTAATACTAATGGATTTAGTAATACGAGTGTGGGGAATATTGCACTGAAAGCTAATACAACAGGTTCATGGAATACTGCAATGGGATATGGTGCATTGACAGCAATTTCCGCCGGTTTTGAAAATACAGGGATTGGTATGGGGTCATTAGATAACTTGACCACAGGTTCAAATAATATAGCAATTGGTTCACAGGCTGGAAGAAATAGTAGCGCTGGTTCTTTGACAACTTCCAATCAAAGTATTTTCATTGGTAGTACGACAAGGCCAAAAGCTAATTCTAGTTCTAATGAAATCGTAATTGGACATGTCGCGACAGGTAATGGTAACAACACCGTTACAATTGGGAATGCAGCCATTGGAGCCAACTACTTTAGTGGATCTATTAATTTAACAGGTAATGTAAACGGTGGAACTTGGAGCGGAACAACTATTGGAAGTAATTATGGTGGTGCTGGTGCTGTCAATGGAATTTTAAAAGCCAATGGTAGTGGAGTGGTAAGTGCGGCTGTTGCAGGAACAGATTATATGGCAGCGAATGCTACAACCTCATTAACTGGAGATGTTACAGGATCGGGTTCTGGTACTTTTACAACAACATTAAGTACGAGTGGTGTAACTGCTGGATCATATGGTTCAACAACTGCAATCCCAACATTTACGGTTGATGCAAAGGGTAGGTTAACTGCTGCTAGTACTGTTGGAATTACAGCTGGTGTTTCTTCATTAAATTATACGTCAGCTACATCATATGCTGCTGGTGGAACAATTAGTGGAACGAGCTTAACTTTAGCAGCTGCGGATGCCTCGAATCCAGGATTGATTTCTACGGGAGCGCAAACTATTGGAGGTGCAAAAACATTTAGCTCAACAACTATATTTAATGAGGATATTAAAGTTAATGATATTACTATTGGTATAGGTAGAAGAGACAATTCTTCAATAACTAGTACTGCGTTAGGAAAATTAGCACTGGGGCTTAATACAACTGGAAGTGGAAATACTGCTCTTGGTCAACTATCGATGAGCTTTAACACAACAGGTGGATTTAACTCAGCTACTGGATCTCAAAGTTTAGGTTCAAATACAACAGGTAGTTTTAATACGGCCTTTGGAAATCAAACTTTAAATTCTAACACAACAGGAACTTATAATACGGCAATAGGTTTTCAGGCTAATGTATCATCAGGAAATTTAACCAATTCGACAGCTATTGGTAACAATGCATTGGTAACGGCAAGTAATACAATTCAGTTAGGAAATTCAAATGTTACAAGTGTATTAACAAGTGGAACAATTAGTGCAACAGGGTTAAGTCTAACAGGTAATTTAAGTGCAGCGGCTGGAACGTTCTCTTCCACTTTATCAGCTGGAGCATCTACACTTGCTAGTGCATCTATTACAGGGGCTACTAGTTTATCTACACTTACCGCATCTGGTAATTCGACATTAACTTCTCTTACTGCTACAGGTGCTGCAACATTTAGTAGTACGGTTAAAATATCTACAGGTGCAGGTTTAAATAAAGTATTGACCTCAGATGCAAGTGGTAATGCAACCTGGAAATCTGGTTATACTGCATTGAGCATAAAAACAGTTGATTACACTTTAACTTTAGATGATAATTACATTATTGTAGGTTCTTCTGCAGCAACCGGTAGAATATTCACATTGCCAACTGCAGTAGGTAATAGCGGAAAAGAATACACGATAAAAAATGTAAGTGCATTTAGCATTACGATCGCTTCAACTGAGGGTAAATTAGTTCAAGATTTTACAACAACAGGATCTACAACAGCATCAGTTGGAATTGAACCTTCAAACAACTGGATTAAAGTTGTTTCGGACGGAACTGATTGGATCGTATTCAGAGCATTATTTTAACCATACCCGAATTTAACTAATACAATAGCAATGGAAAACATAACTATATCAAATCCTTTCAAGGTGCTTTCTAAAAGAGAAAAAGAAGTGCTTCAACTTATATTGCAAGGGGTTCAGGTTAAAGATATCAGTGCTGCAATGGATTTGAAATCAAATACCATTTCTACTTTTAAAAAAAGCATCTTATCAAAAACTGGAGTGCGTAATAATATTGAACTTTTTAAATTGGCGCAAGAACATAATCTAGTTAAATAATGAAACAATTATTATTTATCATATTTCTGTGTATTACCCATACAATAATGGCACAAACTGGCATTGGTACAACTTCGCCTGCTGTCAAACTGCACGTAAAGTCCAATGGCCCCATTTTCAGATTAGAAGGATCGGACCATGCTTATATGGAATGGTACCCACAAGGCTCAAGCACACGCTATGGCTATATGGGTTACCCATCCGCAAGTTCAACGCAACTCACTCTCATGAATCAATCTTCGACGGGATTGATGGCTTTTGGTACCAATGGAACGAACAAAATGTTTTTAACCTTAGATGTTAAATTTGGTAATTGGGATTATGTAACTGAAAATGGACTGAGTCAAAGAATGCCTTGGTATAGTAATACATCAGGTGGTGGATATGGTTTAATTACTACTGATGATGGTTCTGGAAATTGGTGGGGTACTTTAATTGCTGCCGGAGCTTGTAATTGTTTTGTTCCAACACCTTGGATACAAGATGCGGGAGGCGGAACTGCAAATACAGATCCTGGGATTATTTGGTATTGGGTAAGATAAATTTTAATTAAAGAGTTTAATACATGAAAAGATTTTTCATTTTTATAGGGTTGATAATAGCATTAAATGTGAATGCTCAAACTGGTATTGGTACCACTTCGCCTAATGCCTCTGCAAAATTAGAAGTAGCGTCATCTACCCAAGGATTTTTGCCGCCACGTGTAGCATTAACTGGAACAAATGATAATACTACTATTAAAAATAGTGCAGGATCTTCCGTTACACCTGCAACAGGACTAGTGGTATTTAATACCAATACAGCTGGCACTTCACCTAACAATGTTGTTCCGGGGTATTACTTTTGGAATGGTACAGCTTGGATAAATTTAATTGGTTCCAACACTTCAAACACATTAACAGGTAATGGTACAACGAGTACTATAACTAATTTTGGATCCGTAATTAATGATCAAAATTCCGGATTTACTTTAGGCAATGCAGATAATGGGAAGATTATTGTGATTAATAGCTCAAGTGCACAAACTATTACGGTTCCATCCTTGTCGGTAGGGTTTAATTGTATGATCGTACAAAGAGGTACAGGACAACTGACTCTTGCTGCATCTGGGGTGACAATTAATAACCGTTATGGGTTTACGAAGACAGCGGGTCAGCATTCAATTCTTACACTAGTTAGTATCGCTGCTGGATTATTTATATCATCAGGAGACATGACAAATTAATTGAAATGAAAAAAGTAATTATCTTTCTCTTGGTACTCATTAATTCAGTTGTAAATGGTCAACTATTTACACCATACCAAGGGATACACAATCAGCCAAAAGTGCAGTTGGATTATTGGGTGTATAGTACACATGCTGGGAATGGATCTACTAACCAGTATCCAGCTGTGGCAGGTAGTAAAGCTGATTTGGATAATATTTTCAACTCCAATAATTCTAATACTACCTTAGTCAGAACGGGAAGAACGAATTCAACAAGAATATTGGATTGGCAATCCAGCACAGATTTAAATGCTTTAGGAATCACTGCGCCAAATAGCGGTACTTATTTTGCTATAAAAGTGCAAGGGACATTTATTCCGCTTGAATCTGGGACTTATATTTTCACATTAGAATCGGATGACGCGAGTGATTTAACTATTAATGGTAATACCATTATTTCAACGTATGTAGGGCAAGCACTTCCTGCATTAGGAACGCGAACGGGAAATATAAGTTTAACAGCAGGTCAGAAATATTTTTTTGAAGCACGTATGCAGCAGGGTGGTGGTGGTTATGGTATGAGATTATTTTGGAAGTCGCCTATCCAAGCTGCTGCACCATCTACTTATCAAACTAGTATTCCTGTCAATACCTACTACCAAACTTGGATACAGAATTTACAAGAATTGATAGCCAATCCTGACATGGATGGGTCTTCTTCAGCAAAGGCAGCGCCTAGTGCTAAGTATCTACAAAATGCGTTTGGGAATTATAATGACGGTTCCTATTGGATTAATTTGCCTTATGTAGGACCTACGCAACTTTATTGTTTATTGAGTTCGACTATTGATGGCGGCGGCTGGATGATGATGATGAAAGCAACTCGAGGAACAACATTTAATTATTCGAGTACTTATTGGACGGCTATTAATACGTTGAATCCGTTGGCATATAATCGTAGCGATGGTGATGCAAAATTTGATGCCATGAATTATTTTTATTCCAAGGATATGATGGCACTTTTCCCTGATATCGCTTCGAATTATGGAGGAGGCAATGGAGGAAGTCTTAATTTGCTTAGTAATTACAACAATTGGTGTTGGTTACAAAATAATTTCAACAATGGAATTCGCATCACGCCAGTTGGCTTTTTTACCAATGCTAACAGATTGTATTACCGTGATGCAAATACATTTACAGGTAAGGGGACAGCATTTTCATCTCAAACTGATGTGCGTTTTTATGGATATAATTACACGAGCGGAAATGGGTCGAATGTTCGATGGGGATTTGGGTGGAATGAAAATGGCGGGGGATTATATCCTAATGGTGTGGAAGGGTCAAACGATGTATCGGGAGGAATAGGGATGTCCGGTGTATTCACAACAGGAGTAAATTATTCCGCAGGAGATCAAATTTCTTGTTGTCAAAATGGCACAGGTATAAATAGAAGTGCAAGGGTAGAAATTTATATAAGATAATATAAGTATAAAAAATTAATTAAAATACAAATGAAACGATTATTTATTCAATTAATTACAATTGCAACTTGCATACTTATTAGCATAAGTATCAATGCGCAAACTAAACTATTTAAAGACAGTTCTGCAGCTCGTAAATTTGTTTTAAGAGTTTCAAAAGTTTTTAAAAACTTTTCTAGCAATCAAACATACTTATATGGTGGTATTGGTTTTAATAAGCAAAATGTAAATGAAGCTGCTTATAATTCTTCCTTCAACTACCGTCTAGCTGATGTAAACAATAATGTTTTTAAGCCTGGTTATTTTGCAGGATTTAGATTTGATGGCTTATATAAGCTCAAGCATAAATATTCATTTACAGTTGGTTTAAACAAATTGGCTTCTGGAGTTAAGTATACAAATTCAAAAAGAATGGACCCAATTATTGGAGAATTTGCAAATTTTAAATCCGACAATCAATTTGCAACGCTTCATATAGCTGCTCATTATAAGCATTTACTTCCATTTGCTGATTCAATAAAACACAAATTTTACTTGGTTGCAGGACCTAGTTTAGATTTTAGATTGTCTAAACAGAGTATTGACAACAAAGTAAACAATAACTATCATAAAATATTTTTGGGGGCTAATGTAGGAGTGGAGTTTGATAACAACTCGTATTATACTTTATTTTTACATTACAGCCACAATATAAATTCACTTACAGCGACACCCATTAAAACAAGTTTAAATACTTTTAATGTTGGAGTTGTATTAAAAGCAAAAGATTTATTTTAAATTCTATAACATGAAAAATACTTTTAAAGCCTTATTAATTATTGGATTTGGTTTCTTTTTTACATCTTGTAGTAAAGTAGATAGTGGTTCTCAAATTCAGCTTACAGAATCCATGTTACAAGGAAAAACTTGGTTATTGGATTACACAATTACAAAAACTAGCACGGCTACTATAACTAAAACTTATGTTGGGCAGTCTACTTATTTTATTAATTTTCTTAAAGATAAATCCACTAAAGATTCAGACGGTATAGCTGGCATATATAATATTGAGAAAGTTGGTAATCAATTACAAATTCACGTAAATGCCATTACTAATGGGTCAAACCCAGTAGAGTATATTTATAATATTGAATCGGTAGGTGCAAAAGAACTTATCGTATTTCATACTACGAATAATCAAACAATTAAAAGATACTTTAGTGTTAGATAAATTTAAAATCATTTGTGCGGCTTCTCTGCTATTCATTTCTATTGAATCAATGGGACAAAGAGGGGTGAGTAGTATTGGATCTATTGGAGGTTCAGCCGCAAATATTAGTGCTATTAATTTTAATAGTATTTCAACTTGTATAGATGTTAAATCTGGCATAACAGTTCTTACTGGAAAGAGAGCCTCCGGTGAGTTTGCACTTAATTGCGAGGTTTCTATACAATATAATTCACTCGGTGTCAAGATGTTTCCAAATCCGGTTCAAAATCAAACAAAAGTAAAAGCTACTAATACGCCACCTCTAAATGAAACATTCAATTTAACCATTATCAGTGCTAATGGAGCTATTATAAGTACCAGAAAAGAAACTGGGTATAATTTATTTCAAGGATTGACTATCGATTTAGGAAATTTGCAGTCAGGCACTTATCTATTTAAAATTGATTCTCCTAAATTTGTAGATGTTATTAAATTTATAAAAGCTGGTAATTAAAAAAAAATATGAAATTTCTATTATATATTATTATAGTTTTATCTACATTTAAAAGTTTTGGACAAACTGCTATTGGGACTACATCGCCCAATACTTCTGCTAAATTGGAAATTGCATCCACAGATAAAGGTTTGCTTATACCCAGAATGACTTCTGCACAAAGAACCGCAATTGCTACACCTGCAAATGGTTTATTGGTTTTTCAGACAGATGGTGTTGCGGGTTTTTATGTGAACGCAGGAACATCTGCATCGCCTACTTGGACTAGGGTAAATATGGATTGGACAAGAACTGGAAATGATATTGCTTATACATTAGGAAATGTCTCAACCACAGGAACTTTAACCGGCGGTAATTCAAGTACTTCATCATTGTCCGGATTTGCCGCGAATGTTGCCACTATATCTGCTAACTATTCAATTACAGCAGCAGACAATGGCAAAGTAATACAGTCCACTAGCGCTTCTGCTATTACCGTTACCATTCCTACAGGATTGCCTACTGGATTTAATTGTACGTTTGTTCAGATGGGTACTGGTCAAATTTCTTTTTCAGGTACTTATCTTAACAGGACAGGTTTTACAAAATCAGCAAGTCAATATTCGGTGGTAAGTTTACTTCATTTAGGTAGTAACAGCATTATTGTCACAGGTGAAATGAGTAACTAATATGAAATCAGTTATTACTTTTCTTTTTATTTTAATTACTACTTTGAGCATTGCTCAAATGGGTTTACCCATTCAAACTTCTTTATTGCCAAAGAATAATCTCGTGGTGAACTATGATTTTTCCAAATCGTCCAGTTTTACGCGTGGAGCAACCACAGTGACCAATATTTCCGGAACGGCTTCCGGAAATGCAACCATCGTAAATAGCCCCATTTTTTTCAATTCGTTGGGCTTTGTTTCTTTAAATGGCACGAATCAATATGTGGTTACCCCTAATCTTAGAACTTATTTTAAATCCCTAGATGCAAGTGTTCAAAAAAGCTTTACCATGAGTGTTTGGGTTTATCCCACTGCAGCGTCAGGTAATATAGTGTATGAGTTAGATTCACAAACACCTAATTATGGTTGGAATGCATCTACTGTGGAATTGGTGAATGGTTATGTAAAATACCGTATTTGGAATGGAACTACAATCACTTCCCCGTCCACTATCAATTTAAATCAATGGCACCATATTGCAATGGTGTATGATGGCGCATCCATTAAAGGATATTTAAATGGCGTGTTACAAGGCACACAAACTTATACAAGAGCACTTCCCACGAATGGTCAATTTTATGCAATAGGAGCGGGCGGCGATCAAAACTTAGGTACAAGTGCATATGGTAAATTCAATTTGGCACAATTTAAATTGTACAATTTACCAATGTCTGATAAAGAGATTGCGCAAGAGTACGATATTCGAAAAAGTGAATTTGATTATACCATTCACAGTCCTTCCACGAATACAAATCCAACCTATTGGAGTATTTCAAGTGCATGGAATAATTCAACTGGAAGTACAGGCGCATCGGATGCATTTTCAGCACCTCATTTCACTCCATGGTTAAATTCATCTCTAGGCTGGGCAGCACAAACTCTTGATGCGAATCAGTATATAACTCTAAATTATGATGAGCCGGCTTACATTAAAGGGCTGGTAATTCAGCCTAGAGCAAGTTATGGAAATCAATTTATTACAAAAGTGCATATTGAAACAAGTTTGACCGGGGCTGCTCCTTGGACAAGAGTCTTAAGTGATCAGGCTTTAAGTACCACAATTACCGATGATGCAAGTGTCCTTTTTTCTACACCTGTTTTTGCAAAAGCCGTAAAAGTAATTCCGGTTACATGGACTAATCATATGACCATGCGAATGGGAATGTTAGTTAACCCTAACATTCCAGTAACTGATGGATTGGTACTTAATTTAGATGCAGCTAATAACAAATCATATCAAGGAACAGGTACTGTATGGTCAGATTTATCATTAAGTAGTAATCATACAACAATTACAGGATCACCCACATATAATTCATCAACAGGGCTTACGTTTAATGGATCAACACAATACGGTAGGATTCCAAGTGTGGCTGGAGTAACTGATTTTACGAATACTCAAAAATATTCAATAGAGATTTGGTTTAATCCTTCCAATGGACAACCAAATAGCGCGGAGGCAGAATTGCTAGAAAAATGGAATTTTAACAATGAAGCTAAATACCCATTTACCATTAGATTCAATGAAGGTGCAAGTAGTATGCTAGTTTCTTGTTATGATGGTTCTAATTTTCCTTTTGTAAGTGTTAATGGGTTTTCTGTAAATACTTGGGCGCAACTTGTTGCTGTATTTGATTTTGTTGGCAAAACACTTACTGTTTATAGAAATGGAGTATCTATGGCAAGTAGGAGTTTAGTTGGGGTAAACCAGGTAAGTAATACTAGCCCTGTTGGAATAGCTGGAAGAGTACCTTATAATGCCGCAGGGGTTCAAGTTCCATTTAAAGGGACGATAGGGATCATTCGATTCTATAATAAATCTTTAAGTTCTAACGAAGTGCTCCAAAATTTTGATGTATATAAAACAAGGTATGGGTTATAAGTTCAATCAGATAAGCTAAAAGTATGTAATCTGAGATTGTCGGCTCCGTTCCACTTCGCTGACCCGCCTTACGCATCGAGCTAGTGTAAAGGTTTTAAAAGTCATACTACCTCAAATTGACTTTTATTTTTTCAAATATTTATGAATGTATAAAATTGTTAATTTCGTCTATTTAGATAATATTACACAAATAATACAATGATAAATAAACTATTAAAAACGGCATTAGGCAGACTACGAATTGTAGCATTTTTAGAAGGTTGTTCGTTTTTGCTTTTAGGTTTTACAATGATTTTGAAATATAAATATGCTATGCCACAGCCTAATTACATTGTTGGTTTGGCTCATGGAATTCTTTTTGTTTTGTATGTAGTTTTATTGCTTCAAGTTTCGTTTTTACATAAGTGGAACCTGCTAAAAATGTTTTGGGCATTTTTGGCTTCCTTAATACCTTTTGGTACTTTTTATGCAGATAAGGTATTGTTTAGAGAGATAGGGAAGTAGATTGTGTATGGGATTGTCGGCTTCACTTCGTTTCGCCGACGTCCCTTCCGCATTGAGCTAGCGCAAAGCTTTTAAACGCAACCCTTGGGTTGCGTTTACTTTTTTTATGCTTCATCCGCTCATTCAAGCAAGCTTGATTCGCGTCTTCGCATAAAAAAAGCTCCAACTTTCGTTGAAGCTTTGTGATCCCGCTGGGGCGGACCTCATAATTCTAATTATGCTATAATCAATTAGTTAGTTCTATTAATTTATGTCTAAACCCAAAGTCGAGACACATAATTTAAAATATGTTACTGATTTAATAAATTAAAATCAAGCGTATTATATACAGTAAAAGAATATAGTGTTTTTGTTACTGAAAGTTCGTCTTGTTGCATGCTAGTTCTTATTTTGATAGTAATTCCTTTAGTATTAGATTGATAAATTTTGACTAAATCTCCATCATCAACATAAGATCTTTTCAGTATATAGCCTAAAATCTTAATTCTAGATACATAATTATTATAAGTATTGATTTTATGTACTTGAATAGAAATTCTATTGTAAATATTTGAGGTACTACTGTAATAATAATATAGAAATGATTCAGCCTTATCATCATAGTTGCTCTTATTATATGCAAATTGTAATTTTCCCATTTTTCCATCTATAGGCTCATCTGCATTTAACATTGTCCAATTTTTAGATGTCATGAACTCGTCAATATCCGATAAAGCTTTTACTCTTAATGAAATTAACTGATCAAAAGTTAAATTTTGGGCATCGCAATTATTATTAAATAATGCAATAACAAATAAAAAAACAATTTTTCTTAACATATTATTTGATTATATAATTTCTTGATAAGTTAATTAAAGAATAGGTTCTAAACTTTTCGAAAGAAGATATCTTTTTTCTCCTATGTCATTACTTGTTGTAATTTGATAATAGTCTCCTGAAAGGTCTCTTAAGAATCGAATACTTTTAACATATTCATCTATCTTGAATGAAAATTTCTTATCGCCTGTAAGTGTTGTTGCATATGTTCCCTCGCCCGAGTATAACAAAGTGATTTGATTGTTTATATTTATTTCATATAAAGCATTAAAAGAATTGGTTGGACTTGAAGTTTTCAACTTATTAATTGATTCTATTATTGAATTTTGTATCTCGATAATTGGAACTTTATCAGTGAAGTGTCTTCTAACAATAAATCCTTGCCAATAATTTTCGAATTCTAAGTCATCATTGAAAGAAATAAATTTAATATTATTAGTAAATTTCAATAAAGACTCCAACTCTGTTATTATTCTTTTTTTAAAATCACTTGGATATATTTTGCACATCGTCTCAACAAATTCTAGTCCATTTCTAAATAATAGGGTTCTAGTTGTTTTATTTCTAAATAGTGAATGATAATAATCGCTAAATCCATTTATTTTTTTCCAATCAAACTCTCCGTTTTCTAAATTAAAAACATATGTAGGGTCTCCTAGTCTTGAAGGTGGATTAACGGACCAATAATCAATTAATTCCCTTTTAAATATATCTCCTACGTAAAGTTTTAAATCGGTTACATTGTTCGAGTCTGAATCGAATGATCGAATAATTGCTGATGTGAGATTTGTTTTTTCTAAATTTTCTATGATAGAGTTTTCTGAAAATTTACTAAATATTGAATCTAATTGAACTGTTTCACCATCATTAAGTACTATACTGGCTTTGTTTTTACCTTGGTCTTTGTTCAACAATGCAAAGGCGGTAAAAAAAAATAATGTTGCTAGTAAGATTGGTATTATCAACGATTTTTTCATAAAAGTCCAAAGTATTGATTGTGAAAGTAATATATTACTCTAAATCACAGATTTTTTAAAGATTAAAATTATAATTAATTTGTTTAAAAAGTTCTACAAAATGAAGCAATTGAAGTAATATTTTATCCATTAACTTATTTTATTAATTATTCAGTACAAAAGACAACAAAAGCGTGCGCAAAATGACATAAACAAACTCCGAAATCGAAAGAAATTGGAATTTTTAGTCTGGGATTGTCGGCTCCGTTCCACTTCGCCGCTGTCCCTTCCGCATTGAGCTAGCGTAAAGCTTCTGAACGCAACCAAAGGGTTGTGTTTAGTTTTTTTATGCCTCATACGTTTACGAAAGCAAGCTTTCGACACTTTTCGGCATAAAAAAAGCTCCAACTTTCGTTGAAGCTTTGTGATCCCGCTGGGACTCGAACCCAGGACCCATACATTAAAAGTGTATTGCTCTACCAACTGAGCTACAGAATCTTCGCCCTTCACAATCAATCACTTGTTTGTTTCAGGAGTGCAAAAATAAGCGAAATAAAAAAATAGCCAAATAAATAGGGTTCTTTTTTACTTGATTTACCCACATTTCCTAAATATCACCCTTTTACTTGCTTATTTTTGAACATAATTTGTTTTTATGGATCAAATGCAAGAAAAAGTAGTTGTTATTACAGGTGGTTCCGATGGAATTGGGAAGGCGCTTGTAGAACTTTATTTAAATAATGGAGCAAAAGTTGCTACCTGTGCACGTAATTACCAAAAACTCTATCAATTGCAATCGGCAAATACAGGTAAGCCATTATTTATTCATGCTACAGATGTGAGTAAAGAAATAGATTGTAAGGGTTTTATTGATGCTGTAATAAAGGAGTTTGGTACCATTGATATATTAATCAATAACGCTGGTGTTTCAATGCGTGCACTGGTTCAAGATGTAGATTTTGAAACCATTAGACGTGTTATGGATATTAACTTTTGGGGCACCGTGTACTGTACCAAATTTGCGCTAGATCATATTATTAAAAATAAGGGCACTATTGTGGGTGTATCATCTATTGCGGGATATAGGGGTCTTCCAGGGCGTAGCGGTTATTCGGCATCTAAATACGCTGTTAATGGTTGGTTAGAAGCGCTTCGTACAGAGCTTTTAGAATCTGGTACCAATGTGATGTGGGTTTGCCCTGGTTTTACCAGTTCAAATATTAGAAATGCGGCTTTAAATAGTAAAGGCGTATCGCAGGGGGAATCGCCAATGGATGAAGGCGCCATGATGAGTTCCGAAGAATGTGCTGGTCATATTGCAAATGCCATTGAAAAGCGCAAACGTACGCTTGTGTTAACTTTTACGGGTAAACGCGCTGTATTTATGAATAAGTTTTTTCCTGCATTAGCCGATAAATTGGTTCGCAAGTTTTTCTTTAAAAATAACGAGCTAGTGAAATAATTTACAAGTAATTACGTTAACAATGAGGCATGCCCATTGTAACACTTTCTACAGATATTGGCCAACGTGATTTTTTGGTTGGCGCTATAAAAGGTCAGTTTTTACAGCTAGATCCTACCACCAATTTGTGTGATATCACGCATTATTTACCGCAAACTAATTTTCCGCAAGCAGCTTATGTTTGTGGAAACGCTGTCAAGCATTTTCCGGGAGGTAGTTTTCATTGCATTTTAGTCAATCTGTTTGAAGGAGCCACAGATTATGTACTCATGGCTAAGTTCAACCAGCAGTATATTATTTGCCCCGACAATGGTCTCTTAACCATGATTACGGGTCAAAAGCCAACTGATCTTGTAGCAATTCCTTTAAATAATAAACATACTTTACTTGAGATAACCGCTGTAATTGCTATAGCAATCAATAAAGTAAGTAAAACGGGTAATTTATTAGATGGAGGCGTTGCTATTGACAATATCAACGAAATATATCCATTACGTCCTACTGTAGGGCCCGATTGGATTGAGGGTCAAATCCTTTTTATTGATCAGTTCGAAAACGTAGTTATCAATATTACGTCTTCTGAATTTGCGGCTCAAGCCAATGGACGTTCTTTTAAAATTGTATTTAAACGCAACGAAGTGATTGATTCTATAAGCGATAATTATACGTCAGTCGCCGAAACCGATAAATTAGCTTGGTTTAACTCGGCAGGATATCTCGAAATAGCCCTTCGAAATGGAAACATGGCAGGACTCTTTGGACTTCAAGGTTTTAATGAACAAATGCAAAACAAAGGAGCCGCTTCAGATACCAATTGGTTTTATCAAACGGTTCGTGTGTTTTTTGAATAATTTGCCCAATTTTAGTTTAATTTTGCAACGCAAACGGCCAATAGGCCCTTAATAATCAAGTAATTTAGTTTTTATGGCATATGATGTAATTGTTATTGGTAGCGGACCTGGTGGATACCCAGCTGCTATTCGTGCTTCTCAATTAGGTTTTAAAGTAGCCGTTATTGAAAAGGAAAGCCTTGGTGGCGTTTGTTTAAACTGGGGTTGTATTCCTACTAAAGCCCTTTTAAAAAGTGCTCAAGTATATGAATATGTAAAGCATAGTGCCGATTATGGTATCAATGCAACGGGTACCCACGATTTTGGTGGTGTTATCAAGCGTAGCCGTGGTGTTGCCGATAAAATGAGTAAAGGTGTTCAATTCTTAATGAAGAAGAACAAGATTGAAGTGATCATGGGTTATGGTAAAGTAGTATCAAAAGGGAAAGTAGAAGTGACTGCTGCAGATGGTAACAAGCAAATTCACGAAGCAAAATATATTGTTCTAGCTACTGGTGGAAGATCTAGAGAATTACCAAACCTAAAACAAGATGGTAAAAAAGTACTTGGATACCGTGAAGCCATGGTACTTGCTGAGCAACCAAAATCAATGATCATTGTAGGTAGCGGTGCGATAGGTGTTGAATTTGCATATGTATACAATAGCATGGGGACAAAAGTAACCATCGTAGAATTTATGCCGCGCATTGTTCCGGTAGAAGACGAAGACATTTCTAAAGAATTAGAAAAGCAATATAAAAAACAAGGCATCGAAATTATGACCAACGCTTCTGTAGAATCTTTAGATACTACCGGTGCTGGTGTTAAAGCGCATGTAAAAAAGCAAGATGGTTCTATGGTAACACTAGAAGCTGATGTTGTTTTAAGTGCTGTTGGTGTTGTTGCTAATATCGAAAATCTTGGTTTAGAAGAAGCAGGTATTAAAGTTGATAAAGGAAGAGTGATTGTAGATAAATACCAACAAACATCTGTTGCAGGTGTGTATGCCATTGGTGATTGTTCTCCAGGTCAAGCGCTTGCACACGTGGCTGCTAAAGAAGGGATCAATGCTGCTGAGCATATGGCGTACCTCGAAAAAAAGCACTATCATTTGCCTGAAGCAATTGATTACAATAACGTTCCAGGATGTACTTATTGCATTCCAGAAATTTCAAGTGTTGGTTACACCGAAAAGGCGGCTAAAGAAGCTGGCTACGAAATTAAAGTGGGTAAATTCCCTTTTGTTGCGAGCGGAAAAGCAAGCGCAGCAGGTGCTACAGAAGGTTTTGTAAAAGTTATTTATGACGCCAAATATGGTGAGTTTTTAGGTTGTCATATGATTGGTATGAACGTAACCGAAATGATTGCAGAAGCAGTTGTGGCGCGTAAATTAGAAACTACTGCGCATGAAATTTTAAATGCAATACACCCGCACCCAACAATGAGTGAAGGACTAAAAGAAGCAACTGCTGCAGCTTATGGCGAAGCAATTGATATCTAAGATCGAATCAAATAATAGGAATAAGGCCGCAAGAAATTGTGGCCTTATTTTTTTTCAAAAACTTTGCGCAGTAAATCTGTGGTTCTTGCAGCAGGGTTGGCCCTGATATCTTTTTCCTGTGTAGCGATTTCGGTGTATATGCCCGATAAAGATTTATCTGTTACATAGCCAACTAAATCAGGATTCATTTTTTTGCCAATGAGTGGGATGCTATTATAGGTAGTTATTATTTTTTCCCAGTTTTTAGTGGCATTCACTTTATCAAGTGATGTTTTAATAATGGGAGAAAAACTTTGCGTAAGTGCAATGTTGGTTTTTGTTCTCAAAAAAGCGGTTGCAGAGGTATCACTTCCTCTTAAAATATTAATACCATCGGTAATGGTCATTTCTTTAATTGCTGATGTAAAAATAGGGATGGCTGTTTTACAGGCATCTTCTGCGGCACGGTTCATAGTCACAATCATATCATCTACAAGTTTGTTAAAGCCAAGTTTACGAAGGGTTGATTCTATTTTTTGAGCCTCTGGTGGCATGATAATTTTTAACGCGGCATTTTCTAAAAAACCGCCAGGACTAGAGAGCTTTTGTGTACCTGTTTGTGCGCCTTTCAACAATGCTTCTTTTAAGCCACCCGCAATATCGTCGGTGCTTAATCCTTGTTTAAATTGTTCTGCGCGCGTGGTCGCTTTTTTGAATAAATCTCCAATTTTTTGCCCCTCAACAGTTTGAAAACCAATTAGAGCAAGTATTAAAACGTATTTCTTCATAATAAAGCATTTAAAGCCTAAAGGTACGAGACATAAGAATCAATATTTGTGAATGTTTTGCTATAGTTAAGCCTCGCTGTCCTTACCTTTGCAGCGCATAATTTAATAGCTTCATGAAATACGAGAAAGAGATATGTAGACGCAAAAGTTTTGCCATTATATCGCATCCGGATGCGGGTAAAACTACTTTAACAGAAAAGTTTCTGTTATTTGGTGGAGCTATTCAAACTGCAGGTGCTGTAAAAAGCAATAAAATTAAAAAGCACGCCACTTCCGATTTTATGGAAATTGAACGTCAGCGTGGTATCTCGGTAGCTACTTCTGTAATGTCTTTCGAGTACAAAGACTTTTTAATTAATTTATTAGATACACCCGGACACAAAGATTTTGCCGAAGATACCTACCGAACACTGAGTGCAGTGGATAGTGTTATTTTGGTAGTGGATAGTGTAAACGGGGTAGAAGCACAAACTAGACGCCTTATGGAAGTGTGTCGTATGCGTGACACACCCGTAATTGTTTTTATCAATAAAATGGATAGAGACGGTAAAAACAGATTTGATTTATTAGAAGAAATTGAAAACGAACTACATATTTCTTTACACCCCATGACCTGGCCCATTAATAGTGGTAAAGAATTTAAAGGGGTATATAATTTACATGATAGAAACCTTCGTTTGTTTACGGCAAGCACCAAAGCAGATGAAGAAGATATTGTTGCCATCGATGATTTACAAGACGCGTTACTAGAAACTAAAATAGGTAAGCGTGATGCCGATCAATTACGAGAAGACGTGGAACTTATTGAAGGTGTATATGGTGCCCTAGATGCCGAAGATTATTTAACGGCTAAAGTAGCCCCTGTATTTTTTGGTAGTGCCGTAAATAATTTTGGCGTAAAAGAAATGCTAGATACGTTTATACGCATTGCACCCGTGCCACGTAGCCGTGAAACATCTAAAAGACTAGTAGAAGTTGGAGAAGATAAGTTTAGTGGCTTTATTTTTAAAATTCATGCAAACCTAGACCCTAAACACAGAGACCGTATTGCTTTTATGCGCGTATGCAGTGGACGTTTTGAAAGAAACAAATACTACCACCATGTTAGAAATGACAAAGACATGCGCTTTAGCAATCCGTATACTTTTTTGGCACGTACCAAAGATGTTATTGAAGACGCATATCCTGGTGACGTAGTAGGTTTATTTGATACCGGAAATTTTAAAATAGGTGATACCTTAACTGAAGGAGAAGATTTTTTCTTTACAGGCATACCTACTTTTTCGCCAGAAATATTTAAAGAGCTCGTAAATAAAGATCCTTTAAAAACAAAGCAACTAGAAAAAGGAATTAGTCAATTAACCGACGAAGGGGTCGCGCAGTTGTTTACCCAGTTTGGTGGCAATAAAAAAATTATTGGTTGTGTGGGTGATTTACAATTTGAAGTCATTCAATACAGACTCCTCCATGAGTACGGAGCAGCCTGCGAATTTAGAACACTTCAATTTTATAAAGCCTGCTGGCTTACTTCTACTGTAGCTGGCAAGCTCGACGATTTTTTACGCTTCAAGCAACAAAATGCTGCCGTAGATAAAGATGGCAACCCCGTTTATTTAGCACAAAGTGAATGGTTTTTAAATACCGAAATCACCAATAACCCAGATATTACTTTTCATTTTTCGAGTGAAATTCATAAATAATCCATGAAGTCAAAAACACTACATAAAGACAAGGTTAATATTATTACACTCGGTTGTAGTAAAAATTTAGTGGACAGTGAAGTGCTAAGTGGTCAGCTCATGGCAAGTGATATAGAAGTGGTGCATGAAAACACAAAGCTAGACCACAATGTGGTAGTGGTTAATACCTGTGGATTTATTGACAAGGCAAAAGAAGAAAGCATCAATACCATTTTAGACCAACTCGAATTAAAGCGCAGGGGTAAATTAGATAAAGTTTACGTAACCGGATGTTTGAGTGAAAGATACAGAGGTGATTTGGAATCAGAAATGCCAGAAGTAGACGCTTGGTTTGGTACTATGGAGCTTCCTTTAATGCTCAAAAAGTTCGATGTAGACTATAAAGCAGAATTAGTAGGCGAACGATTTTTAAGTACACCGCAACACTATGCGTATTTAAAAATTAGTGAAGGTTGTAACCGTACCTGTTCATTTTGTGCCATTCCGCTCATGCGTGGACAGCACGTTAGCCGCACCATCGAAGATCTTGTTACAGAAGCAGAAGGCCTTGTAAAAAAAGGCGTTAAAGAAATTATGCTCATTGCGCAGGAGCTTACCTATTACGGATTAGATATTTACAAAGAGCGTTCACTCCCTAAATTATTACATGCGCTAGCAGACGTTAAAGGCATCGAATGGATCCGTTTGCATTATGCATATCCTAGTAAGTTTCCATTGGAAATTTTGGATGTAATGCGGGAGCGTTCAAATATTTGCAAGTACCTAGATATGCCGCTACAGCACGCTAGTAATAGCATGCTTAAAGCCATGAAGCGTAATATTACGCGTGAAGACATGTCTGTACTGATTAACGAAATTAGAGCAAGAGTACCCGGTATTTGTTTGCGTACTACTTTAATTGCTGGTTTTCCTGGTGAAACAGAAGACGACATCGAAGAGCTAAAAGAATTTTTACAAGAACACCGTTTTGATAGGGTAGGTATTTTTAGTTATAGCCACGAAGAAAACACAAGTGCGCATGATTTAGTAGATGACGTTCCTGCCGATATTAAAGCAGAACGTGCGCAATCTATTATGGAAGTCCAGCAAGAAATTTCGCTAGAAAAAAACCAAGAGAAAGTAGGCCAAATTCTAAAAGTAATTATCGACAAAAAAGAAGCAGGCCGTTATTTAGGACGCACCGAGTTTGATAGCGTAGAAGTAGACAATGAAGTAGTTATTAATACCAAAAAGAAACTCAGTATTGGAGATTTTGTTTGGGTAAAAATTACCAAAGCCTACGATTACGACATTGAAGGTGAACTAGTAGATAGTGAAGGGCGTTCTATATAATGAAAGTAAAAGGTAGCGGCAAGTGACACTATAAAGTATAGGATGATAAATACACTTGCATTGCTATAATACGTATTGATACCAAACCAATCTTTTTGGTAATATAAAACCCCTACACCAATAGCCACTTTTACAACTTCTGCAATAAGTGCTTCGCCACTTCTATCCATGAGTTCTGTGTGCGCATATACAAAAGCAAAAATAAACAAGCCGTATACAAACATGTTAGGATTACCAATTTGAGCAATATTGCCAAACAGATAACTGATAAATAAAAGTAGTGCTACAAGTTGGAAATACGACCAAATAACGAGGCTTTTAGTCTCGTTGGTATCGTACTTTTCAAAATGATATACGTCTTCAATTTTATCTACCGGGTATTTATCTTCAACATCTGCGGGTCTCCAACCAGTTGGCATAAACCAAATTTTTAATTTGCTAGACCAACTTTTAGTTCGCCATGCATCTTTGATGAGTAACCATACATGCATGAAATTAATTTTGATAGGATTCCATGTTTGAACGGCTCTTGTAATACCGTAAACAGCAGGTACATTTGGATCTTCCTCTTTAAACGTGCCAAATAATTTATCCCAAAAAATAAATATCTGCGCATAGTTTTTGTCTAGGTATTCTTTATTGATAGCATGATGCACTCTATGATGGGAAGGCGTTACAATAATTTTTTCTAAAAAGCCCATATTGCCAATGTGTTGCGTGTGGTACCAAAACTGAGCAAACAAATGAAGTGGTGCTACAATCGCAATTACTTTTGAAGACACGCCTAATAATGCAGCTGGCAATAAAAAAATCACAAATATTTTTACAATTGACGAAATGCTTTGACGTAAAGCACAGGCTAAATTGTATTCTTCACTACTGTGGTGAATAATATGATTGTTCCAAAAGATATTGTATTGGTGGGCAATTCTATGGATCCAATAGCCAGCAAAATCAAGTGCCATAAAAGCAATAATAAAAGTTAGCGGTCCGTCAGGCACTTTTGTTAAAGACCAGTGTTCCACCATCCAGCCGTAACTTATTACGGCAATGCTAAGCCCAAGTACATCTTTGGTTACATTGGTAACACCAGAACTCAAGCTAGCAATCATATCAAATGTTCTAACGGTTTCTTTACCTTTTAAAACGCCATACCATTTTTCAATAAGTACAAGTAGTAAAAATGCCGGCATGGCAATCAGTAATATTTTACCATAGCTTTCCATAACAAAACGGGCTTTATTAAAATGGCCCTAACAAATGTAACTATTCTAGCGAATCTTACGTTATTTGCTGCCCTTGTTGTAATTTTAACCTAATTATGATTAAAGCTGCCAGGCAAATTGCCTATCCTTTAACAGGCTATTTTTCTAAGCTGGTTTCTGATTACTTAGAAGCCAACGATAATTTAGCACCTTTTTATACGCATCCGCCTAATTTGGAAGGGATCAAGGAAGCCATTGCAGCACGCAATAAATTTAATACGCCAAGAGCAGCGCTTGTTGATGCACTTATGGTACAGTACCAGTCAATTTCTTCAACAAAATTGGTTAAAGCTAACATTACATCTTTAGGATTAGCGAATACCTATACCATTACAACAGCACACCAACCTAATTTATTAACTGGGCCACTTTATTTTATTTATAAAATAGCCCATACGGTGGCACTAGCAAAATCATTACAAAAGCAATTCCCGGAGGCAAATTTTGTTCCTGTGTATTACATTGGATCCGAAGATGCCGATTTAGACGAGCTTGGTTTTATCAATCTAGGTGGTCAAAAACTTGTTTGGGAAACAAACCAAAAAGGCGCCGTTGGCCGCATGCTGGTAGATGCTAAATTAATCGCCCTCATTAAACAAGTAGAAGGACAAATAGGTGTTTTTAGCCAAGGTGCAAGCTGGGTGTCATTATTAAAAGAAATCTTTACGGTTGGTAAAACAATTGCACAGGCAACACTTGAAATTGTACATCATCTTTTTGGTGAATATGGTGTAGTCGTTGTACAGCCGGATTCGACTGCATTAAAATCTTTATTTACGGGTGTAATTGAAAAAGAATTAACCACTGGTTTTTCTAATGAAGCGGTGCAAAAAACAATGCAGGAATTAGGTGCACATTATAAAGTGCAAGCAGCTGGTAGAGATATCAATTTGTTTTACTTGCAAAATGATAGTAGAGAGCGCATTGTAAAAACAGCTTCAGGCTATGAGGTAATAGCTTTAGGACTTAGGTTTACCAAAGATGAGATAATTGCAGACGTACACAATAATCCAGCTAATTATAGCCCCAATGTAATTTTAAGGGGTGTATTTCAAGAAACGATACTGCCCAATATTGCTTTTATTGGTGGTGGTGGTGAGTTGGCCTACTGGTTAGAATTAAAAGATGTTTTTGCTGCTGCTGGTGTTCCATATCCAGTGTTACTTTTGCGCAATTCATTTATGCTGATATCCGACAAGCAAGCCAAGCAACTCCAAAAATTAGATATTTCTTTAGATGCGTTATTTAAAGGCCTGCAATATAATATTGATCGTTTTGTAAAAAAAAATTCAGGATCTCAGATGCAAATTGACATTCAGATGGCTTCAATAGAAAGTCATTACAACATTATTAAAGAGCAAGCGCAAAGCATTGATGCTAGTTTGGTGCAACACATAGAAGCACTCGCACATAAGCAATCGCAAAAATTAATTCAGGTACAAAAAAAGATGCTCCGTGCAAAAAAAAGAAAGTTTGAAGTAGAGCAGCAGCAAATGACTAAAACCCTGAACCTGCTTTTCCCTGGTGGTAGCTTACAAGAGCGCACCGAAAATATAGCCGATTGGTATAAAATATATGGCACCCATTTTGTGCGTGCCATAATTGAAAATTCTGATGATTTTACAAAAGGATTTACCCTTTTATATCTTAACGATTAGTATCTAAACGATGAGCGTTAATTATTAGACATCGAAACTATTGTTCCAATCTGATTTTAATTTGTTTACTTTTTCAGTTACCTCATTACTTAAATTATTTTTGTAAGTAGCGATTGTATTTGAAACAGTTTCGTTTGTGCTTCCTACAATTTGAGCCGCAAGTATACCAGCATTTTTTGCTCCATTAAGTGCAACAGTTGCTACTGGTACACCGCTAGGCATTTGCAAAATTGAAAGTACAGAATCCCAACCATCAATTGAATTAGATGATTTAATAGGTACCCCAATAACGGGTAGGGTAGTAATGGAAGCTATCATTCCGGGTAAATGAGCCGCACCACCTGCACCTGCAATAATAACTTGTAAGCCTCTTTGTTTTGCTGTAGTTGCA
>CANLLM010000018.1 GCA_947491825.1 Bacteroidota bacterium
TTACAGAAATTATTATGGCTTTAAGTGCTACTATGGAAGGCGACACGACTGTATTTTATTTATCTAAAAAGCTAAAGGATTTACCTGTTAATATCAGTACCATTTCAAGGGGTATAGCCATAGGTGGGGAGCTAGAGTATGCTGATGAGATTACCTTAGGCAGAAGTATTGCACTGCGTGTTCCTTATGCAGGACACTAGTCTGGTTTGAGATTTCGCAAACTAATTTTTGAATTAAATCTGATACAAAAAAGCCGTTTTACTAAAGCAGATATCTTTCATCAAACTCAATTTTATTTTCTTTAAGTAGTTTTACATACTCATCTCTAAAATCAATTTTTTGGTGATGTGTCTCTTGGTTTTTGACATAATCAATTAGCCTGTTCTTTTCTTTAATATTGTATGTAAATGCACCGTAACCTTCTTGCCAGGAGGTAAAATTATGAAACAGTTTTTGGTTTTTGATATGCAGAGCGCTTGATACCTTTATGTCTTTAATTAATGAAGACAAAGAAACTGTAGGATGAATGTGGGTAAGAATATGTATGTGGTCTTCCACACCATTTATTCGGTATAAATGACAGTTTTTTTTCTCAAGAATGCCCCAAATAAATCTGAATAACTCCTCTCGGTTTTGCTTTGCTAATGTTGGTTCGCGGTGTTTGGTGCTGAAAACAATTTGATACAGAATTTGTGTATATGTACCCATAATTTTAATGGTTAATGGTTGGGTTATCAAATACAATTTATGAATAATTTATAAGAATGGGATATCAAATTTTCACATTCAACTCCTACGGAGTTGTTAAATTGCGTTTGTTTGTATGAAGCGGGTGAAACCCGTTGCTATGCAAATTCAAGTCTTACAGACTTGTTGACATCCACGCACGATTAGATCTTTGAAATCGACAAACAACCCCGAATGGGGTTAAATGTTAATAGACTTGTTGACATCCACGCATGATTAGATTTTTGAAATCGACAAACAACCCCGAATGGGGTTAAATGTTAATAGCCTTGTTGAAGTTCACACACGATTAGATTTTTGAAATTGACAAACAACCCCGAATGGGGTTAAATGTTAATAGCCTTGTTGACATCCATACACGATTAGATTTTTGAAATTGACAAACAACCCCGAATGGGGTTAAATATTAATAGCCTTGTTGACATCCACATACGATTAGATTTTTGAAATTGACAAACAACCCCGAATGGGGTTAAATATTAATAGCCTTGTTGACATCCACGTACGATTAGATTTTTGGAATTGACACAACCTCGAATGGGGTTAAATGTTAATAGCCTTGTTGACATCCACGCACGATTAGATTTTTGAAATTGACAAACAACCCCGAATGGGGTTAAATGTTAATAGCCTTGTTGACATCCACGCACGATTAGATTTTTGAAATTGACAAACAACCCCGAATGGGGTTAAATGTTAATAGATCTAAAAGCAATTTGGGGTATTGTCAAACGACCATGTTCATAACCACAACGTGGTTGAATGTGAATGCGCTTACCTACAATACCTCTTCGGTTATCAGTTTTTCACGGTACTGATCTAAAACAGAAGTTTTCGAAACAAATCCAAGGTAAGCTCCTTCTTCATCAACCACCGGGATTTTCCAAATATTGTATTCATCAAATTTCTCAATCAGTTCGTTTACATCTGCATTTGGTAAAACGGTGTAACGTGGTATACTCATCAACTTTTTTACTCTTACTCGGTTATATTCGGTTTGGTTAAACATTATCTCCCTAATATCATCAAGTGTTATTATGCCTAGTAAATGGTTTTGTTCATCAAGTACTACAAAAATATTTCGTTTTGATGTGGCGATTATTCCTACTAATTCGCCAAGCGTTTGGTTAGGAGATAGCGTGGTGAAATCGGTTTGAATAATGCTACGGATATCAACCCTGCTTAATAAATCTTTGTCTTTATCAAACGTAATAAATCCGCGCTCAATTAAATTCTTGGTATAAATAGAATATTTTTCGAAATAACGGGTAATAAAGTATGAGCCAGATGAAACCAACATTAATGGTACAATTAGGGCGTAGCCACCAGTAATTTCGGCAATAAGAAATATGGCTGTTAAAGGTGCGTGCAATACTCCGCTAACTAATCCGGCCATACCTGCAGCTACAAAGTTTTGCATGCGTAAATCAACTATGCCTAATGCACCTAATGTTTTAACAAATATAAAACCCAACAATGCGCCTACAAAAAGCGATGGCCCAAATATTCCGCCATTACCACCCGAACCAACCGTAATGGCACTTGCAAATACTTTAATCAATAAAATGGCGGTTGAAAATCCAATCACTACCCATACATTATCGCGGTATGCATAAAATAAACTTCTATCGAACAAGTTTCCTTGGTCCGCGTTCATTAGTTTATTTATTAACCCATATCCTTCGCCATAAAGTGGTGGAAAAATAAAAATGAGTAAGCCTAATAAAACACCTCCTAAGATGGCTTTAGGAAACAAAGCCTTGATGCGCTTAAAAGCACTCTCTGTTCTTATCGTCATTCGCATCATATAAACCGATAATAATCCACAAATCATTGCTAATAAAGTATAGTAAGGTATACTATGTATGCGCCAACCATCCGTGACTAAATTAAATAATGGTTCGCTGTGGAAGAACTTAGCTACCACAGCCCCCGATGCAGAAGCCATTAACAAAGGAATAAAAGCAGGAATACTTACTTCTGTTAACAAGACTTCAAAAGCAAAAATTACCCCAGCAATTGGACTATTAAATACAGCTGCAATACCTGCTGCTGCACCCGCTGCTAACAATAAAGTACGTTCAGCTTTTGTTACCAGTAAATCTTTACCTGCATTTGCACCAATAGCACTTCCTGTAACGGCTACGGGTGCCTCTAAGCCCACAGAACCACCAAATCCAACAGTAACGGCACTGGTAATAATATGAGAAAAGGTTTTGTGCCTTTCCACATTTGAGCCTTTTTTGTTGATGGCAAAGATGATGCTGCTTAAGCCTTTATCGAAAACTTTTTTGTAATGAAATAACCGGATATAAATTGCAGACAACACGATACCCACTAGCGGAAAAATGAGGTACAGGTAGTTTTCAAATTTAACGTCAAAACCACTTTCACAAAAATGCTGTATTACAAGCACCATGGTTTTTAAAATTACTGCAGCAATACCCGCACTTATACCAACCAGCAAACTGGCAACAATCAAAAAAGTTTTGTCGTTTATGTACCGATTTCTGTTTTTTAAAAACTGATAAAAGGCAAGCTTACTATTTACGCGTAGGCGTTTAAACATGGACTTTTATTTTTGGTTGAAGCAAACGAAGATACACTTTTTTAAGAAGCGGGTCTTGGTAATACGATAAACGCTTATTAAATCTCCATCTTTTAGATTACCCTGGCTAACCCTCTTAATTAATTAGGCATTAAATTATTTACTCAATAAATCGTTAGTACAACTATTCATTTTTTATAATCTAAGCTATACCCCATAAATCTTCACCGAATTTTCGGTGGTGATGTTCGCCACTTTTTCAATAGTGGTGCTTTTCAACTCGGCAAGTTTTTCGGCAATATCTACTATGTAAGCACTTTCGTTTCGTTTTCCGCGGTATGGCATCGGACTTAAATAAGGCGCATCAGTTTCTAATACCAAATGTTGTAAGTCAATATCAGCAATGGCATTAGGTAATTCACTTTTTTTATAGGTAAGCACACCGCCTATACCTAAATAAAAGCCAAGTGCTGTTACTTGTTTAGCTTGTTGGGCATTGCCACTAAAACAATGAAAAATCCCACGTAAAGCAGGGTGTTTCATTTCTTTTAATATGGTAATTACTTCATCGGTACTGTTGCGCGAGTGTATATTAATAGGTAAATTCATTTGTATGGCCCATTGTATTTGTTTCTTAAAGGCCATTATTTGTTGGTCTTTAAAGTCCACACTCCAATAAAAATCTAAACCAATTTCTCCTACCGCATAAAACTTACGTTTTTTAAACCATTTTTGTATTTGAAACAAATGTGCCTCCACATGCTCATCAACACTGCAAGGATGCAACCCCATCATTGGAAAACAATTATCCGGGAATCTCCAAACTAAATCCAACATGGGCTGGATGCTTTTGATGTCTATATTGGGTAAAAACAAACGTTTAACACGTGATTCAATTGCACGTGTAACCATCGCTTCGCGGTCTTCACTATATTCTTCGCTGTACAAATGTGTGTGTGTATCTGTAAAAATCATGTTTAGTAATATCTGTTTTTCCAATTTAATTTTTTCGGGATAAAAAAGTAGAATAGGGTAAGTAAAGTTAATCCTAATGTGTACACTTCGTAACAAAGTAAATTTAATAAATTTGGTTGAATAGCAAGTTGCTTTTGCTGCCAATAAATGGTTACAATTTGTATTAATAATTTAATGGCTAAAAATACCATAGCAAATTGTGTATTTATAAATAAGCAAATGATAAGTGCCATCCAAAAGGAGCCATAAATTGCAAAAATAATCCACCAATAATACGGAAGTTCCTTTGCTCCACTTAGCCAGCGTTTACGTTGGTTTAGTAGTGTATTTATATCTCCTGCTGGTGCCGAAATATTAATGCTTTCGGGGTTTATCATGTTTATCGTTTGGTAACCTCTTTTGCGCACTTGTTCAAATAATTTATAATCTTCGGTTACACTAAAATTAATGTTTTCGTAACCGCCAGTACTCAGGTACGCATCTTTTGTAATAGCCATGTTGTTTCCTACTGCTGTACTAGGCATACGTAGGCGGTTAAAACTTAATAATAAGCCCATAAAGTATAGCCAATCGAGGTGTTGCATGTTAGCTAAAAAACCTTTTCCAATAACTAAAGTAGTTCCACTAACAATGCCTACATTGGGTTTAAAAAAGGATATTAACGTTCGTGCCCAAAGATCAGAAACTTGTATGTCAGCATCTGTTATTAGATAATAATCACCTTTTGCAACATGTGCTAATTGTGCTAAAACATTGGCTTTTCCCCTTGCCTTTCCCAGCTCATTGGTTATATGGATTTGCTTAATGTTATGGTGTTTGTTTACGAATTCATTAATAATTTTTTCAGTATTATCGTTAGATTGATCATTGCCAATAAGTATGTGAAGTTTATGTTTAGGATAGTTTAGTGCTACCAAATGCTTTATACATGTGGCAATATTTTTTTCTTCATTACGCGCAGCTACCAATACACTTATTTCAGGTAATGCATCATCAGGTATTACTTGGCTTGGCTGATCAAATCCGGCACTAATGGCAACAACTAAATTCATTAATTGGATGCAAATAAATAAAGTCATTAGTCCTGCAGCAAAAAAAATCATAGGGCTTTAAATGTGTATTGTAATTGATGAAAATGTTGCAATACTCCTTTAAGCATAATCAGCATATTCTGCTGTGCTTTTTCGCTATCATGGTAAACGATTACATCACCTGATTTAATTAATTTAATTAATTTATTAAGTGTGTTATGTGGGTTTAACCTCTTATCGTAATCACGTGTTAAAATGCTCCACATTATAATGCGGTAACTATCCTTTAGCAATTTAATTTGCGATGGTTTAATACGACCGTATGGTGGACGAAATAAATTTGATGGAATTACTTCAGCAGCTTTTTTAATATTTTCAAGGTAAGCTGCATTTGTGGTTTGCCATCCTTTTACATGGTTATAAGTATGGTTGCCAACGGCATGTCCTTTATTTATAATTTGATTAAAAATATGAGGGTATTTGGTAACGTTTTCGCCTACACAAAAGAAAGTGGCCTTGGCGTTATACTCATCTAGAATATTCAATACCAAAGGGGTAATGGTTGGGTGAGGGCCATCATCAAAAGTTAAATACAATACATTATCGCTTGTTTTCACCTTCCATGTAACATTGGGGGCAATTAACGGAAATATTGAAGGTATTGTGTGTTTAAACATTACTTTTGCGTAAATAGCTTTTGTACTTAATGAAAACCAGTTCCATTGTATTAGGGTACAAATTAACGGTATTCGCGTTAATTTTTAGTTTACAAATACACGCTCAAGGTCAAGGCCAGTTATACACACTCCAACAGTGTGTTGATATCGCTTTAAAAAATAATATTAACGTGAAACAGAGAGAGCTTAACTTAAATACTGCACAAGCGGATCAATTTCAGAGTAAAATGGCAGCATTGCCAAATTTAAATGCACAGGTTAATAATAATTATAATACTGGTTTTGCCATCAATCCAATAACAAATAGTTCACAGCGTGATGTAACTTTTAGAAGTAATAATTTTAGCTTAAACAGTTCTGTTACGCTGTTTAATGGTTTTCAAACCACTAATAATATTAGGTTACAACAAAAAACCACCAAGAGTATTGAGTTTGATGTAGCAGCAGCAAAAAACACATTAGGGTTACAAGTGGCTAATGCGTACATGCAAGTATTGTTAAATAAGGAAATTGTGGAAGCTCGTGTGCTGCAAAGTGCAGCAACTAAGGAGCAATTATACCGTCAACAAAAATTATACGATTTAGGGGCATCCAGTCGGTTAAAGTTTTTACAGGTAAAGTCTCAATATGCCAACGAAGGGTCTCAATTGGTACAAGCCCAAACACTGCTAGACCAAGCTTATTTAACATTATGGCAGTTGATGAACATGGAGCCTGATACGGCCAATAAAGTTGTTAAACCAGATAGCTCGCAATTTACTTTTGATAAGGAAAGCCGAACTGCGGCTCAAATTTACGAAGACTTTTTATCTCGTAGCCCTGAAGTTAAGGCGGCTAAGTTTCGTGCAGAAAGTGCTCGTATTGCTTACACCATGGCTTTGGGCGGTAGAAGTCCGCGTATATTGATGAGCGGTGGTTTAAACTCGTTTTACAGTACCCAAAGTACACGCGGGGTAGGCTCGCCAAATACCAGTTTAACCCAAATTGGTGTTGATAGTTTTGGTGTGCCTGTGTATGCACCCTTTTTACGCTACTCCGAAACCGAGGTAACACCATTTAGCGACCAGTTTGATAGAAATCTTGGTAAATCTATTGGGTTTACTTTAAGCCTGCCCTTGTTTAACGCTTGGCAAGTGAATACCAACATTCAAAAACAGCGTATCAACCAAATGAGTGCTGTTCTAAATAAAAAACAAACAGAACTGGATGTTTATAAAAACGTGAATCAGGCCTATTTAGATTTTCAATCTGCACAAAAACGTTATGCTGCAAGTAATGATAACTTTGATGCCAATAAAGAATCACTCTCCTTGGCCGAAACACAATTTACTTTAGGAGCATTAAATACAACCGATTACATAACAGTAAAGAATCAATATTTACAGGCCGAAACAAGTTTATTCCAAGCAAAGTACGAGTTATTATTCAGACGTAAAGTGCTTGATTTTTATTTAGGAAAACCGCTATACTAACTTTATGAGTAAAATAGAAAATCAAAAAAAGAGAAGTAACCGTTTGTTGCTGTTTTTAGGAATAGCAGTTGTTGTACTTTTATTGTTGCTGGTAATTGGAAAAAAATCAGGATGGATTGGTGGGGATGATTTAGTTAAAGTGGCAACTACAAAAGCAGAAAAAGCTTCGATAACCGAAAGTGTAACAGCCAATGGAAAAATACAACCTGAGGTTGAGGTGAAAATTAGCAGTGATGTATCTGGTGAAATTCGTGAATTGTATATTAAGGAAGGGGATTCAGTTAAGGTTGGACAATTACTCGCTCGTATTGATCCTGAATTGTATCAATCTGCATTGGCAAGAACCGAGGCTGCTTTAAATAATTCCAAGGCCAATTTAGCAAGTTCTAGAGCACGTTTATTGCAAGCCGAGGCGAAGTTTACAGAGTTAGAAAAACAGTTTCAACGCAACACCAAATTGCATCAAGAAAAGTTATTGAGCGAAGCTGAATTTGAAACTGCAAAATCAACTTATGTTAATGCAAGGGCTGAAGTAGAATCTGCAAAACAAAATATTTTGGCGTCACAATTTACTGTGCAAAGTCAAGAGGCAACTTTAAAAGAATCAACCAAAAATTTATCGCGTACAGAAATATTTGCTCCGGTAAATGGTGTGGTGTCAAAACTTAGTGTTGAAAAAGGTGAACGTGTGGTTGGTACATCCCAAATGGCAGGAACAGAAATGATGCGCATCGCGAACTTAAATGACATGGAAGTTAGTGTTGATGTAAATGAAAACGACATCGTAAAAGTAGCTTTAGGAGATACTACTTTGGTTGAAGTAGACGCTTATGGTATACGCAAGTTTAAAGGTATGGTTACAGAAATTGCAAATTCCGCTACTACAACATTGGCAACAACCAGTGATCAGGTAACAAATTTTGTGGTAAAAATTCGTATCCTTAGGTCTTCTTATGCCGATTTATCACTGTTATACGGAAGTAAGCGCAGTGTATTCCGTCCTGGTATGTCGGCTTCGGTCGACATCCAAACACAATCTGTTAATGATGTGGTTGCCATTCCAATTGAATCGGTTACGATGCGAGACAAATCAGAGTTAGACAGCAGTAAATCAGAAACTATAAAAGTTAAACGTAAAACTTCAAATACAACAACCACCAAAAAATCTACTGATGAACAAGAAATGGTTTTTGTATTAAATGATGGTAAAGTTGTTTTACGTCTAGTAAAAACTGGCATTCAAAACGATAAGTTAATTGAAATTAAAGACGGTTTACAAGTAGGCGATGAAGTTGTATCTGCACCTTTTAGTGCAATAACACGGACCTTAAAAAATAACACGGGAGTTAAAAAAGTAGCCAAAGATGAGTTGTTTGAAACTAAACCCGAATAGGCCAACTACATTAAATTATTTTGTTATCATTGTGCTTCATGTTTAAGCACCTAAATTTTATAGTTCTATTTTTTTCTTTGATGATGTTATGCATGAAGGGCACTCAAATCCATGCATCAACACCAATTGTGTTGCCCGATAGCTTGAAGGTAGTTAAGCCTAAACGTGTTGCTATTGTCGGTATTACAACAACTTTTGCCTTGGCAGGTACTTATACATACTTGCAAAACGTATGGTGGAAAGACCAACAATCTTCGTTTAAAATTGATCATGACATGGATTATCGATACGCTAAAAACATGGACAAAGCGGCTCATTTTATTGGTGGTGCGATGTCGGCCGAGTTATTTGGTGTAGCATTTGAGTGGTCGGGTGTACAAAGAAAAAATGCACTATTATATGGTGGAATTGCAAGTACAGCTTTACAGGCTTTTATTGAGGTGAAAGATGCCTATGCACCTACATATGGTTTTAGTTTTGGTGATTTAGGAGCAGGTGCAATAGGTAGTTTTTGGCCATTGTTGCAATATCATATTCCTGCCACCCGTGCCTTACAAATTAAATTAAGTTATTACAAGCATGATAATTACTACTATCAACAATTTCCTTATGCGCAGCTAATTGATGATTATATGAACCAAACGTATTGGGTTTCGGCAAGTGTCAATGATTGGCTACCTAAAGGAAGTAAAGTAGAAAAGTTATGGCCTGATTTTTTGAGTGTGTGTGGTGGCTGGGGTGTAGCTAATGATTTAAACTTGTATTACACGGGTCAAAATTTAGAAGTAAACAAAGGCAAAGGCCATTTTGAATATTATGTAAGTGTGGATATAGATTGGAGAAAAATAATCAAACAAAATACTGCATTTAAACGGGTTATCACGTTTTCACTTAATCATGTAAAATTACCTTTGCCAACATTACAAATTGGTATGAATACAAGCAGTTACCTGGCATTTTGGTAAAACACAAAAAGCGGCCCTGAAAAATTCAAGGCCGCATGAAGGTATAATTATTTGATTAATGTGAATGACCAGCATGGTCGTGACCTTCATGGTTTTCTTCAGATGTAGAATCCATTTCGGTACCAATTTGTGCTTTAATTGCAGCTTCTAAAGAATCGCTTGCAGCCTCATCGTTAACAAGAGTGCTATCTACTACAGCTTGTTCTTGTGCGTTTAAATCTGTTTTTGGAGCGTCATTACCACATGATGCGAATACTAATGCAGCGCCTGCAATAGTAAGCGTTACTAATACTTTTTTCATAGTTGTTCTTTTTTGATTGATTTAAAACATCAAATTTAATAAAATAGCAATTACCTTAACACAAAGTTTTGCCCAAGGTATACCTTACGTACAATTTCATCATCGGCCAATTCGCGAGCGGTTCCCGCTTTTAGTATTTTCCCTTCAAACAGTAAATAAGCTCTATCTACTATACTTAAAGTCTCGTGTACATTGTGGTCGGTAATTAAAATACCAATATTTTTATGTTTTAGTTTGGCTACAATTTGCTGAATATCTTCAACTGCAATTGGATCAATACCTGCAAAAGGCTCATCCAACAAAACAAATTTGGGATCTACAGCCAATGCGCGTGCAATTTCGCAGCGCCTGCGTTCACCACCACTTAATACATTACCCATACTTCCACGTACACGGTTCAATCCAAATTCTTCAAGCAATACTTCCAATTTTGCTTCTTGTTCTATTTTGCTCAGTTTGGTCATTTCCAAAACCGACCTAATATTATCCTCTACACTAAGTGTTCTGAAAATAGAAGCCTCTTGGGGCAAATAGCCTAACCCTTTTTGTGCACGTTTGTACATGGGTAAAGGTGTAATGTCTTCACCATTAAGCATCACTGTTCCTTTATCTGGTTTAACCAAACCCACTGTCATATAAAAAGTAGTGGTTTTGCCAGCTCCGTTTGGTCCCAATAAACCCACGCACTCACCTTGTTTCACTTCAATAGAAACATCGTTTACTACTGTGCGTTTTTTGTATTTTTTTGCGAGGTTATGTGAGGATAGAATCATGTGTTACTACTTAATATGCTCTTGCTGTATTGCCTTCCATAAAATTGGTAAAAGCTTTATTTACTACTTTAAAACCTCCTGGTGTTGGGTATTCTCCGCTAAAGTACCAATCGCCTTTGTGATCTGGACAAGCAATATGCAGGTTTTCTATACTTTGGTAAATAATTTTTACTTCTGCATTTAAGTCATTCGGAGTTAATATTTCAGCAATTTTTTTGCTGATTTCATCATCTGTAAATTGGTCGTAAAGCTCCTTTACAAAGTTTACCGTTTGTTCCTTAGGCAAGCTTTCTTGTTCCTTACATTTTTGGTAAACCTCTTGTAACATGCGTTCTTTGTTGTGGTCCTTTAATAAACCTAACATAGCTTGAAAAGCTACAAAGTCTTTAAGCCTACTCATATCTATTCCGTAACAATCTGGGTAACGAATTTGTGGTGCTGAGGAAACGATAACAATACGTTTGGGATGTAAACGATCTAAAATGCGCAGTATACTGCTACGCAAAGTCGTACCGCGAACAATGCTGTCATCAATAACAACCAAAGTATCTACATCATTTTTAACCAATCCGTAAGTAACATCATATACGTGTGCTACCATGTCTTCACGGTGCTCGTCATCGGTAATAAAGGTGCGAAGTTTAACGTCCTTCACCGCAATTTTCTCCCTGCGCGGTTTCAAACTTAAAATTTCTTTTAGCTTGTTGATATCTGGGTTGGCTCCTAACTTTAGTATTTCTTGTGCTTTGTAATCTGTTAAGTAATCGTGTATGCCATCAATCATTCCATAAAATGCAGTAGCTGCGGTATTAGGAATATAGCTAAACACGGTATTAGGCAAATCGGCATCAATCGCATCAATTACTTTTTTGCTTAATAAATGGCCTAATTTTTTACGCTCTAAATATATATCTCTGTCGTTACCACGCGAAAAATAAATACGTTCGAACGTGCATGATTTTTTAGGTAACGGGGCTAAAATTTGCTCTTCGCTATACGAGCCATCTTTTTTAATAATTAAAGCATAACCAGGTTGTAGTTCTTTTACAGTATTTAAACGTATGTTAAATCCAGTTTGAATAGCAGGGCGTTCGCTGGTGGCAACAATTACTTCATCATCTATATAATAAAAACATGGCCGAATTCCTGCAGGGTCTCTTATAATAAATGAATCTCCATTACCAATTAAACCAGTTAACACATAACCTCCGTCAACTTCGCGCATGGCGCGTGTGAGTATCCGCACAATGTCCAAGTTGCTGCTAATTTTTTCGGTAATTTCAATATTGTTCAATCCCGATTGTTTATATTCATCAAATAGGCGCTGGTTTTCTTCATCCAAAAAATGGCCGATTTTTTCGAGCATAGTTACCGTATCAGCCTTTTCGCGAGGATGCTGACCAAGTTCAATCAATAAATCAAATAACTCATCAACATTGGTCATGTTAAAGTTACCTGCCAAAAGCAAGTTACGTGTCATCCAATTATTTTGGCGTAAAAACGGATGACATAAGTCGCTGGAGCTCCTGCCGTAGGTTCCATAACGCAAATGCCCCAAATAAACTTCTCCTACAAAAGGCACATTAGCTTTCATAAAATCAGTATCTTTCAATTGATTTTTATCGGCTGTTTCGTTTACTTTTTTACCTATTCTACTGAAAATTTCGGCAATGGCATCACTTCCACTCTCTCGTCTCCTGTATATGTATTGGTTGCCCGGTTTAACATCTAGCTTAATCACCCCAACACCTGCACCGTCCTGGCCTCGGTTATGTTGCTTTTGCATCAGTAAGTTCAGCTTTTTTAAGCCGTAAAGGCTGCTGCCATACTTTTGTTGGTAAAAATCTAGTGGTTTAAGTAATCGGATAAATGCGATTCCGCATTCGTGTTGTATTGAATCACTCATATAAGAAAATGGAGTGGCGAATTTAGTTTTATAAATTCAGTAAGTGAAATTTACTTTTTACTTTCGGCTATTGCCCCGTCAAGCAGGGTATTAAAACTTACACTGTCTTTGTAACCAGGCTCCAAAAGCAAACTCATTTTTTTTGTAAAAATAAAGTAGGTAGTAGGATAACCAGTTGCATTGCCGTTGGTTAACATATGATAAAGCTCCTCTGGCTTAAAGGATTTGTCATCAATATTGTAAGTAACGTCTTTAATTTCAGGATTAAACTTAATGGGTATAAAGTGCTCGTTTATCTTTTTTATAATATCCAGATTGGTATACGTGTCTCGGTCCATCTTTTTGCACCAACCACACCAATCGGTGTAAGCATCAACCAATACAATTTTTCCTTCTTTAACGGCTTTGGCGTAGCCTTCATTCCAACTATACCATTTTAACTCAGGCTTCGGTGCTGGATTTTGCGAGGGTGTAAAAGCGCTCATTATCAAAATAGGAAGCGCCAAAAGGGTCATTAAAAATCGCTTATTCATAATAAATTTATATGGAATAGAATTACAACAATCGTTTCGAAATTATGCATTAAATAACATATCACAAAATGTATTGTATCCGTTATGTTTTAGCGATTTGTGTGATGGGCTTAAAACCATGCGGGTTAATACGGCTATTTTTATAAATTCGCCCTTTACCTAAATGAATAACACAAACTATAATCCATTAATAAGCAAGCTTGACGGTTTTGTTCGTAAGCATTACAAAAACCAATTGGTAAGTGGTGCCATATATTTTGCGCTGATTACCTTGTTTAGTTTTTTATTATTTGTGGTTCTTGAGTATTTTGGTCGTTATAGCAAAGGCGTTCGTGCTTTTATGTTTTACGCATTTGTTTCTGGTACTATCTATTGTTTGATTCGATTTTTGATTATACCGATAATGGGTATGTACCGTTTGCGTAAAACCATGAGCTACGAGGATGCTTCGGCAATTATTGGCAAACACTTTCCGGATGTTAAAGACAGGTTGCTTAATACCCTACAGTTAAAACAAGAGGCTGACAGACAAGCCTCAACAGAATTATTAGTTGCTGCTATCAGTCAGCGTACAGAACAACTTAAACCAATTGTTTTTACGGATGCTGTTAACATCAAACAAAATATAAAATATGCAAGATTGGTTTTAATTCCAGTGGCGTTATATGCTATTATATATTTACTCGCACCTGGTATTATTACCAATGGTAGCGAGCGTTTGGTAAAGTATAATCAAACATTTGTGCCTCAAGCGCCTTTTAGTTTTGAAATAACTAATACCACTTTAAAAACACAACAATTTACAGATTTTGAATTAAACCTTAAACTAACCGGAAACAGTATCCCAGCTGAAGTATATTTAGAAGTTGGTGGACAACAATACAAAATGCAAAAGCAGAGTAACAGTGAGTTTAGTTACATGTTTAGAAATGTAAATAAAGACCTTTCATTTGCATTTTGGGCTGCCGACTATTACTCGCAAGATTACACGTTAAAAGTAGTAGCCAAGCCAACTTTGATCAACTACCAAATAAAATTAACCTATCCAATATACATTGGTAAAGGTGTGGAGGTTATTCAGAATCCTGGGGATATTACCGTGCCAGTAGGAACCATTGCTGAATGGGTCTTTAATACTGCCCAAACAGAGGAAGTAATTTTAGGTTTTGGCAATGCATCAACCCATGCCGAAAAGAAAAATGACAACCGATTTGTGTTTAGTAAAAAATTACTAGTAACTACACCTTACTTTATTAAAAGTAAAAACAGCAGTTATGGTGTTGCCGATAGTTTAGCCTATATAATTAACGTACTAACCGATGCTTTTCCTGCTATTAGTGTTGATGAAAAAGCAGATTCCATAACAGGTAAACAACTCTACTTTATTGGAGATATTAGCGATGATCACGGATTAACCAAGCTGGTTTTTGCATATAGATTTTTAAAATCAGAAACCGAAAGTAAAGTTAAGCAAGGCGTTATTAGCAAGCCAATTGCTGTTCAGCGCGATGAAAAGACGCTACGTTTTTATTTTCAATTTAATATCAATGAAACAGGGGTAAATGCGTCTGATGAGCTAGCGTATTATTTTGAAGTGTGGGATAATGATGGCGTGCGTGGAGCAAAATCAACCCGTAGTAAAACCATGTCATTTAAGGCGCCTAGCGATAAAGAATTACGCAGCGAAATGGATAAAGCAGGTAAGAGTTTGAAAGATGATATGAAAGATGCGATGCGCGAGAGCAAACAACTACAAAAAGAATTAAAAGATTTGCAGTTAAAAATGCTTGAGAAACGTGAGTTGACCTGGGAAGAGAAAAAGAAAGCACAAGATCTGTTAAATCGACAAAAAGAATTGGTGCAAAAAATAGAAGACATTAAAAAGCAAAACGGAAAAAATAATTTAAAAGAAAACGAGTATAAAGAATCTAATCCTGAACTATTGGAGAAACAGAAGCAGCTCGAGAAAATGTTTAACGAGGTGCTTAATGATGAGTTAAAAAAGTTGATGAAAGATATGGAAAAAATGCTTCAACAACAAAATAAAGATGCACTTAAACAAGAGATGGATAAGATGCAAATGAACAATAAGGATGTGGAGAAAGAGCTGGACAGAATGTTGGAGCAGTTTAAGCAATTGGAGTTAGACAAAAAGATTGTCGAAACGACCAAACAGCTTGAAAAACTAGCAGATAAACAAAAAGAAATTGCTAAAAAAACCGAACAGGTTGACCAGCAAATGGGATTAAATAAGGAGGAGAAACAGCAGCGACAAGAGCAATTAAAACAAGAGCAGCAAAAACTGCAACAAGCTTTCAAAGACCTGCAGAAAGAGTTGAAAGATATTGAGCAAAAAAATAAAGAGTTGGAAGAACCGCGTGATTTAGGGGATACTAAAAAAGAAGAAGAAAAAGCCAATGAGGAAATGCAGAAGGCGCAGGATAATTTAAATAAAAAGGATAATAAAAAAGCCAAAGAAAACCAAGATAATGCTGCAAAAGAGATGGAGGAAATGGCAGAAAAAATAAAAGAAAAACAAGAGGAGGCAGAGAAAGAACAACACGAAGAAGATGCAGCAACTTTGCGCGAGATTCTAGAAAATATCATTCAGTTAAGTAAAGACCAAGAAGGTTTAATTGAAGAAATGAATAAGCTGAATGGCTACAGTCCGCAGTATGTAGAGTTGGCAAAAAAACAAAAGATAACAAAAGACAATGCTAAAATTATTGAGGATAGCTTGTTAGCCCTAAGTAAACGTGTACCCGAAATTAGTTCGTTTATAAACCGAGAAGTAACCAAGCTGAATGATAATTTAGATAAAAGTGTTGCTGGTTTTGGTGTACGTAATTTTATGGAAATACGCACTCGACAGCAGTATGCTATGACGCATGCAAATAACCTTGCTGTAATGTTAAGTCAAGTGCTTAACCAAATGCAACAACAAAATCAACAAGCTAAAAGTAAAAAAAGTGGCAAAGGAAAACCTAAGCCAAAGCCGGGTGAAGGAAAGGGAAGCAAACCATTAACCATGAGCCAAATTAAAAAAATGCAAGAAGAGTTGAATAAGCAATTGCGTGAGGGCATGAACAAAAAGGGAGAAGCGGGTAAACCACAACCAGGCGGACAAAAACCAGGGCAAATGCCAAATGGGCAGCAACCTAACCCTAATGGCCAACAAGGCATGGGTAGTGAAGGTTTTGCAAGAATGGCCGCTCAGCAAATGGCCATACGCCAACAGTTGCAAAAAATGATGCAGCAGATGGATTCCAAACAAAAAGAGGGTGTGGGTGGAGCAAAAATGCTAGAGGAAATGAAACGTATGATGGAGCAAACAGAAAAGGAGCTCTACAATAAAAAATTAACTACAGAAATGTTGCAGCGTCAGCAAGAAATTTTAACACGTTTGTTAGAGAGCGAAAAAGCTGAACGTAAACAAGAGCAAGAAGAAAAACGTGAAGCTGAACAAGCCAAAGACAAACCAAAACCAAGTGCTCCAGCATTTGATCTATACATACAACAAAAAAACAAAGAGAAGGAATTGTTAGAAACTATTCCTACCGATATGCAGCCTTACTACAAAGAAAAAAGTAAGGAATATTTTAATCGTATTGGTGGAGGTAAATAACATCAAAACCAAAACCCAATGCAAAACCTTAAACTATGCAGTTGTTTATGCTTATTGATTTTAATAGCATGTGGTAAAAGCAATAAGGTCGATTTAATAGTCAAAGGGGCTAAAATTTACACCATTGATTCTATGATGTCAATTGCATCAGTGATGGTTATTAATCAAGGTAAAATTGTTGAAGTCGGCACCGAGGAGTTACTCAAAAAGTACCAATCCGATTCGGTTTTAGAGGCTGAAGGTAAGTTTATTTATCCAGGATTAATAGATGCCCATGCCCATTTTTATGGTTTGGGTTCTTACATGCAAACAGTTGATCTAGCCAACACCAAAAGTTGGGATGAAGTGATAGCAAGATGTGAAAATTTTGTATCAAAAAATAAGCCTCAATTTTTAACAGGCCGTGGCTGGGATCAAAACGATTGGGCGGTAAAAAATTTCCCGACCAATGATAAACTCAATCAGTTGTTTCCTGATATTCCGGTTTTGTTAAAGCGGGTTGATGGACATGCAGCAATAGCCAACAACAAGGCACTTGCATTAGCGCAACTCAATACAAATACTAAAATAGATGGCGGTGAGTTGATAAAAAATGCAAATACACTTACCGGAGTTTTAATTGATAATGCGGTTGATTTGGTGCAAGAAAAATATCCCAAGCCCAATAGGGTAAGTATTACAAGTTCTTTATTAAAAGCCCAAGAGATTTGTATTGATTTGGGTTTAACGAGCGTGTGCGATGCCGGTCTTGATACCGAAGTGATTGAAGTGATTGATTCGTTGCAGAAATGCAAAAAACTATTCATACGTGTGTATGCCATGATTAGCGCTAATGATAAACAAGTTGATGAATGGTTGAATCGTGCGCCCGTAAAAACAGATGTATTAAATGTATCGTCATTTAAAATGTATGCCGATGGGGCATTAGGTTCAAGAGGTGCGTGTTTGCTTAAACCATACCAAGACCAACACGATCATCATGGTTTAATACTTACTCCATTAGTAAAAATGGAAGAATACGTGAAGCGTATCTTTAACTCACCATATCAGTTAAACACGCATTGTATTGGCGATTCTGCAAATAGGTATGTAATGGAGTTATATGGAAAATATTTAGGCCAAAACAATGCCCGCAGGTGGCGTATTGAGCATGCACAAGTAGTTAATCAAAAGGATTTTTATTTGTTTGGTAAATACAATATAGTTCCATCTGTACAACCCACACACGCTACAAGCGATATGTATTGGGCGCAGTCAAGGTTAGGTAAAGAAAGGATCAAGGGAGCATATGCACTAAAAACGTTATTAAACCAAAATTTTTGGCTGCCTTTAGGTACTGATTTCCCTGTAGAACCACCACAACCTTTTTATACCTACTATGCTGCTGTTGAAAGAAAGGATGCCAATCAGTTTCCTGAAGGCGGATTTCAAATGCAAGATGCTTTAACTAGGGAGGAAGCATTAAAAGGAGTGACTATTTGGGCAGCTAAAGCTGCTTTTGAAGAGCACATAAAAGGTTCGTTACAAAAAGGTAAACTAGCCGATTTTATTGTTATGGATTTGGATTTATTACATGCTAACATGCGCACCATTCGCGATGCTAAACCACATGCAGTTTATGTTGGCGGTAAAAAGAAAAAATAATTCTTGAATATCTGTTGATTAAATCAGCTCAATATTTAACCTTTAAATGCTTTTATCCCTATATTTTATCCTCATTTTGCTATTAAGAGCCGATTATTTTTATATTGCAGACTTTAAGCAAAATAATATAGATGAAATTACTGAAAGACCTACACCATGAATATGTATTCTTAAGACGTATCAAAGTGATCTCTGATGAGATAGCGAGACAAATGCCCGACAATGTAAAAATTTTGGATATTGGTTGTGGTGACGGAACCATCAGCAAACTAATCAGCGAAAAAAAGCCTGGTATTAGCTACGAAGGTATTGATATCATGGCCCGCCCAACTTGTGCTATTCCATTTAAAGAATTCGATGGGGTGCACATTCCATATCCTGATAACAGTTTTGATGCTGCCCAATACACAGATGTGATGCACCATGTTCCGGATGATAATTTCAAAAATTTATTGAAAGAAACCATGCGTGTAAGCAAAAAGTACTTGGTTATAAAAGACCATTTATGGGCTAATGCATTCGATTTTCAAACCTTAAAATTCATGGATTGGGTGGGTAATGCACCTCATGGTGTTAAAGTTATTTACAACTTTAAAACCGAAAAATATTGGATGGATTTGTTTGATGAGTTGGGATTAGAAGTTGTAACCATGAACAAACGTATTCCTTTATACCCAGGAGTGTTTAACATGGTATTTGGAAGACAATTGCATTTTATTGCCGTATTAAAAAAGAAAAACAGCTAAACCTTTAACATGGAAAAGCCAATAGAATTGACCATTGTAATGCCTTGCCTGAACGAAGCAGAAACACTAAAAGTCTGCATCGATAAGGCCATGAAATATTTAAACGACAACCACATTAGCGGAGAGGTTGTTATTGGTGACAATGGTAGCACTGATGGTTCGCAAGATATTGCACGCGGTTGTGGTGCACGTGTTGTTGATATACCTCGTAAAGGTTATGGCAGCGCGCTTATGGGTGCTATACAAGCAGCCAATGGTAAATATGTTATTATGGGTGATAGTGACGATAGTTACGATTTTAGTAACCTTAACGCATATTTAGAAAAACTACGTGGTGGTTATGATTTAGTAATGGGAAACAGATTTAAAGGTGGTATTGCAAAAGGTGCTATGCCATTTTTACATTACTACCTTGGTAATCCTGTGCTATCATTTATTGGTAAATTATTTTTTGGTGGTGGTGTTAACGATTTTCATTGTGGATTGCGCGGTTTCCGCCAAGATATTGTAACTGTGCTAAACTTACAAACTACAGGAATGGAGTTTGCAAGCGAAATGGTTGTTAAGGCTCAAATTAACAAATTAAAAATAATCGAAGTTCCAACCACACTTTCTGTTGATGGGAGAACCCGTCCTCCTCATTTACGTACTTGGCGAGATGGTTGGAGACACTTGCGCTTCTTGTTATTATACAGTCCTAAGTGGTTATTTTTAATTCCTGGTTTAACCCTGATGATTATTGGTTTAATTTTGTTCGTGCTTATTCAGCAAGGTCCAGTTCAATTAATGAATATTCACTTTGATACCAATACATTGCTTTATGCAGGAGCATTCGTTGTAATCGGTTTTCAAGCCGTTAACTTTGCAGTATTCACTCGTATTTATGCTATACAGCAAGGTTTTTTACCTAAAAATTCAACCCTTGATAAAATCTATAATTTTTTAACCTTAGAAGCAGGTTTAATTGTTGGTGTTTTAATTACACTTGCTGGTTTAGGCGGGTCTATTTATTCTCTATATTTGTGGGATCAACAAGATTTTGGGCAGCTTAATTACTCAAGTATTTTACGCGTAGTTATTCCATCAGTATTTGCCATTATGATGGGTTTACAAACCATATTTTCTAGTTTTTTCTTGAGCTTCTTAGGCTTGAACCAGAAAAAAAGCTAACCTGTTTTTGAAATCAGTTACTTATGCAAACACCTAAATCAGATAGCCGTTTAAGTATCATCTTGCCAATAAAAGGCAACACTAAACTTGCTTCGTACGAACAAATTTTGAATTCATTTAGTAAGGGTAAAGCAGATGTTGATTGTGTACTCATTACATCGTTAAACCAAAAATTTGCTGATGAGTTGAAGCAAAATACTGCATATCAAGATTTAGTTCAAAAGCAAAGATTACATGTTGCAAATAATTATACCGAAGCATTTTCACTTGCTGGAGGAGCAATAAGCTTGGTTGTAGAAAATACGGATACGGTTAACATATCTGCATTGATTGGTGCGGCTCAAGCCAAACGAAAAAAAATGCGTAACAATGTATTTTATTTCGGTTCTTATTTCTTAAAGGAGAGTACCAATAAAAATGGGTTAGTGCAAAAAATAAGTAATGCCCTTTACAATAATTTTGTTCGTTTTCTTACTACAAGTAATGTTAATGATAACCAAAGCGGAGTAATTATCGTTAATACTGATTTCGCAAAACAAACTTTTGAAACCAAACTTAGTACAGCAAAGAACTATTTTGAAATTGCCAACCAAGTTGGTGCACATAAAATTAATGCAGAAGATGTTGCGCTAATTGCCGATAAAAATAGTCCTTCAGGCAGCATGCTTAGCCTATTTACATTGCCATTAATATCATTATTTTTAAGCTTTAAGTTTTTTGTACTTTCTGCTTTGTATGAAATCAAAACAAATGCCCCAAAGCCTGATAATAAAGGTAATGCCCCAGCTTTTCGTATGGTTTTTTATGTACTTGTTCTTGGTTTTTGCGTAGCTTATCCTTTGTTAAGTCAGCAATATGGAATGACTTGGGATGAGAAACAACATGATGAATACAGTAAGGTAGCCTACAACTGGGTAACGAGTTTTGGTGAAGACACCACCGCATTAAGCGAGCCGGTGGGTAGTCAAGATTATGTGCGCCAAATATTCAGACATTATGGGGAGCACATGAATTTAATATCTGCACTTATCTACAACACGTTTGATACCGACCCCTACGATACCCGTCACTTTATTATTTCTTTGTACGGTTTGTTTGGGTTAATATGTATTGGGTTAACCGTAAAAGCACTTACCAGTTGGCGAGGTGCAATTGTTGCCATGTTATTTGTTGGTCTTAACCCAAGTTGGATGGGCTTTAGTATGAACAACCCAACGGATATTCCTTTTGCAGTAGGCTTTGCTGTTTCGGGATATTTTATGGTGCGTGTTTTGCAAAATATGCCTAATCCCAAACGTAAGCACATTAGCTGGTTGGGTATTGGTGTGGGTATTGGTATTGGTAGTCGTGTGGGTGCAATTTTAATAATTGCTTACATGGCGCTTTTTTTAGGTGTACAATGGTTGTGGTATTGTATCAAAAACAAAAAGGGAGTTTTTAGTGAAGGGGTATTAACTTACCTAAAAACTTTTTTAAGTATTGCCGGATTGGGTTATTTATTTGGCATATCGCTATGGCCTTATGCATTAAGTAATCCGTTTAAAAATGTATACATCGCATTTAAAAAGTCGAGCGAAAACGCATTTTATGCAAACAATACCGAGTTGTTTGAAGGAACAAGGATGTACATGCTAACCGAAGCGCCAGGATATTATGTTGTTAAATTTTTAAGCATAGGTAATCCCATTTATTTATTAGCAGGCATAGGTTTAACACTGTTGTTGCTAAACTGGATTCGTAAATATGTTAACATTGGCTATGTATTGATGTTTTTATTTATGATGGCATTTCCTGTGGCTTGGGCCGAGTTTACCGATTTAAATTATTACAATGGATGGAGACATTATTTGTTTGTATTGCCATCAATGGTTGTTCTTTCTGCAATGTCATATGAGTTTTTGCTTAATGCCCTAAAAAATAAATTTGCGCAAATTGGAGTCGTAATTATTTTGGGCGTTGCATTTGCTAAACCATTGTTTTGGATGGTAAAAAATCATCCTAACCAATATGTATATTTTAACGAGTTTGTTGGTGGCATAAATGGTGCATATGCTAATTATGAAACTGATTATTACAGTAACTCTTGTCGCGCAGCAGCAGAGTGGATTGCTCAGCAAGAGCCAAATAAGAAAGTATTAATTGGTATCAATAATGAGCCTTTAACAGCTTCTTATTATGGTCATCGCATCAACCCAAATTTAGATTTCTTTTGGGTGCGTGAGTACGAGGAGTTTAAACCTCGTTGGGATTATTTGATTTTAACCAGCCGCTCGTATAGTAAAAATGAACTATTAAATGGTGCATTTCCTCCAAAGGGAACCGTACATGTTATAAAAGTGGATGATGTGCCCTTGTGTGTAATTGTAAAACGAGAAAATAACTACATGCCTGATGGTTATGAAGCATTGGCCCGCAGAAGTGCAGATACCGCAATAACGTACTTTAATAAAGCAGTTGCATACGACCCAATGAATGAAGAGGCCCATCGCATGTTGGGTACTGCATACTTATTTAGTAATCGTTTTGCTGAAGCTGAAAAAGCGCTTAAAAAGTCTATTGAAATTTACCCGGAAAATTACTCAGGATATAGCATGCTTGGACAGGTTTGGTATACCCAACAAAAACCAGATAGCGCTTTACCTTACTTAGACAAAGCCTTGTTTTATAAACGCAATGTAACCGAAGCATATTTTTATGCAGGCCAATGTATGTTGCAAAAAAACAATTTTGCAAAAGCTGCCGAGTACTTTGAAAATGGGGTAAAAAACAATGGTAACATACCGGAAATGTTCGAAGGTTTAGGGTTGGCCTATCTAAACTTAGCCAATTACTCAATGGCTGAAGGTGCGTTTAACAATGCATTAGCCATGAATCCGAACTATGCGCGTGCTTATTATTATTTGTCGCAAGTTTATCAACGTACAAACGAAAAGGCAAAGGCAGATGAGTGTATCAGACGTTATCAGAGCCTGGCAGGCGGGCAACCAATGTAATAATACCAAATGTTACATATCAACGTTTAAGTTTAATAGTATAAAACACGCACATGCAGTTATCTGTAATTATTGTTAACTATAACGTAAAGTATTTTCTCGAACAAGCGTTGCATAGCGTATACAAAGCCATGCACGGTGTTAATGGAGAAGTGTTTGTGGTTGACAACAACTCCGCAGATGGTAGCTGCGAAATGGTTCTTAGAAAATTTCCCCAAACCGTTGTAATAGAAAATAAATCGAATACGGGTTTTAGTGTGGCTAATAATCAAGCCATAAAACAAGCAACGGGTAAGTATGTACTGTTGTTAAATCCCGATACGGTTGTTGAAGAAGATTGCTTTAGACGTTGTATCGATTTTATGGATACACAACAAGATGCAGGCGCTTTAGGTGTTAAGATGATTGATGGTAAAGGTAAGTTTTTACCTGAATCAAAACGCAGTTTGCCTACACCAAAGGTCGCATTTTATAAGATGTTTGGATTTGCATCTGTTTTTCCTAAATCAAAAACGTTTGGAAAATACCACTTGGGTTTTTTAAGCAATGATGATGTGCATGAAGTGGAAGTTTTATCAGGTGCTTTTATGTTTATACGCAAAGCTACATTAGATAAAATTGGTTTATTAGACGAAGATTACTTTATGTATGGCGAAGACATTGATTTATCTTATCGCATAACACAAGGCGGTTATAAAAACTACTATTTTCCAAATACAACCATTATACATTATAAAGGCGAAAGCACAAAAAAAACCAGTGTAAATTATGTATTTGTGTTTTATAGGGCGATGATCATTTTTGCTCAAAAACACTATAGCAACAAGCATGCAAAGCTTTTTAGTTTCCTGATTAGTTTTGCCATATACATACGTGCAGGAATTTCTTTAGTTGGAAGGTTTTTTCAAATTGCGCATCTTATGATTATGGATGCCACTTGCATGTATGCAGGTATTTATCTTATAAAGTTATATTGGGAACGTAACCATAAATTTGTAGAAGGAGGCTCTTACCCCATAGAGTTTATGTTGGTTAATGCGAGCATATATACCATCATCTGGGTGTTTGGTTTATACCTATCGGGCGCGTACGAAAAACCACGATCTACAACGGCTGTAGTAAAAGGGATTTTATTTGGTTTAATAGGTATTAGTTTAGTTTATGCTTTTGCGCCATTAAGCTACCGTTTTTCTAGAGCCATTATTATGCTGGGGTTTGTTTGGGCTTTAATTGGTGCCTATTTAAATAGGTTAATATTATATGTAGCCAAGTTTAAGAAGATTGATTTGGCAATGGCATATGATACGACAACCATAATTGTTGGAGGTAAAAAAGAGGCTTCGCGTGTGCAGGATTTATTAAATAAAACAAAAGCCAACTGTAAGGTTGCTGGTTATGTAGCCGTTGGTAATGATATTGAACAAGGCGATGATTATTTAGGTGATGTTTCGCGACTACGAGACATCGTACAGGTGTTCAATGCTGAGGAAATTATATTTTGTTCTAAAGACATTTCTGCCACTCAAATTATTCAATGGATGAGTGGTGTTAACCTTCTTGGTGTGCAATACAAAATTGTTCCCGAAGAAAGCTCATTCATTATTGGCTCAAACAGTAAAAACAGTGCAGGCGATTTTTATGCGTTGGATATTAGTATGGCCTTAAGCGAGCCACAGAATCAGCGTAAAAAAAGGATACTAGATGTGGTGGTAACTATACTGTTAACAGTAATTAGTCCAATCCTAATATTGGTAATTAAACAGCGAGCTAAGTTTATAAAAAATTTATGGGAAGTGCTGTTTGGTCAAAAAACTTGGGTTGGATATACCCATTCGTTAAACCAAAACGCGCTGCCTAAAATTAAACGAGGAGTGTTATCTCCTGTAGTTAAATGGAATAACCAGGTAGAGCCAGGAACAGCCTATAAACTTAATTTTATGTATGCCAAAAACTACTCTGTAGAAAAGGACTTGTATATTATCCTTATTTCGATCACCAAATTAGGCAGTTAGATTAATTTTAGTTATCAACCACTGCATAATCAGTAACCAACTGATGTATAATTTTTGCTGTTTGATCTGGGTAGTTTATTACAGTAGGACATCCAAAATTAATCCAACTTTTTACACGTCCACTGAAAGTATCATCAATTTTATTGATAACTGTTATACCAATTTGGCTTAGTGCTTCGGCATTACATGTTTGTTCGTACTGATTAAGCATAGGTATTGATAATACCTTTTTGCGCAAATAAATTGCCTCTGCCGGACTCTCAAATCCACCAGCCGTAACAAAGCCTTCACACGAGGCTAAACTTTTTAAAAATTCATCATTTACAATTGGTTTTACATGAATATTACCTTTTGCATAAGATGTTTTGCTGTGCTTACTAAATACATGCCAATTTGCATCGCTAATCTTCATCAAATATGGAATCAAAACTTCATCAGAATGTGCGGGTAAATAAACTGTAAAATGACCCTCGTTGCTTGGTTCAAGCATTCTTACTTCTTTACGAATAATAGGTGTATTAATGAAGGTATCGTAAGGTTTAAAGTGAAACCCTACTTTGTGCGGTGCTGGGGCGTAATGCTTTAAGATGCTCTCGCTAATTTTGTTCCTCTTTATTGGTCTTGGTGTGAGCTTTGATAAAAATGCTGCTTGATGACTTAGGGCAACACATGGCTTGTTTTTTAATTTGCAAGCCCAAGCTGTAATTGGTTCAAAATCGTTTATTATTAAATCGTAATTATCAACAGGAAAAGTCATAATATCAGATAAAAAACTGAATGGTTTTAATTGCTTAATGCTGTCAATAAAGTCGATACCACCATTTTTCCCAAATGTATAACCAATGCCTTCTTTTTTGTATTTAATTAAATAGGGCAGTTTAACTTCGGCTTGATGGCCACTTACTAAAACATCAAGTTGTCCATAATTGATTAAATGAGGAATGACCTCTCTTGCTCGGCTAATATGGCCATTGCCTGTACCTTGTATGGCGTATAATATTTTCATTAAACAGAACTTACTGCTGCTTTAATAATATCTTGGTATAGTGATTCCATGTTGGGAAGTTTAACATTTAGTTCGTCCTCTTCATAAATGTCTTCGTCACCAAACTCATCCTTGTAGTGGTATAAGCTCCATTTTTTATCGCTGTATTCAAGTGCGGTTAAGTTTTCTACCCAATCGCCACTGTTTAAATAAAGCGTTTCTCCTTTATCTGTTTTTACACTTCTAATAGCTGGTTGGTGAATGTGTCCGCACAACACGTAATCATATCCATTTTCAATTGCAATACTTGTTGCTGTTTCTTCAAAATCATCAATAAACTTAATGGCTTGTTTAACACTATTTTTAACGCGTTTACTAAATGATACTTTTCCTCTACCCAATTTTTGCGAAACCCAATTTACAATACTGTTTAAAACAATTAGGGTATCATACCCAATGGCACCTAGCTTTGCTAACCACTTGCTGTGTTTCATGCTAATATCAAAAACATCACCGTGAAAAATCCACGCTTTTTTACCATCTAAATCTAAAACAAGTTTATCAAGTAGTTCAAGTTTACCTATTCGAAAATCAGATAGTTTCCTTAACATTTCATCATGGTTCCCAGTTAAGTAATACACTTTGGTTCCACTTGTCATCATCTTAAAAATTCGTTGAATTACTTTCATGTGACTATCTGGCCAATACCGTTTACTAAATTGCCAAATGTCTATTATATCTCCGTTAAGTATTAAAATTTCGGGATTAATTGATTTTAGGTAGCGGTTAACCGCTTTTGCATGGCAACCATATGTCCCTAAGTGTATGTCAGAAATTACGGCTACTTTTATGTTGCGTTTATTCATTTACACATTGTATGTTAAGTCATACAAAGTTTAATCAACTATGTGATGTGAATGTTAAGTAATAATCAAGTGATTGTGCGCATTTTCCTAAAACTTATGTAAAATAATCAAAGTAATGCATACATAAGTTTGGTTTAGTCGCAACTTTTTATTAATTCGAATGTTTTAACTACAATTATGCCAACTGCAATAACCAACGATATAAAAATTACGGTAGAGGTTGCCTATCAAGAGAACCAATCGGACAAAGATCATGTTTTTGCTTACCGTATTAGAATACACAATAAAGGTGATTACACTATAAAATTGTTGCGCAGGCATTGGTTTATTAATGATGTGAACGTAGCTAAAAACGAAATTGAAGGAGAGGGTGTAATTGGCGTTCAACCTGTACTAGAGCCTAACGAATCGCATCAATATGTTTCGGGCTGTGTAATTCATTCAGATATAGGAACCATGCATGGCACATATTTAATGGAGCGCCAACTGGATGGTAAACAATTTAAGGTGACCATACCTAAATTTAACCTGATAGCTCCATGTCGCAACAATTGATTAAAGTTAAAAATAACCGCTACAAAGCAGTCATTTTTTTTGGTGGGTTGGTGGCCATTTTCGGAACTTACTATCTCATCAAAATTCACTACAAAAAAGGTGCGTTAATTACGGAAGGCATCGTAACTACCAATTATTTGCATGGCATTAATAAAAGTGATTTTGGTAGCACGGTTAGTGCAGAAATTCGATTTTATGCAAACGATAGTATGGTTACTATTCTAGGTCCCGAAGGTCAGCCTATGGATGTTGGTTTAATTGTTCCCATTCTTTATCATGCCGATCATCCGGGTAATGCCTTAGTATACACTTTTGAGGGGTTTTGGCTTCACGGTTTAATTTGGTGCATTTTACCAAGTATATTTTGGGTGGCAATAAGTTTAAGTGTAATTGGAGTAAGGGGAAGTAAATTTGCTTAGCACTCTGTTAGCCTAAACATGTCCTTTTCACTAAGGTGGTTTTGCTACATCAACCATTATGAAATCAACTTAATGTAAAAAACGCTACTTTTTCTGTTGTGTGATTTCTAATCACGCCTGCACTAATTAAATTAATAAGCATTTTTTGCGCCCTCCATCGTGAAATATTTAACAATTGACAAAGTTGTTTTACCGTTATTCTATCGTTTTTACCCAGGTATTGCATTAGGCCTTCTTCATGTTTAGTGTATTTAACTAAAGTGTCTCTTGGGTTTGTGGCCCGTTTTAACACATCAACCACCACCTTGCTGGCAAGTAAACTTTTGTCTTTAACCCTTATATGGACCCACCATTTACCATTTTCATCTTTTGCATAATAAGGCTTATCGGTTCCTTCAGGTACGATACATTCTATTATTATTTTGTTGCCAAATTCCCACTCAATTAATTCTAATGCTATTTCGGGTTTGCAAAAAAAGTTAGCAGCCAAATCAAGCATATACTTTTCGTCTTCACTGCGCACTCCGCTTATTGTGCCATTATCATTCACACCAATCAATAGCGCACCACCCTTATGGTTTGCAAAAGAACTCATGGTTTTCGCAATCTTACTCGCACTAGAGATTGTTTTTTTGAAGTCGAGGGTATCGCTCTCGCCTTTAGCAATTAGCTGTTGTATATGATTCAATGCCATGATTATTTTAGCAAACTATACATTTTAACATATTTGTCAAAGTGTTGTTTCATTGTTTATAATAAATAAATCCTATATCAATTTGCTAATAAATCTCAGACACTAAATTAGTAATAAAAGGTTTGTTTTATTACTTGGTAAAATCAATATTTGCGGCACTTTAAAACCTCAATAAACAATGACACAACCAATAAAAATATCAGTAGCGAAAGGCGATGGTATCGGTCCGGAAATTATGGACGCTGTATTACGTATTTTTGATGCCGCAAAAGTTACGCTTGATTATGAGTTTATTGAAATGGGTAAAACCTATTTTGAGCAAGGTTTTGGTACTGGTATGACACCTGCTGCTAAAGAAAGTTTAGAGCATAATGGTATTTTGTTTAAAGGCCCTATGGAAACGCCAAAGGGCAAGGGAATGAAAAGTATAAATGTAACTGCACGTAAAACATGGAGTACCTATGCCAATCGCAGGCACTTTCAAAGTTTACCTGGTGTTGAAACGGTGTTTAGTCGTGCTGGTATTCCTATTGATATTACCATTGTGCGCGAAAACATTGAGGGCACTTATGGGGGTATTGAGCATTTAAATACAAATGATGTGGCCATTTGCCGCAGAATTATCTCTAGACCCGGTTCTGAGCAAGTAATTCGTTTTGCTTTTGAGATGGCACGCAAAGAAGGGTTCTCAAAAGTTACGTGTGCGCACAAAGCCAATATTATGAAACTTACCGATGGGATGTTTTTGGAAACATTCCAACGCATTGCCCAAGAGTATCCAGAAATTATTTCAAACGATATTATTGTTGATGATTTGGCGATGAGATTGGTTGATCGTCCGCAGGAGTTTGAAGTGGTAGTTCTTACCAATCTGCAAGGCGATATCATGAGTGATTTGTGTGCGGGTTTAGTTGGGGGATTAGGTTTTGCACCTTCGGCTAATGTTGGCGATAACATTTCAATTTTTGAAGCCGTTCATGGTACTGCTCCCGATATTACAGGAAAAGGAATTGCAAATCCAACTTCACTTTTATTAAGTGGGTTGATGATGTTGCGTTTTTTGGGATTTGTTAAACAGGCAGCAGATATAGAAAATGCATTGCGTTACACGCTAGAGCAAGGTATGCATACCGGAGATTTTGGTGATAAATCTATTCCTTCAATAGGAACTGAAGCATTTGCTTCTGCCATAATTGCAAACTTGGGCCAAAAACCACGATTATCCAAACCCCGCGAAGCGGTAGAAGGTGTTGCTTTATTTACCAAGCCTATTGCTCCTTTAAAACAAAAAATGATGAAAGCTCCTGATAACGCTGTGAAGAAAATCGTTGGAGTTGATTTCTTTATTGAATCAGAATTGTTAGGTAGCGAAATTGCAGATAAAATTCAACCACACTTGGCATCAAACCAAAAATTAATTATGATTAGTAACCGTGGTACCATGGTATGGCCTTCAGGATCTTTGTTTACCGAGTGCGTTGATCATTATCGCGTTAGGGTAGAAGGTGAAATGTCTCAACCTGAAATCTTTGATTTTTTATCTAAATTGTCGAGTCAGTTCTATATTCCTTCGCATGAAGTATTAAGAACCTATGACGACCGCGCTGGCTTCTCATTAGCGCAAGGTCAATAAAACCATTTACATAAGGAATATTAGAAAGCCGATTCGCATGCGAATCGGCTTTTTTATGAAAATTAAACTGTAAAATTTATTTTTTTTATAAAAAATGAATAGTTTCACGGTACATTAATCTCACCCCAAAAATGAAAAACTACTTTATACTCACTTTTGCCGTCTTAATGTTGGCTTCCTGTTCGCAACAACAGTTTGCATTTAGGGAAAAAATTGCTGTTAACCACACCGATAAGGTTACAGTAAAAACGCAACCCCATAATACCAATGATAATTCCATTGATCATACTTCTAATGTTGAGGCCAGTGAGCAAATAACCTATAATGAGCCTCATTCATTTATAGCCCAGCATGAGGAATTAGCCTCAATAAACTTATCTGTTTTACCAGACGATACCATCAGGAAAAAGTACAAGTTTGATGAGGAGAAAAAGCCGAACAACTCAAATTCCCAAAATAATGATTACGAACCAGATAGTAAGGCCGATAAAGACGCCTTAATAGGTTTTATACTTGGACTTGCAGGGTTGTTTATTCAATTAGCAGCTATTCCTGGTTTAATTTACAGCATACGCGGTTTAAAATCATACAAACGAAAGGGCTTTGCAATCGCTGGGTTAGTTATCAATGTATTGGCTATTTTAATTTTACTGTTTTTCTTTCTTATAATTATAACCTTTATGTTAAGCTTTTAAATTTAAAGCTGTGAGTACTTTTCAAATGACGAATTAAAGTCGTTAAGGGGAATTATGTTCATTAAAATTAACTGCAATTATTTACTTTCGCTTTATGAATAGTGAGTCGAGAAATATTGCCGTGTTAGGTGGAGGAAGTTGGGGAACAGCTATTGTTAAAATGCTTACCGAACAGCTCAGAAACAATACGGGCAAAATTAATAAACTGCAATGGTGGTTACGTAAACAAGAAACAGTTGATTATGTAAATACCAACCGTCACAATCCAAGTTATATCAGTTCGGTTGAAATACACCCGGAGTTGGTTGAAGTAACCAGCGATATTAAACAGGTAGTTAACACTGCAGATATTTTAGTACTGGCTGTGCCCTCGGCATTTTTAAAATATGCATTAAGCCCACTTACACCCCAAGATTTTGAAGGTAAATTTGTAGTGTCTGCTATTAAAGGTTTGTTGCCGCATAGCAAACAAATTGTGGCCGATTTTATGATGAATGAATTTAATGTTTCTCACGAAAATTTATTGGTTATCTCTGGTCCATGTCATGCAGAAGAAGTTGCAGCAGAAAAGCTATCCTATTTAACCATTGCAGGTAAAAACAAAGCGGTTACCAGTTACTTTGCATCGTTATTGGCTTGCCGTTATATACGTACCATTATTTCCGAAGATTTAACCGGTACAGAATACGGAGCGGTGCTAAAAAATATTTATGCAGTAGCCAGTGGTATCTGCCATGGAGTTGGGTATGGCGATAATTTCCAAGCGGTATTAATTAGTAATGCCATTAGAGAAATGGAAGCCTTTTTATACAAAGTGCATGCGCATCCGCGGGAAATAAACCACTCGGCTTATTTGGGCGATTTGTTGGTTACATCCTACTCGCAACACAGCCGTAACCGCACGTTTGGTAACATGTTGGGTAAAGGTTATTCGGTTAAATCTGCCCAATTAGAAATGAACATGATTGCCGAAGGTTATTACGCAACCAAGAGTATGTTTGAGTTAAATGCCGAGCAATTACATATTGAAATGCCGATTGCTGAGGCGGTGTATAATATCATTTATAAAAACATGCCTGCTAAAGCAGAGATAGAAAAGTTGAGTGCCAAATTAATTTAACACATCATGTCCAATCAAGTAGAAGAATTTAACGCATACAGGGCCAAAATGAATGAGAAAATTTTGGCACAAGACAACTTGGTGTTAAAACGTTTGTTTAACATTGATACCAATACCTACGAGGAAGGTGCACTATCAACCCAAACCAAAGAAATGTTGGGTTTAGTGGCCAGCATGGTTTTGCGTTGTGATGATTGTATTAAATACCATTTGGGTAAATGTAAAGAGCAAGGTGTAACTACCGCACAGGTATACGAGATTTTTGCCGTAGCGAATATTGTGGGCGGGACCATTGTAATACCTCATACCCGAAGGGCTGCAGAGTATTGGGAAGAATTGGATAGGACATAAAAAAAGCGATTGAAATTTCAATCGCTTTTTTATTAAATAACCTAATTTTTAGTTTTGAGGAGCAGGTGTTGTGGTAGCTTCTTTTTTAGAACTGCAGCAAGATTTTTTCTTGCTTGTACTTGTACCACATTCTTTTTTGTCGCTGGGTGCGCAATGCTTTTTCTCTGCTTTTTCTGCAGGAAGTGCATCTTCCATCACAACAGGTGTTGTAATTTCGTGCTTAACCTCGTTACTTACCACCTGAGCTTTTGGAGCTTCTTTTTTAGGAGCAACAGTTTGTGCATTTACGCCAACATATCCTAAACCTAAAAAGGCTGCTAATACCAATAGTTTTTTCATATTACTTCTGTATTAATGTGTTAAACAAACTTAACGAATTTTATTTATATAAAGTGCAAGGTAATTCTTAAAGTTCAGCTAAAATTGTTTTTCCGCCTTTAACTTTTTGGTTTAGCGCTACACTAACCTTTGTTCCCACAGGAAGAAAAACATCAACACGTGAGCCAAATTTAATAAAACCCATTTCATTGGTTTGTGCTACGTATTCGCCTTCTTTTACATACCAAACTATACGTTTTGCTAATGCCCCAGCAATTTGTCTGAACAATACTTCTGTTTCATTTTTGTGTTGTATTACCGTTGTGGTTCGCTCATTTTCGGTTGATGATTTTGGATGCCAAGCTACCAAATACAAACCTTTGTGGTATTTAAAGTATTTTACCAAACCACCAATTGGGTTGCGGTTTACATGCACATTAAAAGGGGACATAAAAACCGAAATTTGTAAACGCTTACCTTTAAAATACTCCGATTCTTCTACTTCTTCAATGACTACCACTTTACCATCTGCGGGCGAAATAACCAAGTTATCGCCAATGGTTGGGGTAATGCTTGGGTTGCGGAAAAACTGCAACACAATAACCAATAATACTACCGAAATACCTAAAACAATATTCTGTACAATTACATGTTCGGGTAATAAAAATTGTATGCCTGCATTAAGTGCAAACAACACCATTAAGGTGATTAAAATTGTGGCTTTGCCTTCCTTGTGTAACATAATTTCTTATAATAAATATGCCACAATTTGTAAGGATAATGAACATCCAATTACAAATTGTGGCCTAGTAAAAATAGCAATTAAATACCAAACTTACCGCGTAGTTTTTCTACTTCGGCAACTTTACCAATAGCTACTACATAAGCAGCAATACGCATGCTGATGTTGTGTTTCTGTGAGGCGGCATAAACAGCTTCAAAAGCAGTTTTCATTACCCTGTCTGCTCTGCGGTTAACGCGCTCTTCGGTCCAGAAGTAACCTAAACGGTTTTGTACCCACTCAAAGTAACTTACGGTAACACCACCTGCATTGGCTAAAATATCAGGTACAACCATGATGCCTTTTCTGTTCAAAATTTCATCTGCATTAGCTACTGTAGGTCCGTTAGCACCTTCAACAATTACCTTCGCTTTAATTCTATCCGCATTATCGGCAGTAATTTGGTTTTCCATGGCAGCAGGAACCAATACAGTTACATCCAATTCAAGTAATTGTTCATTGCTGATGCGTTCTGCCTTAAAGCCTTCTAATGTTCCTCCGTTGCCATCGCGGTATGCAATTGCAGCTTCTACATCAATACCTTCAGGGGTATAGTAACCTCCGGTAACATCACTAATAGCAAGCACTTTCATGCCTTGCATGGCCAGTAATTTAGCAGATATAGAACCCACATTTCCAAATCCTTGTACTGCACAAGTGCATCCTACTGGGCTAATGCCTAATTTAGATAATGCACTGCGGGTTGATACCATCACTCCACGACCTGTTGCTTCTACGCGTCCTAAAGAACCGCCTAGCACCAAAGGTTTGCCTGTTACTACAGCAGGAGATGAGTAACCAACTAGTTTAGAATATTCATCCATGATCCAAGCCATTTCTTGTTGGCCCGTACCCATGTCTGGAGCAGGAATATCTTTATCCGGGCCAAACACATCAACCATTAAGTCTGTGTATGCGCGGGTTAATCTTTCTAATTCACCTTTGCTTAATATACGTGGATCACATTTAACACCACCTTTACCACCACCATACGGAATACCAACTACGGCACATTTCCATGTCATCCAAGCAGCTAATGCTTTTACCTCATCAAGGTTAACATCCATGCTGTAACGGATACCACCTTTTGATGGGCCAAGGTTTGCGTTGTGCACCACACGGAATCCTTCAAATACTTGAACGGTTCCGTTATCCATCGTAACTGGTATAGATACGATAACAGATTTTTGTGGTGATTTTAATACGTTGTAAGATCCTTCATCTAATCCTAAAATACGTGCGGCTTCGTCAAAGCGTGACATCATCGACTCAAAAGGATTGTCGTTGCTATGTGTTGCTGTTT
>CANLLM010000019.1 GCA_947491825.1 Bacteroidota bacterium
TTTTCGGCAATATCTATAGGAGTTACTTTGCGCGATAAGCCTGGTAAGTATTTGCTACGGTAATCGTAAACCTCTGTTCCCTTTACTATTTCGGTTGGTGGTAAGGCTATTGCATGGCCGTTTTCATCCTTAATTACTATACAACTAAACTCGCGGCCTTTAATAAAACCTTCAATCAAACATTCGGTTTCGCTGTATATACTTTCTAGTTTTAGGGTTGATTTTTTAGTGAAGTGTTTATCCAATAACACATACAACTGATCGGGGTTATAAACCAGTTTACCTTCTGCTAATACTGGAAAAGAAATGCCTTCCTTTACATCAGCTATTTTTTGCAACAACGCCAATTTTTCAACCTCCGATAAACCAACCCAATGCTTTTTTTCAAGGGTTTGAATAAAGAAAGAAGCATCAACAGCACGATCAAAATCGTGCAAATTGGTTTCGGTAATTACACTTACCCCCACTGATGAACCTTGGTTTGCTGGTTTAATTACAAAAGGTAAACCCACTTGCTTTTTAACAGCAGCCAGTATTTTTATTCTATCTGCAGTTTGCCAATTTTGTTTAGTGATACCTAAAAAATTAGGGCTGTTAAACCCTGCGTGTTGCAACATGACTTTTTGCGTTTTTTTGTGCATGCCAATTGCACTTGGCATAATACCCGAACCAGTGTAAGGGATATCGTACCACTCCAACAACCCTTGTATGGTGCCGTCTTCGCCATACATACCATGCAGAGCTAAAAATGCAAAATTCATGTACTGACCCAACTCTTCAGGCTGCAGTATTTTACCAAGTTGTGCGGCAATTTTTCTTCCGTTGTCTTGATGCGCTTCAGGCAAACTTTCGGCATAAATTTGTATTGGTTTTTGTTGGTTATGCAAAGCAGTTACGGTTGGATAAAAATCGCGGATACTACCTTTGTAGATAAACTCCCAATTAAGCATAATGAAGTTGTTGAAGCTATCCACAAAAATGGGAACTGCTTCAAACAGGTTTTTATCTAAATTATCGTACACGGTGCGTCCACCTGCAAAACTGACCTCACGCTCACGCGAAGATCCACCGAAAAATATACCTACTTTAATCATAGCTTTACCTAATTGAGAATATAAAATATATGGAGCATCAAATATATTTGCTTTGAGTATAACACACATAAATCATTGTTAACAATGATTTGGCACGATGTATGTTTTATTTATCATGATTTTTTATACATTTACAACATCATTTAAACTTTAAACATTATGAAACGTAATTTATTTGCCTTATCCTTAATACTTTTTGTATCGGTATTTGCAGAAGCCCCGCAAACTTTGCCTAACATTACGCTAAAAGATGTGAATGGTAAAAATAAAAATGTTGCAGATTACGCTAAAACAGGACGAATTACTGTTATAAATTTTTGGGCCACGTGGTGCACACCATGTAAAAAAGAATTAACCAACATCAATGATAATTTATTAGAATCGTGGAAAGAAAAGTATAACGTAGACTTAGTTGCGGTATCTATTGATAATGCAAAAAATGTATTAAAAGTGAAACCTTATGTTGATGGACAAGCATGGGATTTTGACGTTTTACTTGATGTTAACGAAGATTTAAAACGCGCTTTAAATGTAAACAACGTGCCTTACACCATATTATTAGACAAAAAAGGAAACATTGTTTGGAAGCATGAAGGATATGTAGAAGGCAATGAATATATTCTAGATGAACAAATTAAGAAGTACGCAGCAATGTAAATTGCAACATATAATAGTAAAGAAGCCCGCGGTTAAAACCGCGGGCTTCTTTATTTATTGGAAATATTCCCTCATTTTATCGAAAAAGCTTTTATCGTTTTTACCTGGATGAGGCTTAAAATTATCTGCATCTCTTAACTTTTCCAACAGATCCTTTTCGTCAGATGTTAGCTTTTGTGGTGTCCAAATATTGATATGAACCAATTGATCACCTCTATGGTGTGAGTTTAACTCGGGTAAACCTTTACCACGTAAACGCAATATTTTACCTCCCTGTGTTCCTGGGTCAATTTTAAGTTTCACTTTGCCGTCAACAGTCGGAATCTCTAGGTTTGTGCCAATTGCGGCATCAATAAAAGATATATGTAGATCATATACAATATTGTTGCCTTCACGTTTTAAAACTGCGTCTTCAATTTCTTCTATTACAATAATTAAATCACCTGGAGGTCCTCCGTTTGGCCCCATATTGCCTTTGCCACTCATGCTCAATTGCATGCCATCTGCAACACCTGTTGGTATGTTGATGCTTACTATTTCTTCCTTCCCAACCAATCCATCAGCACCAACGCCACTTGGACGTTTATCTACTGTTTTACCAGCACCGTTACAAGAGTTACAAACATTGGTAGTGGCCATTTGCCCTAAAAAAGTTTGGGTCACCTTACGCACCTGACCTGCTCCATTACAAGTTGAACATGTCTTAAAAGTAAGCCCCTCAGCAGTAACCATGCGGTTAAATTTTACTTTTTTCTCTACACCTTCGGCAATTTCTTTTAAAGTAAGTTTTACTTTAATACGGGCATTATTGCCTCTAACTCCCCCGCTGCGTCTACCACTTCTGCCTCCTCCGCCACCAAAAAAAGATTCAAAAGGATGACCACCATCACCAAACACATCACCAAATTGGCTAAATATGTCGTCCATATTCATGCCGCCTCCGCCATAACCGCCACCTGCTGCGCTTGCGCCTTGGTGTCCAAATCTATCGTAATTGGCGCGTTTATTTTGGTCGCTTAATACTTCATATGCCTCAGCAGCCGCTTTAAACTTATCTTCAGCCGCTTTATCACCAGGATTTTTATCGGGGTGAAACTTAATAGCCATTTGACGGTAAGCCTTCTTGATATCGTCAACGCTTGCGTTTCGGTTAATTCCTAGTACTTCGTAATAATCTCTTTTTGCCATTTTTTTTTTCATACTGCCACAAACTTTTTTAGTTGAATGTGCTCAATACATTAAATTTTTATACTGTTTAATAAAAGTAAAAATTAAGCACCTACAATAACCTTGGCATAGCGTATCACTTTATCGCCTAGATAGTATCCTTTTTCCACTTCATCAATTACCTTGTCTTTCATGTCTTCTTTTGGTGCAGGTATATTGGTAATGGCTTCATGCAAATCTGCATTAAAGGTTTGCCCGATACTTTCCATAGGTTTTAACCCTTTCGCAACCAACGTGTTTTTAAATTTATTGCTTACCAAATCAATGCCTTCTTTAACAGAAACAACATCTGTTGCATTTTCCATGGCTTTTAGTGCACGCTCAAAATCATCTAAAATAGGAATCATTGCCAACATAATTTCTTGGCCAGCAGTTTTAAACAACTCAATGCGCTCAGCTAACGTTCTGCGTTTGTAGTTTTCAAACTCGGCATACAAGCGCAAATATTTGTCGTCTTTTTCTAATAATTCGGCTTCAAAATCAAGTACTGACTCATTTTCCGTTTCTGCCTTGTTTTCCTCGTTATTTACTGACGTATTTTCACCACTCACATTTTCTTGTTCAGGGTTATCGTTTAATTCTTCATTGTTATTCATAGCGTTTTCGTTGGTATGCTCTTGATTCATGCCTTTTAAAAGATTTTTAAATTTTGTTTTCATGGGCAAATGGGCAAATACATTGCCACCACTGCATAAAATGTCAATTTGACAAAGATGTATTGAGTTTGATATTGCTTAACGTATTGCGCAATTGGTTGATATCTGGGTCTATTACAATTATTTTTTTATTTTTTTCAACTATAATTAAGGTAGGTATTTTAGTTATTCCAAGGTTATTTAATACACTTGATTCCCATCCTTTATTATCAAATACATGTTGCTCCCATGGCCATCCTTCTCTCTTCAAAGCTATTCGGTGATGGTCGGGCTTGTTATCAATGCTAATATCAACCACATCTATAAACATTTGTCTAACTCCCCTGCGTGTAGGGTTAATAACGTAGTAGTGCTGTTTGATTACATCTAATAATTCTAATGATGCTAAACTCCAAGATGCCCAAAAAACATAAATAGTTGGGTATTGCAATGTGGTATCGTTGGTGTATGTTTCTTCGGTTGTTGTTGGCAATTGAAAAACTGGAAACGTATCTGACAAACGTAAAACACGCTGTGCATACAATGAACCAGACACCAAGAAGCCTATAAAAATGAGAAGCCATTTAAACATGGCAGCTAAGTTATACCAATTGTAGTTATTATTTATAATAAGTTAGATTGATTAATGCTATTAATGATTGTCGCTAAGCAAAATTAGTATCTTACTACAAGAACTGATTTAAGAAATGAAGGATTATTAATCAATACGCGTTATATCGGCACCGATTGCATTTAAACGTTTATCAATAAATTGATAACCTCGATCAATTTGCTCAATATTATTTATGGTACTTGCACCATTTGCCGCCAAAGCAGCTATTAACATGGATACACCCGCTCTAATATCGGGAGAACTCATAGTAATACCGCGTAATTTTGTTTCGCGGTTGCTACCAATAACTACTGCCCTATGCGGATCACACAAAATGATTTTGGCTCCCATGTCAATTAGGTTATCTACAAAGAATAAACGACTTTCAAACATCCACTGATGAATAAGTACACTGCCTTTGGCTTGCGTAGCAGTAACCAATGCAATAGAAATTAGATCAGGTGTGAAAGCAGGCCATATTCCATCTTTAATTGTTAAAATACTTCCGTCTATTAACGATTGTATTTTATAACTCTCTTGTGACGGCACAAAAATATCATCGCCTCTAAATTCTAACTCGATACCCATTTTACGAAATACATTGGGAATTATACCCAAGTTGGCTATCGAGCAATCCTTGATCAATATTTCTGAATGAGTTGCTGCAGCTAGACCAATAAATGATCCTATTTCAATCATATCAGGTAACATGCGATGCGTGCAACCACCTAACGAATCAACACCCTCGATGGTTAATAGATTAGATCCTATACCGCTAATTTTACCCCCCATACTGTTAATCATTTTGCATAATTGCTGCAAATAAGGTTCGCAGGCTGCATTGTAAATTTGGGTGGTGCCTTTTGCCAAAGCAGCGGCCATGGCAATGTTAGCGGTTCCGGTAACCGATGCCTCATCAAGCATAATATACGTGCCTTGAAGATTTTTACCGTTTATTTTATAAAAACGCTCTTCTCGCAAATGCTCAAATGTTGCGCCTAAACTTTCAAAACCACGTAAATGGGTATCAACTGGCCTACGGCCAATTTTATCTCCACCAGGTTCAGGTATGTAAGCCATGCCGAAACGAGCCAACATAGGGCCAATAATCATAATTGAACCTCTTAAGGCTGCTCCTTTTTGCTTAAAATCCTCACTTCTTAAATATTCAAGGTTTACATCTTTAGCTTCAAAGGTGTATGTATCGTCTGACATTTTTTCTATCTTAACCCCTAATTCACCCAAAAGCTCTATCAGCTTCAATACATCACGTATTTGTGGTACATTTTGAATGGTAACCTTTTCGGCTGTTAATAGCACTGCAGACAGAATTTGCAAGGCCTCGTTTTTAGCTCCTTGCGGAATGATTTCGCCTTTTAGCTTATTACCCCCATTTACTTTAAATGAACTCATGTTAATGAATATTTTTACAACTCACGAAGTAACGTGATTAGTGTTAAGCCAATGTACGTCTTTGTGCATTGTTTTACACCTGCAATTGTTAATTGTCGGAAAAAAGATATTAGAACGAAACAAATGATTAATGGAGATGATGAGAATTAGTTACTTAAAACAATGGGAATAACTAACTACACAACTGCTCAAAAATATCTAAAAGGCCATTTCCTTCATATAGCGTAAATCCAGGAGAGCAACTGTAAAATATTATTTATCTAGATAATGTAAAGTGTACCCATTATCTTCCACTTGTGCTTAATTCATCCATTAAATAACCGAGCATCACTTCACAACTTCTATTTAAAATATCGTACACATGCTCAAAGTCTTTCATGTCTCCATAATATGGATCGGGTACTTCGCCATCTTTTGCCAACATATCAAAATGACGCATCAATAACACTTTACTATTGGTATCATCTGACATTAATCGCTTGATGTTATTCAGGTTGTTTTTATCCATGGCTATGATGTAATTAAACTCGCTGAAATCCTTAGCACTGAAAGCTCGTGCTTTATGTGTTAACTCAAATCCTCTTTTTAATACAACCGCTCTGCTTCTTTCATCAGGTAAAGCGCCAATGTGGTATGAAGCGGTTCCGGCAGAGTCTACATGGAATAAATGACCAACATCTTGCTCAATTGTTTTTTGACGAAAAACGCCTTCAGCAAGCGGTGATCTGCAGATGTTACCCAAGCAAACAAATAGTACTTTAATCATGCCGCAAAGTACATTTTTATTCAATTTTTAAGACCAATGATCTGTTTTGATTTATGCCAATTAGTAGGCAATGAGTTTAATTTTATCTATTTTAGCACCGTGACTAAAATGTACCTCTTCGTTTTATTGTTGTTGATGTTGTGCGCTTGCTCGTACGATAAATACCGTTACAGTTTTTTTGAAGGGAATTGGGTATTAATTAACTACCTAGATACCTTGCAAAAATACCGCTCGGTGCAAAAGGCAGGCCCTGCAGAGATGCAGGAAATTATTTTAAAACGTCACCTCGATTCTATCACCTTTCTGTATAACAATTCCGAAAGCCACACATTTCCTTTTTACCACAAAACATCAAACCAAATTGTTATTGAAGAATACATCAACAACAGACCTTTAAGTATTTATATTAACGAACAAGCCTTCTACCTTAGCTACAAAATAGATAGTGAACAGTATGTGTTTGTAAAACCTGATGACCGTCTAATTGAACGTTCAAATATTGATTTACTCCCCGTATCAACCCAACGCGTAGTAAACTCAATAATATTTGAAGGTATTTATAAGCAAGTAAACAATAACGTTCCTGTTCAATTTTATTCTAACGGAAACATTACAGGTTTAAATCAATATTCCTATTATGAAACATTTATTGGCGGTGATAGTAGGGGTTTTTATGATGGAGATATAGTTCTTATAAGCGGTGACAAGGGTGTAGAATATTATACATGGAAATGGCATGGGAAAACATTAACTCTTTTTGTTCTTAAAAAAATAACATCTTCTAGAGAGAAGCCTTATTACATTAAAGCAGAAAAAGTAATAGAACTATACAAAATTAAATAATCATTATTATTCAATACCACCTGCATTGACAGATCAACTAGCCACATTTACCGTAATTATACTTCCATTGCCGCTGCATAAGTTATACACTTATAGGGTTCCAAGCGAAATGGTTGATGATATATCCCCAGGTAAAAGGGTAATAGTACAGTTTGGTAAAAAGAAATTTTACAGTGCAATTGTTTATCAAATTACACACACACCACCACAAGAATACGAGGCCAAATACATACATGCCATTTTAGATGACTCCCCAATAGTTATTGAACAGCAATTTAGGTTTTGGAATTGGATAAGTAATTACTATTTGTGCACGCTAGGTGATGTTATGAATGCAGCCTTACCCGCCCCTTTTAAGTTAGAAAGCGAAACACTTGTAGTGCTTAATCCGGATGCAGAATTAGAAAGCATTTCGCTTACCGATAAAGAATTTTTAATTACCGAAGCATTAACAGTGGCACCACACTTAAGTATTAGCGAGATTAGTGCAATACTGGATGTTAAAAATGTATTTGGTGTACTAAAAGGGTTATATACTAAGGGGGTAATCTTATATACAGAAGATATTAAAGAAAAATATAAGCCCAAAACCATCACGTGCATTAAACTTGCCGATGGATTAGATGATGAAAAGGCGCTAGGTGAACTATTTGCACAATTAGAAAAAACACCTAAGCAGCTTGATGTATTGATGGCTCTAGTTCATTTAAAGCATCTAACCGAACAGGTTAGCAAAAAGCAATTAATTGAATTTGGAGATTTTAGTGAAAGTGCGCTTAAAACATTGGTTAAAAAGGGAATTTTACTGGAGTATAAACAAGCAATTGATAGGCTTATCATACCAAACGAAATTGTAGATACTTTTACCTTAAATCCTGAGCAAAATCAAGCATACGAATTAACTAACCAATATTTTACTGAAAAAGATGTGGTGCTGCTGCATGGCATAACTTCTAGCGGTAAAACCCACGTGTATGTTAAGTTAATTGAAGAGCAATTGGATAAAGGCAAACAGGTATTGTTTCTTTTACCCGAAATTGCACTTACATCACAAATTGTGCAACGTATAAGAAAGTACTTTGGGGATAAAGCAATTTCATTTCACTCTAAATTTAGTCAAAATGAACGTGTAGAAATTTGGCAAAAAGTAAATTCGGGAACACCACTTGTGCTGATTGGCGCTCGTTCGTCTATTTTCCTGCCATTTAAAGAGCTCGGGTTAATTATTGTTGATGAAGAACATGAAACATCATACAAACAACAAGACCCTGCCCCAAGATACCATGCGCGCGATGCTGCGATTTTTTTAGCCCATACGTGGCAAGCAAAAACCCTTTTAGGGTCTGCTACACCAAGCTTTGAAAGTTACCACAATGCACGTATGGGTAAATACGGTTTAGTTGAGTTAAAAAATCGTTTTGGTTCGGTGCAATTACCTGAAATAATTATTGGTAACATAAGTGAAGATACCCGCACCAAAAGTATGTATGGTTATTTAACCAATGTACTTTACCATGCAATTGACTATGCTTTAAATGCCAACGAACAAATAATTTTGTTTCAAAACAGAAGAGGTTATTCCCCAATTATGGAGTGTAACACCTGCAATTGGATACCACGTTGTATAAATTGCGATATCAACTTAACCTATCATAAATACAATGATAGCATGAAATGTCATTACTGTGGGTATACAGCTACCCCCCCAACTAATTGCTTTGCGTGTGGTTCGCATCATTTAACCCTCAAAGGATTTGGAACCGAAAAAATAGAAGACGAAATCAAAATTCAATTCCCAAAAGCAAGGGTATTGAGACTTGATTTAGAAGCCAGTAGAACTAAAAACGGCCACGAACAAATTATAAGAAGCTTTGAACAACAAGAAGCCGATATTTTAATTGGTACGCAAATGATCAGTAAAGGACTTGATTTTGGAAATGTGAGTTTGGTGGGGGTAATAAATGCAGACCAATTACTTTATTTTCCAGATTTTAGAGCACATGAGAGAGCATACCAATTGTTAACTCAAGTGGGTGGACGTGCAGGTCGCAAAGCACAGCAGGGTAAAGTTATCATACAATCAAACACACCAAACCATCATGTTTTGCAAGAAGTTTTAGCCCAACGTTATCAAAACTTATATGCAAGCGAAATTTTAGACCGTGAAAAGTTTGGTTATCCACCCCACACCAGATTGATTAAACTAATTATAAAACACCGAGATTACATCACCTGCGAGAAAGCCGCTTTTAGTTTGCAAAAAATGCTCTTTAAACGTTTAGGCACAAATATTATCGGGCCTGAAAGTCCTTATATTGGTAGAGCTAGAAACTTATTTATTAAGGAAATCCTAGTGAAAATAGACAAAGCCTCTCCAAACCTAGGGCAAGTAAAACAATATATATTTGCTTGTATGCTGCAGGTTGTAAACGATAAAGAGTTCAAGTCGAGTATAATTTTTGCCGATGTTGATCCTTACTAGTAATGCTATAAAGGTCTCTATCATTCAAATAAAAATTAAGCATTATACCCTTAACCCTAAATAAGGATAATTTACTTAAATCTATAAGAGACAATATCAATAAAAAGATGTGTATTTTAGACACCACATTAAAAGCCGTTTACTTTAACCAAGATTTTGGCGAATTGATTGATTTGGTGCACGGTTTTATTCCTCAATTTAACGAAAGCAAATACGATAAAACCGCTGATGTATATTATATGGCCTGGTATCCTAGATTAAATAATGAACTTTTAGGTGAGTACATCAATTAATTGTATTATTACATCGCACTAATTATACGCTGAATCAACATTTGCAAAATTCTTTTGTTAATTTCTGATGAATTTTCCTTGTAAAAAAGGATTTCCTCGGTTGTAAAAAGTGCAGCTATTAAACCAATATAAAAATAACGAAGGTTTACATCTTTACTAAAGCAATTTTGTAAGTATGCACTTCGATTCTTTTCATTTATTGGCATGTGTATATAAGTTATATGTTGTTTAAAATAGCACAGCAATAAATCGTGTTGAAATTTAAGAACTGGTCTTAAAACCGTGTTTTGAAACTCTTCTATCAATAAAGGATTACGTTCTTGGTCAACTGAAATGGGAGGACGTAATGATAATATGTCGTTATTTCTGTTCATGTGTCAACTTAATTTACCTTGTTAAAGCCCATAAAGCCTCACTTTGTTTTAAAGTTGAAATAAAAAGATTGCATATTAATAATATATTCCTACCTTGCGACTTCATTTATTAAATACAATTACAATGCAAGAAGGCACAGTAAAGTTTTTCAACGAAACGAAAGGCTTCGGATTTATCTCTCCAAGTAACGGAAACGGACAAGACATTTTCGTTCACGTATCAGGTTTACAAAGCGAAATCCGCGAAAACGACAAGGTTACATTTGAAACGCAAAACGGCCCTAGAGGCTTAAGCGCGATTAACGTAAAAGTTATATAATTACAACATTGTTATCGTTTAAAAAACATGCCCTAGGGCATGTTTTTTTTTGCCATAAACTTTCCATTATTTTTGAACCATTAAATGAATCCTGTAGCCGAATCCATTCAACACAAGATTACCGCCAGCGGTAAAACCCTAAAGCGCTTTTTATTTAGCCAATATTTTAGTGATGGAATTCGTATTACTTTTGGACTACTTCTACCATCGGTATTGTTTTACCACCTGGGAGACATTAACCTAGGAATATCAATTTCTTTGGGCGCGTTGTGTGTGAGCATACCCGATAATCCAGGCCCTTACGAGCACCGCAGAAACGCTATGCTTATTACCATTGCCTTTGTTTTTGGGATGGCTTTACTTACTGCTTTATTTGCAAATTTTACGGTATTACTTACTGTATTTATTGGTTTAAGTTGCTTTATATTAAGTATGATGCATGTTTTTGGGGCGCGTGCTGCTTCAATAGGTATTTCTGCGTTGGCTGTAATAATATTAGGAATTGACCAGCAACTCACTTTAGTGCAAGCCTTGAACTATGCTTTATTGGTTATGCTTGGCGGTGTTTGGTATTTCTTGTTAAGTTTATTCAGTCAAAAACTGATGCCATACCGTGCATCAGAACAAATATTAGGCGAATGTATTTTTGAAGTAGCCAAATTTATTGAACTTAAATCTGGTTTTTATGATGCGAAAATTGACATTAACGAGCAATACAAAAAAATAATAGCACAACAAGCCGTTGTTAATGAATACCAAGAGCATGTGCGGGAAATTTTGTTTAAAACACGCAAAATATTAGTTGATTCTACCCCTGTAGGACGTACCCTTTTACTTACTTTTATTGATTTGGTAGATTTATATGAGCAAAGTATGGCCACCCATTACAATTATATTGATATCCATAAAGCGTATGCACACACTGGTATATTACCACATTTTGAAAGCGTAATTAAACAAATGTCGGAGGAAATTACGCATATAGGTAATAACTTACATAACCATGAAGATAAAAGTGTATCAAAACATTTTATACCTGCACTTAACGTATTAAAAGGTAAGGTTGATGAATTAGAATCTCAGGGAATTAAAATACATGTACTTAAACGTATTTTAATTAACCTGCGCAACATCAGTACCCGCATAGAAAGGATTCATGGTTATAAACTATCGGCACAACAGTTACCAAACGAACGCAGTGCAGAGTTGCGTAAGTTCGTACAACCACAAACCATAGATTGGAATTTATTTAAGGCCAACCTCACTTTAGATTCAAATCATTTTAGACATGCCATACGCATGGCTTTTATTTGTATGGTTGGTTTTGTGTTTGCCAGAACCATTTACAATGCATCATACAGTTATTGGATATTAATATCCATAATAGTTATTCTAAAACCGGGATTTAGCCTTACTAAAAAAAGAAATTACGAGCGCGTAATAGGCACAATTATCGGAGGCTTAGTCGGTTTATTGGTTTTAAAGTTCTTTCCAAGTATTGGTGCTCGCTTTGCTTTTTTAACCACATTTATGGTTTTGGCCTTTAGCTTTATGCGCATTAATTACGTGGTAAGTGTTTTGTTTATGACTCCCTACGTATTAATTGTTTTTAGCTTTACCGATACTGCTAGTCAATTTTCGGTGGCTTGGGAACGTATTTTAGATACACTAATTGGTGCCGGATTAGCACTTGGGGCAAGCTATTTTATATTCCCGAATTGGGAATCTTATCAACTAAAGGACATTATGCAAAAGGTATTAAATGCCAATATGGGCTACTTAAAATCTATCGCAGAACGTAATGAAACACAACTGTCGCAATCAGCTTATAGGCTAGCTAGGAAAGAACTTTATGTGCAAAGTAGCTATTTAACAACCGCTTTTCAACGCATGTTGTCTGAACCCAAAAGCAAGCAAAAAAATTCAAACCATGTATTTCAATTTTCTGTACTTAACAACCAAATGTCGTCATATTTTGCCACCCTATCCTATCAGTTAAAATCTGGCGAGCAATTATCTGATGAAGATATAAGAGCCATTAGATCGGTGTATTTTGTTTTGCACGAATCATTAGAAAAAATAATTACCAAACAAACACCCGATACAATTTTAGGTGAAATAAAATTTGCACGCAGCAACAATCAGTATGCGACCATTCAACCCGAATTATTTATTGCTATGCAGCAAACCGCCACCAATATTAAAAAAGAAATATACCAAATTAACTTTACAGAATAAACTTATGTTTTGATGTAAATTAAACCATCCTATTTTAACTTTATGTTTAATATAAAAGTAGCGCTAACGCGAGAACATAGCAAACGCACCACAGATCTGATTGTAAATTATGTGGCCAACAACAAAAATCGATTTAAAGAATTAATGAATTTGTTGCTAGGTGAAGATGTGTTAATGGTACAACGTGCTTCATGGCCTTTGAGTTACATAGCAAAAAATCAACCCAAACTTTTAGCTCCTTATTGGAACAAGCTATTAGATGAGTTACCTCGTTCTAAACATGTTGCCTTTAGCCGAAGTGTTTTCAGGTCATTATCATTGGTTACCAACCTGCCAATCGAAATTCATGGACGAGTTATTAACGAGTGTATGGATACGATAACGGATAACAATAAATCAACAGCATCTAGGATTTATGCAATGTATACCATGGTAAATATGGTAAAGCTGTACCCCGAATTAAAAGATGAGTTAAAATTGCATGTTGAACCATTTTTAAACCACAAATTACCTTCAATGGTTTCAGGAACAAGAGCACTGCTAAAACAAATACAAAAAATTAAAGTATAACTTTATTACTTTTACAACAATGAAGAAGAAACTGCTTATTGGAACAGGAGTAGTGATTATACTACTAACAGGTGTGTTATTTTATTTGCGCTCAGCAACAAAAAAACATAGCCCTAACTTTACTGTGACATACAAACAAAACGGATATAACATAGCTATTAGTTATTGCCAACCGTTTAAAAAAGGAAGAGTAATTTTTGGCACAAAAGAAACAGGTGCATTACAAGCGTATGGAGAATATTGGCGCATGGGGGCAAATGAGGCCACCACATTTAATACAGAAACAGCGTTATTAGTTAATGGTAATGAATTACCAGCAGGCAAATATGCCATCTATGCAATACCAAATGAAACAGCTTGGACCATTGCTTTTAATACTGAAAATAATAGATGGGGAGCCACTGCTCCTGATGAGAAAAATGACGTATTTCGAGTGCAAGTTCCAGTAACTGAAACCAATACTGCAGCTGAGCAGTTTAATATCAGCATTGAACCAGATTCAATGGTTGTTTATACCCTACTGGTATGGGATAATGTATCAGTAAAAATCCCTTTAGAATTGGGTAAAAAATAGAAGGAATGGTTTACAATCATACCCAATACAATATCTAATGATTAAAATATGTTTGTTTATGAAATCGAATACAGACTCTATTTTAATTTAACTACAAAATTTAATACTTTTAAAACGTGATCAAACATTCTACGCTAACCACCTTAATTATTGCATTAGCGCTAAGCATAAAGCTATTAACAGCGCAAAATACATATGAAATAAAGAACCTGAGTGATGCCGTTAATTCAGCATATGCAGAACTAAACCCTGTAATTAGTGCTGATGGAAAGAAACTTTATTTCGTGCGATCTAGCCATCCTCAAAATCAAAACCCAACAGAAGGACAAGACATTTGGATGAGTGAGAAGGATGAAAACGGGAGTTGGAAAACCGCAGTTAATTTGGGTAAAACCTTTAATAAACAGCAGTTTAACACCCTATTTAATATTAGTCCATCAGGAGATAAAATGTTAATTGGAGGTTCTTATAAAGATGGGGTTTATTGGGGTGTGGGTTTTAGTTTTATTGAAAAACGTAATGGTGAATGGCAAGAACCATATGAGTTGGCTATTAAAAAATTGGACAAATTGAATCATGGGCTTTATTCTTCTGCTTTTTTATTACCAGACAACAAAACTTTGTTATTAAGTTTTAGTGAAGACGAAGAAGGTAAACTAAACGACTTGTATGTGTCGAAACTTAGCAAAAACGGAAAGTGGAGCGAGCCTATATCATTAGGTAATAAAATAAATACTACCTATGATGAATCAACCCCTTTTATGGCAGCCGATGGGGTAACCTTATACTTTAGTAGCAACCGCCAAGGTGGCTACGGACAAAACGATATTTATTTAACAAGAAGGTTGGATGATACCTATCAAAACTGGTCAGCGCCTGTAAACTTAGGTCCGCAAATTAACACCGAACAATGGGATGGCTATTATACTATACCTGCAAGTGGTGATGTAGCTTATATGGTATCATATAAAAACACATTAGGCAAAGCAGATATCATTCAAATTAAACTAAATGCCAAAGCAAAACCAGAGCCTGTTGTGTTAATAAACGGAATGGTATTGAGCGCAGATACCAAAGAGCATGTAGAAGTGCAAGTAATTTACGAAGAATTACCATCTGGTAATGAGGCCGGTAAAACCAGCTTTTGGAGCAAGAGTGGTGACTTTAAAATTATACTTCCGTATGGTAAAAACTATGGCATATCGGCACGAGCTGCAGGTTACATTCCTGTATCTGTAAACATAGATTTAACCAAACCAGGCCAATACCGGGAAATAAAACAAAATCTTACCATGGTGCCCATTAAAACTGGCCAAGTGGTGCGATTGAATAATATTTTCTTTGACGAATACAGCGATGTACTTAAAGAAGAATCGAAACCAGAATTAAATCGTTTGGTGAGTTTAATGAAAGAAAACAACAACATGATTATTGAGATATCTGGACATACCGATGCAGTGGGTAGCGATGCGGAGAATCAATTATTAAGTGATAAACGTGCTGCTTCAGTAATGAAATACCTGGTTACAAAAGGGATTAAAGAAAATAGGTTATTTAGCATTGGTTATGGCGAAATACAACCTGTTGCAGATAACAACAATGATATTGACAGACAATTAAACCGCAGGGTTGAATTTAAAATTTTGAAAAAATAAACCACTTTAAACGCTAAATTCTAGCGTATAATATGTTTTAAAACACTCGTGAGAAGGCAGCGCAAGCATGCCTTCTTTTTTTGTTATATCCGTATGCCCTTCTATGCAATCAGAATGGCCAAACCAAGGCTCTAAACAAATAAAACGCTGTGCCCCATACTTAGTCCAAACACCAAAATAAGGAAAACCGTCAAAGCACATGGTAACGCGGTAATTGCCATTTTTATGCACCAAACTAACTTGGTTTGATTGTATATTTTTAAACACCACTGCATCTAATTCAAACAAATCTGAACTTAGGGGCAATACTTCTGTATTGTTTAATACCAATTGGGTTTGATGGTTAAATAAACCACTTTCAAGTAAATGTCTTTCGGCTGTTTCGGGTTTATTAAACAACAATTCGTATTGAGAGAAATCGCCATCAGGAATTAAAAAACCTGGATGTGCCCCAATGCTAAAAAACATGGTTTCTACACCCAAATTATTCACTTCGTAACCACAAATCAACTTGTCTTCATCCCATTGGTATGTTAGTATTAGCTTAAAGTCGTAAGGGAATTTTTGTAATGTTTCTTCACTATATAACAGCTGATAAACCACCTTGTTTTCTGTTTGTTCAATCAAAGTAAACTTTTTATCGCGCGCAAATCCATGCTGCGAAATTGCGTATCCTTTGTCTTTTACACGCAACAAATCGTTTTTAACTTTACCCACAATAGGAAACAAAACCGGAGCAGTTCTTGGCCAAATATCAGCATCAGCCTGCCACATAAATTCAGTTCCATTAAGGTGTTTAATGCTTTTTATTTCGGCACCGTTATTAGAAACAACAGCACTAAAGTTTAATCCTTTTATGGTTGTTAATTGTTCCATGTTTTATTAGTTTTAACGCAACAATCGCAGCAATGCAATCTCGGTAAAAAGAAACAATATTGCTATGATTATAAACCACCGCCACAATTGTTTACCACTCAACTCACTGCTTATTTGCGCTCCCAATACCTGAGCATCAGCCGTATTTACAGTTACTTTATTAAATGTTTCGGTTTGTGCAGCAATAGCATCCGCGCTTAAAAAATTCATACTGCTTTCCGTACGGTTGTTATTAAATGCCAAAACGGAAAGTACACCGCTGCCACCTTTTTCTGTAACCTTAAACCAACCCGGACTATTAATGGCTTCGGTTTGAATTACTTTTTGGCCTTGGTATAATGTGGCTTCGGTAATCAACTCTTGCTTTGCTCCTTTTATAACAATTAGTTTTTGTGTAACTGATTTTTCGGTAGGTAAAAAAGCTTGTTTATTTTGTTTTATAACATAATAAATGGGGTTATTTTTTTTAGCACCCAATGCCATGTTTAACATCATTGGAACAAACAAGCTATGTTGTTGCAGGTTACTGTAAGTTTCTTTTAATGGCACTGCCAACTGGTATACATTGCCTTTTTTTACTGCTGTTTGCCATAGCAAATCGTTGCCGTTATTTAAAGTTATAACAGCCTTACCGCGAGTTTTACTTTGTTTTTGTATAGGGTAATGAATACTAACAACAGGATAATCGGTATAAGCAGTGCGCTGTTTAAACACATCCTTAAACAATATATGTTGGCTATTAACCGAGTTGACCTTTAAAGATTGCTTAATAGCATTTCCGTAAACGGGTAAACCATTGTCAGCCCCAAAAGCATTTATTGCCATACTATTCTCTGAAGAAGGAATAATCAATACTTGCCCACCTTGCTCCAGATAGTTATTCAATTCGGTGCTTAAGCCGCTAGACCAATCAATAGGTTCATCAACAATAATTAAATTGTATTTGATAAAATCTTGGTAATTAATATTACCAAAAGTACTTGGGGTTAACGCGTAGTTGGCATCATTTGCATAAACTGCATTTATAAATTTATTGGGACCCTTTCCAATGTGTAAAATATAATGTTTGGATGTTGGCTTAAAAGCAAAATACAACTTATCATCAAAAGTAATTGGGTAATCTGTTATGCTTGCTTCGCCCTCCTGCCAAGTATCTCCGCTTTGCGTAACAGCAGCATCTGCCACTATAGATTCTTCTGCGGCTAAGTTTACATTTATAAGTGCCTTTTGAACCTTGTTTAAAGTTACTTTAACTACCAAACCCGCTACCTCTGTTTGACCATGATTGGTTAATTTTATTTGAAGATTAACAGGTTCGTTGGCCTTAATAAATGGCGTGTTGATGTAAACAGAATCAATACTGATGTTTTGCGCCAACTTATTTTCTAAAGGAATAAAGTTGTGGTTAATGGCACTATCGAGTGTTATTCCACTTAATTTAAATTGTGTTTGCTGAAAATCACCGATGATATAAGAATGAAAATAACTATTTCCTTCAACCCAAAATGCGGTGTTTTGTTTGGCCCAAATATCCAATATATTGGCACTTGCTGGGGTGGGTTCAATATTGTCAATTCTTGCTAAAGCCTCTGTTTTATTAACTACACGTTGCTCGCTACCACTTAAATCATTAGTTAAAACTTGAAACTTATCATGGTTATCATAGGCATTTACGATGGCGCGTGCTTTGTTTTTTGCCATTTCAAATAACGCCCCGTCAGTTCCTTGGGCATTCATACTAAAACTATTATCAACAAAAACACTTACTACATTACTACCACCTGTTTTACTATTTTGCACAAGCGGAACAAACGGTTGTGAAAAAGCCAAAACCATTGCTGATACTGCTAAAATACGACACAACAATACCAATAAATCTTTCAGCTTTTGTTTCGATTTATTTTGCTCTTGCAATTGTTGCAAAAAACGAATGTCGCTAAACACTATTTTTTTATAGCGCCTAAAATGAAATAAATGTATAATAATGGGGATGCTGATAGCAGCTAATGCCCACAAAAACCAAGGATATACAAATTGCATGTGATATAAATATAAATAGTTTGGCTAAGTATGGAATTAATTTAATCTACTAGCAAACCATTAAACTAATACTAAAAAGTAAGTTCAAGGTCGGTAAGTGTTTGGTTGTTTTGCACATGCTGCTCAACAATGCGTTCAACATCGTTTATCGTTACATGCCCATAAAATGTACCTTCTGGATAAATAACCAAAGCAGGTCCGTTTCCGCAAGCATCTAAACAACCAGAGCGTTGCGCGCGCACTTTACCTTGTAGGCCTTTATCGCGCAATACCTCTTTAAATTTGTTAACTAATTCCATTCCTCTGGCTTCACCACAACATGCCTTTCCTTCGGCCTTTTGGTTGGTGCAAATAAAAATATGTTTATCGTATCTCATGTGGCACAAATGTGGGTATTTTTTTTAATATATTTGTCGCAACAATTATGGATATAATTACCCTTTTTTCTAAACCAGAAGCTTGGCTTTCTTTAATAACGTTATCCGTTATGGAGATTGTTTTAGGCATTGATAATGTGATTTTTATATCACTTGTTACTGGAAAACTACCTCCTGAAAACCAAAATAAAGCACGAAGATTAGGACTGTTTTTAGCGTTATTTATCCGTTTGGTATTACTTTCATTTATAAGCTATATTGTTAATGAAATGACAGAAACACTCTTTGAAGTGTTTGGTCATGGACTGAGTTGGAGAGATCTTATTTTGTTGGCAGGTGGTTTATTTTTACTGTATAAAAGTACTGTAGAAATTTATGAATTACTAGAAGCCGATCCTGAAGAACATAGTAAAAAAGTAAACCCTACTTTTTGGAATGTGGTTTTACAAGTAATTATTATTGATATTGTTTTTTCGTTTGATTCGATTATTACCGCTGTAGGATTAGCTCAAGATTTACCCATCATGATTGCCGCTGTGGTAGTCTCTATGATTATCATGTTGTTTTTCTCTGCAGCAATTGGCAAGTTTATTGATAAACACCCAAGTATAAAACTTTTGGCTTTGTCGTTTTTACTTACCATTGGTATTTTATTGGTGGCAGAAAGTTTTGGACAACACGTTTCAAAAGGATACGTATATTTTGCCATGGCATTCTCTATTTTGGTGGAGCTGCTTAACATGCGAATGCGTAAAAAACCGAGCAAACCTGTTGAACTTAAGGATATTTACAAATAACAAAACAAGGGAGTAAAGCTATTTTTTACTCCCTTCATTTTTTATACATGAAAGCGGTAACTTTTATAGATTGGGGTAACATTGCTTACCAAGAAGCTTGGGATAAACAAGAAACTTTATTTAAACAGAAAGTAGATTGTAAGTTTGTAAACCGCAGTTTACCAGAAAGCGAACAAGTATTGCCACAAAACCATTTAATATTTTGTGAGCACCCACATGTATATACCTTAGGTAAAAGCGGTAGCGAAAATAACCTGTTAATTAATGAAGCGTTTTTACAAAAAATTGGTGCTACGTATGTTCCTATTAATCGTGGTGGCGATATTACTTACCATGGTCCGGGGCAATTGGTGGGCTATCCAATTTTAGATTTAGAACAGTTTTTTACTGATATACATAAGTACCTACGTTTTTTAGAAGAATCTGTAATACTTACCCTAGCCGAATATGGCCTTAAAGGCGAGCGTTACGATGGCTTTACCGGAGTTTGGCTTGATGCTGCTGATCATTTTAAAGCGCGTAAAATTTGTGCTATGGGCGTGCGTTGTAGCCGTTGGGTAACCATGCATGGATTTGCATTTAACGTAAATACCAAACTCGATTATTTTAGTCACATAGTGCCCTGCGGGATTGATGACAAGCAAGTGACTTCATTACAAAAAGAGTTAGGGCGTGAAGTTGATATAGCGGAAGTAAAAATCAAACTAAAAAAACACATCGCACAATTGTTTGATATGCAGTTGCAATAAACTTATTTACTTGTAAGGTAGGTTAATTTAAATCGTATTTCTTCATCTTTTAGTGCCTTAATAAACTTATCATGCACTATTGTTCCCTCATGCATAACGCGGTGATTTCTCATGGCATTAAGGGCTTTTACATCAACCAAAAATTGTTGGGTTAACTCATCAAAACAAGTTACAGCCAATTGTTGCCAAACGTATTCAATGGCCTGTGCTGTTGGGTGTATAAGATCAGTTTCGTAAAAACGATAATCGCGCAATTCATCAACCACAATCTCGTAGGCCGGAAAATAATAGGCATTGCTTTGCTGTTTGCACAACTCATAAATAGCTTGTAATAAAATACCTTTACTTACATTATTTTCAAACAAGCCATCTTTAACATGCCTAACCGGACTAACCGTAAGCACAAATTGAACATGAGGTAAACCCGTCATTACATCCTGCCAGCACCTCAATATTTCATTTACAGTTAACAATCGTTTATTAAAATTTTGTTGTGGATGTTTGTGACAATTGGCTGTTATAAAACCAGGAATATCTTTTAACTCATACACAAATGCAGAGCCAAATGTGACGTATACAATGGTATTTGGTTGATGTATAAATGCATGTGATTCTTGCACAACAGCATTTATTTTCTGAAGCAAATCGTTTTTATTGGAGGTGCTAAACACAGAATGATGTTGCCAAGTATGATATATACCCTGATGAAACACCACATCATTTTCTGTATATGTTTTACCCTTAAACGATGCTAAAAGTTGCTGTGCAATACTTATTGGATTATACACTACACCATAAGGTTGAGCTAACACATGGAATTGATGTTGCTTTAACAAGTCACTAATATTATCAGCAAAACAAGAACCTGTAAGCAACATTGGTTGTTTGTAGTTAAACCTTTGGTTGGGTGATTTAGGTGTAAACTTTAATTTAAAATCCATCGCCTGCAAGTTAATCATTTGCAGTCATCAAAAAATATGGTTTGGGGTTGATCGCACATTCAACCCATTCAGGGTTGGTTTGTTTTTTGTTCATCATCGCCATCCACGAAATGCATTCGCGGTTATTCACGTTCAACCCTTTCAGGGTTGCCATGTTGAATCAACCCAAACAAGTCCATAGGACTTGAACATGAATAACCGAGGGTGAAACCCGAGGCTAAAACTATCGCTATAAAAACAACTCCCGATGAGTTGAATGTGATTTTTAATCTCAATTTTCACGTTCAACCCTTTCAGGCTTGCCATGTTCAATCAACCCAAACGAACTCGAACATCTGTAACATCAAACCATGAACACCAAACCAATCAACTAATCACCCAATAACAAGTCAACTTAAAACCATGTACATATCATGTTTACAACTATTAAAGGCTGTAAACAATGCATTAACAAATATTTCATTAATTCGAACCTTGATAATTGCTAATATCTATTAACCTTAATTGAACTTGCCATGGCCAAGAAAGCATCAGAGAAAAAAATATTTGTTCTAGACACCTCCGTTATTTTATACGATCACAAATGCATTAATAATTTTCAGGAACATGATGTAGCCATACCTATAACTGTTCTTGAAGAATTAGACAACTTTAAAAAAGGAAACGATACCATTAATTACGAAGCACGTGAGTTTATTCGATACCTAGATAAGCTTTCGGGAGAATATACTTTGACTGAATGGATTCCAATCAACGGGCGAGGAAGAGGAAAATTACGTGTGCAGTTTAAAGAAAAAGCAACCATTGATGCCATGGTAGTTTTTGGAGATAGAAAAGCTGATCATAAGATATTAAATGCAGCCATGGCTATTAGTGAAGAATACCCTTCGCGAAAAGTAATTATGGTTACAAAGGATGTAAACTTAAGGCTTAAAGCAAAATCATTAAACATTAATGCTGAAGACTACGAGACTGGTAAAATTAAAAATCTTGATACCTTACACACTGGAATTTCAAACATTGAAGGTGTTAAACAATCGGTTATTGATTTGATTTATGCTGATGGTTTTGTAAGCTATGATTTATTGTTTAATAAGCGGCCTAAAGCCAACCATTATTTTGTTTTAAAGAACAATAAAACCAGTGTATTGTGTTTTTACAACCAACAAAACGAAAGCATTGAACGTATTGATAAACGAACTGCACACGGCATTAAACCGCGTAACGCAGAACAAACATTTGCCATGCATGCGGTACTTAATCCTAATGTGTCTCTGGTAAGCATACAAGGTGTAGCTGGCACAGGTAAAACACTTTTAGCACTCGCAGCTGCATTGGAACAACGCCATAAGTTCCGCCAAATTTATTTAGCACGACCAATTGTGCCGCTTGGAAATAAAGATATTGGATATTTACCAGGTGATATTAAAAGTAAGATCAATCCGTATATGGAACCCCTTTGGGATAACCTTAAGCTGATACAAAACCAATGGAAAGAAACTGACAAGGAATACCAAAAAATTACGGAAATGGTTACTCAAGAAAAATTGGTCGTTACGCCATTGGCCTACATTAGAGGCAGAAGTTTATCTAACATATTATTTATCATAGACGAAGCCCAAAATCTAACCCCACTTGAGGTTAAAACTATTATTACACGGGCAGGTGAAGGCAGTAAAATAGTTTTTACAGGTGATGTTTTTCAGATAGATACTCCGTATCTTGACGCACAATCCAACGGATTAAGTTATTTGATTGACCGTATACGTGATAACCCTATTTATGCGCATATAACACTTGAAAAAGGTGAACGAAGTGAACTTGCTAACGTAGCCAATTTGATGTTGTAAATTACTAATGAGGTGATCGCAAGGTTGCCTCTTTTTTTTATAACCAAATATAACTTACTAAACATGCACGGATTAAGTACATATGAAGCAGAGCAATTATTAAATAAGTTTGGTTATAACGAATTGCCTAACGCTAAGCCTAAAAACTTACTTCGCATTGCGTTGGAAGTAATTAAAGAGCCCATGTTTTTATTATTGTTGGCATGTGCCAGCATTTATCTTTTGGTAGGCGACCATACAGAAGGCATCATCATGTTTATGTCTATTACACTTATTGTTTCTATTACATTTTATCAATACCGTAAAACAGAAAAAGCACTCGAGGCATTAAAAAAACTGTCGTCACCTCGTGTATTGGTTAAACGTGATGGAGTAGACATAAGAATTGCGGGACGAGAGCTAGTGCCTGGTGATGTAATGCTGGTTAACGAAGGAGATCGCATTGCTGCTGATGCGATTTTAATAAACAGTATAAACCTTAAGGTAGACGAATCGATACTTACAGGCGAATCCATTGCAATAGAAAAAGACCTGCAAACTGAGCAAGTAGAATTGTATGGTGGAACTTTGGCAGTGCAAGGAATAGGTACTGCAAAAGTTACACAAACAGGCATCAATGCTAAAATTGGATCTATTGCAACTTCGCTAAAAAATATAGAAGATAACGAACCAAAATTACAACAGGAAATGAAAATCCTTATTCGTAATTTGGGTATTGGAGGTTTGGCTATAAGTATAGCAGTGGTGATGTTGTTTTATTATACGCGAGGTAATTTTGTACAATCGTTACTTACAGGTTTATCATCTGCCATGGCTATTTTACCCGAAGAGTTTCCTGTTGTGCTCACCATTTTTATGGCACTAGGAGCATGGCGTATGTCTAAAAAAAATGTACTCACCCGTAAACCTTCGGCAATAGAATCGTTGGGCTCGGCTACCATTTTATGTAGTGATAAAACAGGTACCATTACGCAGAATAAAATGGAAGTAAAAGCAATTTCCATTGATGGAATTATCATTGATAATAAACAATTCTCTAAGCTGTCGCAATCAGCATTAAACCTTATTAAAACTGCAAATAACGCCACTTCTCCAGATTCTATTGATCCAATGGAGAAAGCGATTATACACTTATTTAACCAACATAATAAAGTATCAACTCAAGTACTTTTAAGAGAGTACCCGTTAACCAGAAAACTGTTAGCTATGACTAGGGTATTGCAAACTGGAGAAGAAATTAGTATTGCCACTAAAGGAGCTCCCGAGGCTATTTTGCAATTGTGTAATTTGAATCAAGATGAAGTTAATCGCGAACTTGAATTGGTAAATGAAATGGCAAAACAAGGTTATCGCGTTTTGGGCGTAGCAAATGGCGAACATCTTACCGCTTTTTTACCTGAAACGCAGCACGAATTTAAATACAGTTATTGCGGGTTAATTGCATTTGAAGACCCCATCAGACCTGAAGTTCCGGAAGCTATAAAAGAATGCAATAAAGCAGGTATACAAGTAATGATGATAACAGGCGACTATCCTGCAACGGCTAAAAGCATTGCCCAACAAGCAGGACTCGAAGTTAAAGTATTGATTACTGGTGATGAAATTAACCAACTATCAGATGATGCCTTACAACAACATTTGAATCATGTTTCAGTAGTTGCTCGAGTTGTTCCTGAACAAAAGTTGCGCATCATTAAAGCCCTTCAAAAAAACGGTCATATTGTAGCCATGACAGGTGATGGCGTAAATGATGCCCCTGCACTAAAAGCGGCAAACATTGGAATTGCCATGGGTAATAAAGGTACAGATGTGGCGCGTGAAGCGTCTGCCATTGTTTTATTAGATGACAACTTTGCGTCTATTGTTTCCGGTATACGTTTAGGAAGAAGAATATTTGATAACCTACAAAAAGCCATGTCGTATATTATGGCCATACACATGCCTATTATTGGCATGGCCTTGTTGCCTGCAATATTTACTAATATTCCAATACTCTTACTTCCTTTGCACATCATCTTTATGGAACTCATTATAGACCCAATTTGTTCTATTGCATTTGAATCAGAACAAGATGAAAAAGACATCATGTCGAGACCACCGCATCCTGTAAACGACCGTTTTTTTGGTAGCAAACAAATTGTTAGCAGCTCGTTGAGGGGCGTTTTATTATTTGTGGTGATATTGGTAGTTTATTTCATTTCCAACACATTAGGATACCAAGAAAACGAAATTAGGGCCATCACTTTTACGGCATTAATCTTGGGTAATGTGGTAATGATATTAACTAACCTATCAAAAACCAGAAGTTTTATTGCGGTTATTTTAGAGAAGAACATAGCCACTTCTTTAATTATATCTTCAGCATTAACCCTTACTTCCCTGATCCTGTTTGTACCTGTTTTACAGGAATTATTTAAGGTACAAGCTCCTGATATAAAAGGATTTATAGCTCCAATCATTGGGGCAGGATCAATACTTGCTTTTTTTGAGCTAACAAAACAGATAACGCACAAAGTGAAAGAATAAGAAATTACGGTCTGAATTTAAATATGATTGTAATTGTTCCGAACTGCTCCTCAGGGGCATTAGGATTTGGAGAGAAACGGGTATCGAGGGCAGCTTGCTTAGCTTTGGCAAGCAAGATAGGACTGAGTGTTGTTGTACCTCTTTGATTAGGCATTGCTTTGGTTACTTTGCCACTTTTATCAACCACAATACTTACCACTACTTTACCAGTCTCTTTCGAGTTGTCTTCAATATCTGGTCTATGGGCTAAGTTACGTCCTTTTAACTCGTAAGTAATGCCATCACCATTGCCTGAACCTATACCACTGCCTGTGCCAGTTCCACTACCTGTGCCTCCATTTCCGTAACCGTTTCCATTAGGATCTCCATCCGGGTCTCCATCAGCTGCACCTTGGTTTCCTTGCGTGGCACCATCACCATGTCCACTTGCATCGGCACTGTTGTTACGCTTCTTAAATAAACTTTTTTCGTCTGGTTTACGTGGCTGTTCAACAGGTTTCTCTACTGGTTTTTTAATTGGCTTTTTAGCTTCAACTTTTTTCACCTCTTTAGGCGCAACAACAGCAGGTGCTTCTTCTACCTCTTGGGTAGCAACAGGTTGTTCGGTTTCTTCAACGGGCGGAGTAGGTTCAGGAACACTAGGATCTATAACAGGCGCATCACTTGGGCCACCCATGTTTTCTTCACCCAACGACATTGTCAATCCCATTCCTCCATATTCTATAGGCGGATTTGGCGGAGATAAAACCAACCACCACAACAGCAACAACAACAATGCATGTACGATGGCTGTACCAGCATATCCAATAATTTTGTTGCGTTGCTCTAGTTTATCTAATGATGCGTCCGACATAAAATATTACTCCGGTTGTGTAGCTAAAACGGCTTTAGCCTTTAATTTATTGCACACTTTCATTATGTGTACGAGGTATTCAACCGCCACACTTTTATCACAGTTAATAGAAACCACAGCATCATCGGCATTTACGGTTTTTAATTGATTGCCTAATTCAGTTTCCAATAATTCTTGAGTGGTTTGTGTACCATTTACATACCACAACAAATCGACAGTAACGCTTACCGCTATTGCTTTGGGTGTGGTAACCTGATTATTTGCTTTAGGTAAGCTAACTTTAATGGCATTAGGACTAACTAATGTCGAAGTGATCATAAAAAATATGAGCAACAAAAACACCAAATCAGTCATAGAAGCCATACTAAAATCAGGCTTAACCTTTGTACGTCTTTTAAATGCCATAATTAAGCAGGTTCTTGTAATAAGTCAATAAACTCAACCGCACTGGCTTCCATACGGTGGATTATTTTTTCGATCATTGAAGTTAATTGGTTGTAAGCGATATAAGCAAATATACCAATAATTAAACCCGCAACCGTTGTAACTAAAGCCTCATAAATACCACCTGCCAATAAAGTTACAGTAAGGTTAGCACCAGCAGTACTCATTTTATGAAAAGCGGTAACCATACCCGTAACTGTGCCCAAAAAACCTAACATGGGTGCGGCACCACTAATGGTTGCTAAGGTTGGCATGCCTGTTTCTAATTTATTAATTTCGATATTACCAACATTGTGAATGGAAGTATCTATGTCCTGTAAAGGTTTACCAATACGTGTAACACCTTTTTCTATCATACGTGCAATGGGAGAATTGGTGCGCTCACACAAGGCTTTTGCACCTTTTATATTGCCATGAAGTACTAAGTCTTTAATATTTGCCATGAAGTTAACTTCCAATTTTGAAGCCTTTTTCAATGTTAAAAAACGTTCTATAGTTAAATAAACAGCTATAATACTTAGTATAGCCAATGGAATCATGATAGGACCACCTTTCATGGTTAGGTCTATTAAATTGATTGATTCGCTTGACGGAGCGGTTTCGGTAATTTGCAATAATGTATGATTCATATAGGTTGGAAATGCGGTTTTAATTACACCACTAAATAAGTGTGTAATGCTCACAACGCGGCCTTTCAGTTAACCACATTTACACAGTAAATTAATGCATGTGTATAGTTTATTATCGAGCAAAGAGCTGTGCCTAGTGCGTCTTATTCCTAAGCAAACATTAGTTAATTACTTGCTTCACCAAAAGGTTTAATTCTTCAAAAGTAAGCTCACCTTCTTTAAAGTGCTTATAGCCAATATCGCCTTTTATCATTAGGGTTGATGGGATTGCGCCACTCCACTCTTCGTTCACTTTATTAATCCATTTATCGGCATTGACCTCATTAATAAATACCACTTGTTGGGTTAACTTTTTGGCCTGAATAAAATCTGTTACGCGTGTGGTGATATCTTTTCGCATATCGGTTGTAACCAAATATATTTTTACTTTTTTATTGGCGCAGGTATCAGCTAATTGTTCAAAATAGGGTAATTCTTCAACGCAAGGTTTACACCAAGTAGCCCAAAAATTTATGATGTATAGCGTATCACTTTTTGAGGCATGGATACCATCAATCCACTCAGGGGTTACTGTTTTAATTTGTTGTGCTTGCACATTACCCAACAAACCAAATAATAGCACTACTAAAACGTATTTCATATTTCAAATGTAATAAATAAGGGTTAATTATATTGGTAACATTAGCTACACAACATGTTTTAAATATACATTTACTCCTCTGTATATGCTTCTTTTTTTAGTACTACTACCCTATTAGCTTTAATAACCTTAAACGTTTTTATTTCTTTGGCTGCCTTATCAATTGATATGTTTAACTCATAACCCAATAGCAAAATATAGGTATTAATGTATATGAGTAACATAATAACAATAAGCACACCAATTGATCCGTAAACTTTGTTGTAAGTATTAAATGCATTGATGTAACCCGAAAAGCCTAATGTGGTTAACAATATAGATACACATGCAAAAACAGCACCAAGTGAAACAAACCGCCATTGTTTGTTATGATTTGGGGCCAAATAAAATATCATACTTATAAAAAATAAAATCAGTACAGCTACAATACTAATATTGAGCGATACCAAAAGTACAGGGGTTATTTTAGAAGGAAAATAAGCCAATTTATCAAGGTATTTGATGGTGAAGTTACCAATGGTTAATAAACTAACTGCAATTAATAATGATACAGAAACAATGATGGCGAGTATGATGGCCACAATTCTTTTTTTCCAAAACGAGCGTGTTTCTCTCTGCCTTCCGTATTTGTTTAAAGCATTCATTAAAGATACAAATCCATTGGTGCTAAAATACATGGCCGTTAAAAAACCTAATGATAATAAGCCACCATGTTGGTTATTTAATATATCAACTAAAGTAGTTTGTGCTGCTTTATATGCGCTTGTAGGTAATAATTTTTCAAAAAAAAGCATGATGCTTTGATGGCTATTACTTATAGGTATGTAAGCAATTAAGGTAAAAATAAAAATAATGGAAGGAAACAAGGCCAGAAAAAAATTGAACGATAAAGACGTGGCGCGTAATTGTAAATCTCTTCTATCAACCCAATGAATAAAAAAAGCTAATACCTTATACCAACTTATACCTTTATAACCAGGCACCTGCTTACTTTGAGCAAAGGATATAAAACGCTTGACCAGATTTAAACTGAGCAGCTTACGCGTTATCCTATTTGCTTTGGGTGGTTGCACTATTTAGTGATGAGTGATGAGTTTTGAGTTTTGAGGTATTTTCATTTTAGTCAACCAAGATTTATATTTTCTGACTTCTACCTTTTATCTTCAAAAAACGGTGTAAATATATCAATCAATTTGGGGGGGCAACGGGTTACTTTATTGGTTTTCATGTCAACAAAAACCAAAGTAGTTTGTCCACTGCATAATAACTCATCCGCTTCATTATAAACCTCGTATTCTACAATGGTTTTAACGGTGGGCATCACTTTAAAAATCGACTTAATGGTTAGTAAGTCATCGTACTTAGCTGGCTTTTTATAGTTTACTGTTAAGTTAACTACAGGCATCATGATCCCATTTTCTTCCAAGCTGCGATAGGTTACATCTATTTGTCTTAAAGCTTCGGTACGGGCAATTTCGAAATACAAAGCATAGTTACCATGGTACACCACACCCATTTGATCGGTTTCGCCATATCGAACGCGTAATTGTGTTTGCGCTATAAACATATTATCTATTTTTTTTTACCGCCAAACTGGCTATGGTTTTACCAATACTTAATGATGAAGTTGCAGCAGGAGATGGTGCATTTAATACATGAATGGCATTGGCTCGTACAATGATTTTAAAATCATCCAATAAGCCGCCTGAACGATCGCAGGCTTGTGCACGCACTCCAGATTCAGCAGGTATTAAATCATCTTCTTGCACTTCTGGTATTAAACGTTGTAATGCTTTTGTAAATGCCGACTTACTAAAGGAGCGATAAAATTCACCAATACCAGTTTTCCAGTATTTAGCTGCCACTTTCTGAAAACCAGGCCATGCCAGCGACTCAAACATTTCTTCCAAATCAACATCACTTTTTAGGTAACCTTCGCGCTTAAATGCAAATACGGCATTGGGACCTGCTTCAATATCACCGTGTATCATACGTGTAAAGTGCACACCCAAAAAAGGGAAATTAGGATCAGGCACAGGATAAATAAGGTTCTTTACCAAATATCTCTTTTCAGGTTTAAGCATAAAATACTCTCCCCTAAACGGAATAATTTTAGTATCTATTTTCTCTCCTGCCAGTTCTGCTACCTTATCGCAATACAAACCTGCACAATTAACCAACGTACTTGTGGTAAATGTTTTAAAAGGTGTTGCAATTTGCGTGTAATCCTGCTCTACAATAATATCTTCTGCTTTGTGGTTTAGGTAAATTTCACCACCCATATTAGTTACCAATTCAGCTAATTTTTCGCAAACTTCGGTGTAATCTATAATACCCGTATAGGGCACATGAATAGCCTTAACACCATTTAAATGCGGCTCGTAATCGGCTATTTGTTCTTTGTTTACGTAACTAATTTTGTTTAATCCATTTTCGTGCCCACGGTTATAAAGCTTTTCTAATTCGGGCAATTCACTGTCATTAACAGCAACAATTAACTTGCCACATAAATCAACTTTAATACCATGTTCAGCGCAAAAATCAACCATCATGTGATAACCATCAATACAATTTTGTGCCTTTAAACTACCGGGTTTGTAGTAAATGCCCGAGTGTATAACGCCACTGTTGTGGCCAGTTTGGTGCGCAGCTACAGCCGATTCTTTTTCTAACAAGGCCAACTTGGAATGCGGTTGTTGTTTTAGTATATGATATGCAGAGGCTAGTCCTACTATTCCCCCGCCAATTATTACGTAATCGTATTTCATGATGTGCAAAGATTGTATAATGTGGGTTTAAAACAAACCCGTTAATAGCTATTTGGTTGTTGATTGTATTTAGAAGTGTGCATTAAAAACTTCGCATAGCACAATTGTATAAGTGAAGTTAAATATACGACATAGAATTCTTTTTTTTGAAGCATTATCGCATATATATTTATTTGGACAATATGTAGAACTTGTTATTCCTATATTCAGTCCAATTTTGCTTATCCCATGTGCATGGTATTGCACCGAGTATGCAATATATTTTATGAAGTAAACAGGGTAATATTTACATTGCAAGACAAAATAAAATTAAAACAAAAATAGGATTTCCTCTTGTTGAATGCGGAGGTTGTTTAATTCATAATTAAAATGTTCAATAATGAAGATAAGTAAATTTCACCTAGTGGCCATTATGGTTATGATGATTAATAACTATGCTTGGGCCGATTTAAAGTACCACCCAGTAAACTTTATTTTAAGTACGGATAAGGATAGTTATTACGAAGGAGAAAAAATAACCTTTAACATCACCATCACCAATACAAGTAAAGAAAGTACCTACCCTGTATTGTTACCGAATACTCAAAACATTGGACACAAATTGTTTTATTTAAATGCGTACGACAAAGCAAAAAACACCCTAATATTAAGGTATACAGAAAGTAAAATGATGAACATGATGGTATATGATACGGGTACTGTTAAAATCAGGTATTTAAAACCGCAAGAGCAAATTGTTATTCCTATTTTCCTCAATGATTTTGAAAACTATTACAACTATTACACCCAAAATAGTTCGCACCATAGTTTCGGTGTTCCAATTTTTGCAGGGCTTTACAAAGTAAACGTTACTTATAACCCGCGTGGAATTTTATTAGGAGATAGCATCTATACTTATTATGACGACTTTGATAAAGACATACCTCATGAGGGAAAACAAGCCATGCCTGTAAATGGCCAAATTACCCAAATGATTGATTTAAAAATTAAACGCAGCAAAGACACCATCATTTCTATTGAACGAAAAAAATATTACATCAAAACCGATGGCCACAGGTACTTTTATCTATCTAAAAATGCACCACAAATAACCACAGATACTACTTGCCATCATATTACTGACCTTCCGCCCGATAGCTTTTCCATTAAAAACGAATATTTCTACAGTCATTTTACAGACTTGTATGCCGAGTACATAGCTCGTTTTGATGATGGTGACATCAGAGAATACAGAAAGTTTATCGACTATTGTCCAGATTATTTATATACCGAAAGGTATGATGCGTTTAAACAAAAAACACATTTTGAAACGCAACTTTACGACAAACGATTTTACAGTATTTCCTACCATCAACCCGGAAATAAAATACACCAAGAAACCTATTGCAGCGCTGATGGAACACTGTGTAATGTTACAACCTATGTGTATGACAAAAAAGGTGAATTTAAACACAAAGAAATCATACAAACGCAACCCTGTATTGAGGTAGAAATTGATGGAAAGAAAAGAAGTTATAAATTAGCTAAACAATTAGAAGGACTATAAAATCTATTTGTTTCCCCCCCTTAAATAACCAATTACTTTTTGGTTAAAAATAACAGCCTGCTCCACGTTTACCACATGGCCACAGTTTTGTATGATAAACAATTCTGAGGTTTTAGTGTGATTAGCTACCACTTGCTTTACGGATGGTAAAAACATATAATCTTCATCACCCATTACGTATAGCGTAGGAATATCTAATTCCGTTTGGCGAAACCAACGCAAAACCGGATTAATTTCAGCTGTTAACTTAAACCACTTAATAAACTCTTTTTGGTAAAGCTTTTTTGCTTCATTTATAAAAAGTATTCTCGATTGTTTGTGGTTCTTTTTGGGCATAATTACAAAAGCAAAAAACTTGTACAAAACCAAATATGGTAACACATATTTAAAGGTATTGCCTAAACGCATCAGTATTTGCGAACGGAAATTCATTTTTAAAATGGCACCACTCAAAATCATACTTTTTACGCGGTAAGGATGCATTTCGGCCAATTGCCTAATAACAATAGTACCTAAAGAAATTCCTATGAAATGGGAGGTTTCAATTTTAAGGTGATTGATAACCTCCATAATATCTTCTGCTATGGTTTTAAAAGCATAATGCTGTTTCTTAAAACCTGGCAGTAACTTATCTTTCGAATTCCCATGACCCCTTAAGTCTAAAAGCAATACATTAAAGTGCTTCTTAAAATCTCTGATTTGCTTAAACCATATATTAGAGCTCCCTCCTGCACCATGAACAAAAGTTACCCATTCATCTGACTGTTCGTTTTTATAGATTGTGTATGAAATCAAATTCTAATGTTTTTCCGAATGTAATACTTTTAAACAAAATCAAATTTGTATTCTTGTATATAATCAAAATAAATCCTGGATATGAACATTGAAAAAATAAGGATTTTGGAAAGTGTTGCATTAATCGTAGTTTACATTGCAGCTTTTTTTATTACTAAAACAATAATAAATACTGCACTAAAAAATGCCCAACTTCAACGCACCAGAAGAAAGATGATAATTAAAGCGGTGCATTTTTTTACCACACTAGCTTCATTAACAGTACTTGCAGGGGTTTGGGGACTAGAGCAAAACGAAATAGCGCTATTCGCAAGCACAATTTTTACAGCTTTAGGTATTGCCTTTTTTGCACAGTGGTCTTTGCTTTCTAATATTACTTCTAGTATTATATTATTTTTCAATCATCCTATAAAGTTAGGGGATACCATAAAGATATTGGATAAGGACTATCCATTTGAGGGAGAAATAACGGAATTATCGTATTTCTTTATTCACCTAAAAACAGATAGTGGAGAGATTATAACCATTCCAAATTCATTGGTTCTTCAAAAATCAATTGTTGTGGTTAGTAAACCTAACGAAACATAACCTTTCTGAAGATTTCATTTATTTTTTAAAGGCTAATTGAACACGAATAACTAGTGGCTTTTTTTATGCGGTAATCTTAACTATTTTGCACCTCAGCCGTTTAAAATAAACCAGATTAAGATTAAGCATGAACAGAAGAACCGCAGTCCTACTTTTTTTATCCTTTTTATTAACAGTAAATATTTTTGCTCAAACACATCGCTCCTACACCTCTAGCGAAATTTTATTGCAGCTTAAGAAACTTAACACCGTTGGAGCAGTGTTATACATTGCTGCTCACCCTGATGATGAAAACACGAGATTAATTGCCTATTTGGCAAACGAAAAATGTTTGCGCACTGGTTATTTAAGCCTAACCAGAGGGGATGGCGGACAAAACTTAATTGGCCCCGAGCAAGGTATTGA
>CANLLM010000020.1 GCA_947491825.1 Bacteroidota bacterium
GTTGCTTTAGAAGTGTTGTGCTATTTACGATGAATTTCATTGTGCGTGTCTATATGCTACGAAAATATGTGGAGTTATTGTGCAATTCAACACAAGTTATGCACAGAATTAACCACAAATAACCCGCGACAGCGGGTTGTTTTTTGGGCGGAGAGTGAGGGATTCGAATGCAGACGTATAGTCTGCATCGAGACCAAAGCGTCTCGACCCACATGACTTAGCTTATTTATACTTTTCAATAAATTGAAGCAAACGTTCTCTGTTTAGGTTTTTGAGCTTACATTCTAAAATCACAGCTTCACTTCTAGATGACTTTTCTATTACCAAAACTTTTTCCCATGGTTTGTATGCCGAAGTAAACTTCTCTGTACCTGCATTGTGACGGGCTATACGTAAGTCAAAGTTATTGGTTTGACCAATGTAGTATTTGTTGTGGGAAATTGAATAAATAATATACACGAAATACATAATGTATAAAAAAAATGCAAATCGAATGACCTGCATTTTGGCGGAGAGTGAGGGATTCGAACCCCCGGACCTGTAACAGTCAACAGTTTTCAAGACTGCCGCATTCGACCACTCTGCCAACTCTCCTCTGCAAAAGTAAGTTTAGCGATGTAATCTCCAAAATATATTTTAAATAAATAGTTAAGCCATTGAATAGCAAAATAAAAAAACTAAAAAAGCCCGCTATTGCGGGCTTTTTTCTAAATAATATCTAAAAATAAACTAGTTAACCAAAACTTTCTGGGTTATTACTGATTCACCAACTTTTATTTTAATGAAGTACATCCCATTGGTTAATCCAAATGAAGTCCTATCAAAAGTTACCTGTTGGATCCCTTCAGTTTGTTTCCCATTTAACAAGTCTGCTACTTTTTTACCTATTAAATCGTATACTTCAATAGTTGTTTGCGCTGCTGAAGGCAGGTTATAACCAATTTGAGTTGTTGTATTGAAAGGATTAGGGTATACCGTTAAACTAATGTCATTTGCATTCAAATCTTCAATACCTACATTTTTACCAAAAGAAAGGTTATCGATATACAAGTTATTGCCGCCTTCGTTAAAGAAGTTGATACGGAAACGTACGTTAGCAGACTTAGGTATGGTTGCACCTGAAACAAGCACTTCTTTCCATTGGGTTTGATTTACTGGAACAAAATTAACTAAAGATGACAATGCTGACGGAACAGTTTGTAAGGCAGTACCACTAACAGTTTTTAAATTTGACCAATACAATCCACAGTTAATAGAGTATTGAACAACCATTTGATCAGAAGAAGTGGTAGTACCTGTAGTAATGTTAGGCGCAAAAGCAAAATTAAACTTAATGTAAGGATTGGTTGTGCCTTCAAAATTAAACGATGGAGAAACTATAGAATAAGCAGTTCCAGTCATTGCGTTGCTATTACCTCTCAATTTGATGCCTCTATAGCCACTGTAAACACCATTTGAGGTTTCTTCCCACTGTCTAATTGCATCTCCTTTAAATATCCAACCATCGGTTACCGTAGGATAATCATAATTAAATGCAGAATTGTTTAGTGCTTCTGAAGCGGCAATGACTAGCGCATTTTCAAATACTTTAGTTGTTGTACCGGCTGCATTAGTAACTTTTAGGGTGATTGTTTTATTTCCTGCATTGGTATATAAAACACCTGTAGGGTTTTTAGCAGTTGATGTTTGAGGATTAGCACCTTCGCCAAAATTCCAATCAAATGCTGTTCCTGCTGTTCCGTTGTAAGATAAATCAACAAAATTAATTGCTGTTCCAACGCAAGCTTGACGCTCGTAGGCAGCCAAATTATTTACAGTAATACCAAAAGCAGGAGTAGGTGCGCATGCAATAACAGGATCTAAAACACCAGTTGTAATCAAATTTTCTTGAGAAATCATCTGTCTACGGTACAACTCAATACACTTGTGCATGCGAGCTATTTGTTGTTTGGTAAACATATTACTAGCACAATTACCAATAAAATAATCCATAAAATTCTCTTGCATATCTGGTCTATCCAAAGCGATTAATGAATCTCTTTTAACAATTGTATATGCAGTATCGTTCGTGTATATGGTATCGCTAATTGTAATCGCGTATTTGTCGTTGCTACAAGTATTGAATTTAGGGTTATTACAACGATTTCTTAGCGGCTCTGTAGTTGTGGGGTTAAAAAATGTAGGAGGGGTGTCATCAACTCCATCATTTTCGCTTTCACAAGAATCTTGCGCTTGGAATGGATGATACAAACCTAACCAATGACCAGCTTCGTGAGTTGTTGTTGTTACATTTGGTGTTTGGCCCGGATTTGAGGTTCCTATATTTCCAAACTCCCGGTTAATTAACATTACTCCATCAGTTAAAGCAGACCAAGCACCACCTGCATAAAACGGAAACTGTGCGTAACCTGCTACTGCTAATCCTGGACCTTTATTAATACTATTCACAACCCACATATTGAAATAGCGTTTGGTATCCCAAACACTGGTCTTTTTGAGGTTATCGTTACCATCCGCAAAATTAGCAGATTGGATACGAACAATACCATTGGTACAATTACCGTTTGGATCTTTACGTGCCAAACGAAACTCAATTTCAGCATCTCCGGCTATTTGTTTAAAATCAAAAGGCACACCGTTGATGTCACCCGTTCTTCTATTCACCGTGTCAGCGTTCAAGTTTCTAAAACTCTTATTTAGTGTAGCTATTTCGCTTTGAATCTGTGCATCACTAATGTTATCACTCGAACCTGAGCTACCAAAAAATATATGAACAACAACTGGAATGATGTATTTAGGTGCAGCTGATTTCTTTTGAGATTTACCTAACGCGATTCTATATTCATCAGAATTTTTGTAAGCATTCCAAACAGCCATAGCCTGGGCCTCAGCAGCTTTTAAATTAGGATTTAACGCTTTTTGCTCTTCATGGTATTGGTCTGTACCACATACTTTAACATTTTGTGCGTAAGTGCTAAACGAACTTATTAATACACTAGTTCCTAAAAGTATTCTTTTTATCATAGCTTGAATATTCTACTTATTCGAAATAATTATAATGTTGCAAAATAAATTTTTTTTTTAAGCTAGACAACCCTATTTTAATTTTGGTTGTACTATCGTTTGCTATCAGCAAGTTACGTTTTGCATACGGTACTTATAAATCAGGTTATTAGCTAAAATCTACTTCATTAATTCTTGTTTTTTTGGGCATTTCCCATACTTCCAAATTACGCATTATTTTCCCATCAATTTCCAGTCTAATAGCAGTACAAAGCGCATGAAAACCTTTGATACCAGATGCTCCGGGGTTAAAATGCATCAATCCATAGTTTTTGTCGCGCATTACCTTTAAAACATGAGAATGTCCGCAAACCATGATATCTGGTCGATTTGATTTAATCAATTCACTGCAACGTTGTGAGTATTTGCCAGGATAACCACCAATATGTATCATCAATACAGATAATTCTTCCGTTTTAAACAAAGTGTATTCGGGTATTTCCACCCTTAAGTCCTTATCATCAATATTACCCCAAACTGTTTTAAGCGGTTTAAATGCTTTTAGTTGCAAGTATGTTTGCATATCACCCCAATCACCTGCATGCCAAATTTCATCACAGTTCTTAAAAAAATCATATAATTGTGGCGGTATATAACCGTGCGTATCCGATAATATTCCAATTTTAAGCATTGGCCAAAAGTAAATAAATCTGTATGACAATTTACATAATTTTAGCAACAGTAATTATTAGTTTGATTTGTTTTTATAATCACAACTTACATGCGAAACTGATCTTTAATCCTTATTTGGTAAAACATCACAAAGATTGGTACCGCATGGTTACAAGTGGTTTTCTGCATGCTGATTTTTTACACTTATTCGTAAATATGTTTGTGATGCTAAGCTTTGGAAGAGCAGTAGAAAATTATTACTCACACTTTTTTGGAACATACAGCAATTGGGTGTTTTTATTGCTTTATATCTCCTCTATTTTTGCCGCAAACTTATCAACCCTATATAAATACCAAAATACAAGCAGCTACAATGCACTAGGAGCAAGTGGTGCTGTGAGTGCAATTGTATTTACCAGCATATTATTTAACCCCTTTAATAAAATATATCTTTACGGCATTTTAGGCTTACCTGGAATATTACTTGGCGCCATTTATCTGGCTTACAGCTACTATATGAGTAAAAAACAAAGTGATAACATAAACCATGAAGCGCATTTTTATGGTGCAGTATATGGTGTTTTATTTACCTTGGCACTTAAACCTAAAGTGATAAACATTTTTATACACGAGATATTGCATGTATTTTAGAAGTAAAAGCCAGTTCTAAAATCCAAGGGCGAACTCCGAAAACTCTTGTTTGGATCGTGCATAGCATCATACAAGATCATAATGTACATGCTTGCTCTGTCAGATATTGCTTGGTTAACTCCACCACCCACATAAAATGCACTCACCCATTCTCTCCTACTCTCTCTTGTGTTTACATCATAAACGCTAAAGTTAAGCGGCATAAATTCTGTATGTACAAAAGCCGGTTCGAATAATAGTTGACGTGCAAATAAATTTAAACCATACGCATTATCGCTGAATGTAACTTTACCTTGAGTTGTTTGAAAATCGCGTGACCAATAATAATAAGTAAGACCGGCTCCTGCTAATGTTAAATCGGTAAACCGATAAAATGTCATAGGTTGAACAGTAATGAAAGAACCTAAGTTAGAAATATTGCCTCCTAAGTTACCTCCAAATGAAAAGTTCTCTGTCCAGCGGGGCTTTGAAGCTCTATCAGTTTCTTTTTGTTGATGTGCTTTCTGCTGTTCTTCCTTTTTCTCAGGATCTATTTGCTCAAGTTTACGCTGCGCAAATACTGTGATTGATAGAGAAAAAAACACCAATAATATCCAATTTTTAAAATTCATATCACTTCAATAATGTATTTATAACAAAAGTAACGAAAACAATCATTCACAAATTATTTAACGCATAATTAGTTTTTTAGGAATTAATACTTATAATTTCGCAGCAAATTAAGTTTCCTTAAACTATTATTATGAGTAAAGTTCACAATTTTTCAGCCGGACCGGCCATTTTACCTCAATCAGCAATTGATGCATCAGTAGCGGCCCTTCAGGATTTCGCAGGAACAGGTTTATCATTAATCGAAGTTAGTCACCGCAGCAAAGAATACGAAGCCGTAGTTGCAGAGGCCACGCAATTGGTGAAAGACATATTAAAACTTGACGACAATTACGCAGTTCTGTTTTTACAAGGAGGGGCTAGTTTGCAGTTTGATATGATACCCATGAACTGGTTAAATGAAGGAGACACTGCCGTTTATACCAATACGGGTGTTTGGGCTTCTAGAGCAATTAAAGAAGCTAAATTATTTGGTAACGTTAATGTGGTAGCAAGTAGCGAAGACAAAAATTTCAGCTATTTACCAAAAGGTTATACAATTCCTTCTGAGGCAAAATATTTTCATTGCACAAGCAATAATACTATATACGGTACCGAGATGTTTAATTTTCCTGAAACAAATGGTGTTCCTTTAGTTTGTGATATGAGTTCAGACATTTTTAGTCGTCCGTTTGATGCCACTAAATTTGATATGATTTATGCGGGTGCACAAAAAAATATGGGCCCAGCAGGAACTACATTAGTAATCATTAAAAAATCTTTTTTAGAAACACGGGGTACAAAGAAAATACCAACCATGCTTGATTATGCGGTACATATTGAAAATGGAAGTATGTATAATACACCAAGTGTATTTGCAATTTTTGTTTGTATGCATACCCTACGTTGGATTAAAGCAATTGGTATAGAAGCCATGGAGAACCTAAACATTTCAAAAGCTAATTTACTTTACACCGAGATTGACCGAAATACCTTGTTTTCAGGAACTGTAGCGAAAGAAGACCGCAGCCGCATGAATGTTAACTTTGTATTAAACAATACTGAATTTGAAACTGAGTTTATAAAATTCTGTGAGGCTAAAAACCTAGTAGGACTGAAAGGGCACCGTTCTGTGGGCGGATTGCGCGCAAGCTTGTACAATGCTCTAGAAATTGAGAGTGTACAAGTATTAGTTAATGCCATGCAAGAGTTTGAAAAATTGAAAGCTTAATTGATCTATATTTAGAATAAGAAACATAAATGATAAAAATATTAGCAAACGATGGCATTGATGCCAATGGCAAAAAGATTCTAGAAACAGCTGGATTTGTTGTCGAAACGAATAAAATAGAACAAGAAAACTTGGCCATAGAACTTAATAACTATGATGCTATTTTAGTTCGCAGTGCTACCAAAGTCCGTAAAGATTTAATAGATGCTTGCCCTAATTTAAAATTAATAGGCAGAGGTGGTGTAGGATTGGATAACATCGATGTGGCCTATGCTAAAAACAAAGGTATTACGGTAATTAATACTCCAGCGTCTTCAAGTGTATCAGTAGCAGAGCTTGTATTTGCTCATATATTTAGTGGCTCGCGTTTTTTACAATTAACCAACCGAGTAATGCCCATAAATGGTGATACCGAATTTGGCAACTTAAAGAAAATTGCAAGCAACGGTATAGAATTACAAGGTAAAACCATGGGTGTTTATGGCTTCGGACGAATTGGACAAGAGGTAGCTAAAATTGCGATAGGTTTGGGCATGAAGGTTTTAGCTTTCGACCCCTATGTAACTTGTGTTGACCTCAGCCTAGATTTACCTGCTTTAGGTCAAAACTCACGTATAAAAGTTAGCATAAATACAGTCAGTGAAGAGTCTGTAATTACACACTCTGATTTTATTACTTTCCATGTACCTTTTAATGAGGGAGATAAAGCAATTGTTGATGCTACTAAATTGGCCAAAATGAAAAAAGGTGTTGGCCTAATTAATTGCTCGCGGGGTGGTGTAATTAGTGAAACAGATTTATTGGTTGCATTAAATGCTAAACAAGTTGCATTTGCAGGTTTAGATGTTTTTGAAATAGAACCCCCAATAAACATGGATGTTCTACAACACAACCATATTAGCTTAAGTCCCCATGTTGGCGGGAGCACTGTGGAAGCCCAAAACCGTATTGGAATTGAGTTAGCAGAAAAAGTGATTGAGTTTTTTAAGAACTAACATACTAAATGTAGATTTCAAAAAAAGCACAAATTATTTTGTGCTTTTTTTGTGCGGTAGTTTCAATAATATGCATTGAATAAGTATTATTAAAAAAATAACCATTAATTCGCAAACAAGATTTAAAGCTGAATAAAATCGAAACATGGCAATAGTAAAACCTTTTAAAGCATTACGTCCTTCGCGCGATAAAGTAGCACAAGTATCCGCTCCATCCTACGATTCGGGCAATAGAGAAAAATCATTCCAAGAACTACAAAGCAACCCATATAGTTATTTGCATGTAGTTAAGCCTTATTTGCATTTTAAAAACGAAAAGAAAAATCCGGAAAAACATTTTCCAATTGGGTTAGATTATTTGGCTAAATTTAAAGAAGAAGGTTGGTTTATTAAAGACGAAAAGGAATCATATTATATTTACCGTGTTATTAAAGGAAGCAACGCCTATACGGGAATTATTGCTGCAGCTAGCGTTGATGATTACAATAATAATATCATTCTAAAACATGAGAGTACGCTCACTGAAAAACAAAATGAATTAGCTGATCATATTCGTTGGTTTAAACAGTTAGGTAATCCAGTATTATTAACCTATCAAGACTCAGGCAAAATAGATGCATTGATGGAACATTACATAGAAAACCATGTTCCAGAATACAACTTTATTAGTGCCGATCAATTAAAACACAACCTTTGGGTAGTAAATAAAAAGGAAGATATAGATACCATACGAGAAGAATTTGAACAAATACCATACTTATATATTGCTGATGGACATCATCGTAGCGCAGGATCTGCAGCATACTGCGACTATAAGAGAACGGCAGAACCTTTATACAACGGAGAAGAATTTTTTAATTATTTCCCGGTATGTTTAATACCTGCATCTAAACTGCACATATTCGAATACCACCGTTTGGTTAAAGATGAAGTAGTAAATACGGCTGATTTTATAGCTCGTGTAGCATCATATTTCGAGGTCATACCGAGCGGCAATATACCGGTTCAACCACTAAAATCCAGAGAATTTGGTTTGTATTTTAACCATACCGCCTATTTACTAAAACTTAAACCAGAAATTGCATCAACACTCGATGGCGTGCTAGCCAACCTAGATGTAAGTATAGTAGAGGAATTTTTACTAAAACATATTTTTCAAATAAAAGACAGTAAAACAGACAAACGTTTATCGTTTTTAGATGGAAGTAAAGGTATTTTAACATTGCAAGAAACCATAGATAATAAAGAGTTTGACTTGGCTATTACTTTATACAAAACCACAGTTGAGGAAGTAAGGGCCGTAGCCGAAAATAACTTAATTATGCCACCAAAATCTACCTGGATTGAACCAAAATTAAGAACAGGTTTAATTATTTACGAGACAGAATAATTAATTACACCAAACATAAATAAGTCCTCCACCAAATGTCATATAATTGAGACTTATGATGCTTATCAGCGTATCATTATTGTTGGAAAATGATGGATAGCGGTTGATGGATTTAACCTTACCTTTGTTTACGAATTTTAAAAAATAACACAATGACAACAAATAACACCGAACACTTAGAGTGCTTGATTATTGGTAGCGGACCTGCAGGTTATACTGCTGCTATTTATGCTGCTCGTGCCGATATGAAACCTGTTGTATACGCTGGTATGCAGCCAGGCGGACAGTTAACCATTACCACAGATGTAGAAAACTACCCTGGCTACCCAGATGGCATTATGGGGCCTGAAATGATGGAAAATTTCCGTAAACAAGCTGAACGGTTAGGTTCGGACGTGCGTTACGGAATGGTTACTGCTGTTGACTTTAGTGGTAAACCGCCCTATAAAGTAATTGTTGACGAAAAGAATGAAATTACGGCAGATACTATCATCATATCTACAGGTGCATCAGCAAAGTGGTTAGGGATACCTAGCGAAGAAAAACTAAACGGTTACGGGGTTTCTGCTTGTGCCGTTTGCGATGGTTTCTTTTTTAGGGGTAAAGACGTAGCTATCGTTGGTGCAGGTGATACGGCTTGCGAAGAAGCAAGTTACTTGGCAAAAATTTGCAACAAAGTAACCATGATTGTGCGCAGGGATGAGTTCCGAGCATCAAAAGCTATGCAACACCGTGTACTAAATACACCAAATATTGAGGTATTGTTTAACAGTGAAACCGATGAAATTCTGGGTGATAAGAAAGTAGAAGGTATGCGCATTAAAAACACTGTTACAGGCGAAAAAACAGAATATGTGATACAAGGATTCTTCGTGGCAATTGGCCATAAACCAAACACCGATGTATTTAAAGCATTTATTGATATGGACGAAACTGGTTACATTAAAACCATTCCGGGTAGCAGTAAAACAAATATTGAAGGTGTATTTGCCTGTGGTGACGCACAAGATAAAATATACCGTCAAGCCGTTACAGCAGCTGGATCAGGCTGTATGGCTGCATTAGATGCCGAACGTTATTTAGCCGCAAAACACGCACCTGCTCAGGCATAATAAACCATCATGAACTGGAAAAAGATAGCGCAAATTGAGCAATTGGTTGATATTGATGTACAATCTCATCAAGCTCCAGTTATTTTGTTTAAACACAGTACCCGCTGCAGCATTAGTTCGGCAGCATTAGCTCGTTTAGAACGTAGCTGGAATGAAAATGAAATGGAAGAAGTGCAGGCCTATTATTTAGATCTAATTGCAAACCGAACCACATCAAATGCCGTTGCTGATCATTACGAAATTGAGCATCAATCGCCACAAGTATTAGTAATAAAAAAGGGCGATTGTGTATACAATGAATCGCACATGGGAATTGATTATGAAGAATTGAAACAGGTGGTGTTGAAACAATAAATCATTCGATTATAAGAAGTCCCGCGCAGCTTTGCTGCGCGGGACTTCTTATTTAAAACAATGCTACAAAAATGCCCCAGCTTTTGCTGAGGCATTTTGTAGGTTTTAACAAAATCAAAACCGGTAAACTATAACTATTGAGCGAGTTATTCTCCTATTTCAACCTTACCAGTAAAGGTTCCTGCAAATGCTTTTTCTTTTACTTTAGCTTCAATTTCATCAGCTAATTCGGGATTGTCTAAAAACAATTGCTTAACTGCCTCGCGACCTTGACCTAATTTAGTGTCTCCATAACTAAACCACGACCCGCTTTTCTTCACAATTTCCATCTCACTGCCCAAATCTACAATCTCCCCTACTTTAGAAATTCCTTCACCATAAATGATATCAAACTCTACCGTACGAAATGGAGGTGCTACTTTGTTTTTAACCACTTTAACTTTGGTTCGGTTACCTACAATGTCATTACCTTCTTTTATCTGGCCAATTCTACGAATATCTAAACGCACAGAAGCGTAGAACTTCAATGCATTACCACCAGTAGTGGTTTCAGGGTTGCCAAACATTACACCAATTTTTTCACGCAACTGGTTAATAAAAATACAAATACAACCTGTTTTGTTAATGGTACCTGTCAATTTACGTAAAGCCTGACTCATTAAACGGGCTTGTAAACCCATTTTACTATCACCCATATCACCTTCAATTTCGGCTTTAGGAACCAATGCAGCCACCGAGTCAATTACAATAATATCAATCGCACCCGAACGAATTAATGCATCAGCAATCTCTAATGCTTGTTCCCCATCATCAGGCTGAGAGATTAATAAATTGTCCACGTCAATACCCAATTTTTGAGCATATCCTTTATCAAAAGCATGTTCAGCATCAATAAATGCAGCCATGCCACCTTTTTTCTGCACTTGTGCAATGGCGTGTTGTGCCAAGGTAGTTTTACCTGAAGATTCCGGACCATAAATTTCTATAATACGCCCAGTAGGGAAACCACCAATTCCTAATGCAATATCAAGCCCTAACGAACCAGTTGATATTGACTCTACACCTTCCACTGTGCCACCATCAAGTCTCATGATGGTGCCTTTACCATAAGTTTTTTCAAGCTTATCAATAGTTAATTGAAGGGCTTTTAATTTTTCTTTGTTGTCTGCGCTCATATAATTTGTTATTAGTTTTTCTGTTAATTATTTTTCGAATTTCAACCATTCAAACCTAAAAACAATTTTTTGCTAAATTTTTTAGCAACTATTTTCAATTTGATGCTACAAAGTAACGCATCCCACTTCGCAACCTATCTGCGAAGCACGTTTTATTATTAAAAATTTATTTTAATATGATGTAAGGTAATAACTTCTGGTAGGTGCTATCGGGCAAAAGTATAACCTGCTTTAAATCCTCTACTCGCTTAAAATCACCATGGTGCTTGCGGTAATTGATAATTGCGGAGGCTATTTTAAAACGTAAATAAGGATTTAATTTTAACTCATCGTATGTTATGGTGTTAATGGGTAAATATTTTACTTTACTTACATCAACATAAATCTTTCCATTTAGTTCTTCTAATAAGAACTCATCAATACCCCAAATCTCTGTTAGTTGTTCAACCCTAAAAAAACCACCAATACGGTTGCGGTAGTCAATTATTTTTGATGCCATTTTTGGACCAATTCTATATAAACTTACCAATTGTAAAGAGTCGGCTGTATTTAACTCAACGGGCACAAAAGCTTTTCGTTCTTTATTTGGGTAATTGTTTTTCTTGAAGTCAATTTGTGATTCAGCTCCTTCTGCATCAATCTGCACATATGGCAAAAGGTTTGATATCAGATTACTATCAACATTAAAAATGCGATACAAATCTTCTGGCTTTTTAAACTTACCACCCTTGTTGCGGTAATTGGTAATACTACGAGCCGTTTTACTTGCAAAGCCTAAGCTAACCAAGGTAGCCGAATCGACAGTATTGGGATTAAAATGAAATAATTGAATTGCGCTCTTATTGGATTGCGCGAATGAATCAGCAGCATACGGCTCAAGAGTTTCTTTTGCAAACGGAATTGTGGTTATAGAGAAATCTATGGGTTGAGGTGGAAACAACTGCTTGTACAAAACGGGCACAAACAATGCAAAGGCAATTAAAATTAATAAGGCATATATGCCTTTACGCTCACTTTTGCTGTATACGAAGTATTGTTTTAAAAAGTGGCTAGCTCTTTTTATCCCTTTCATCGCGTTCTTTTTGGAATCTTCTAATAAAGAAGTAATATAGCAATATTGCTACGAAGATTCCAAAAAAAGTTTCAGTGGCCATCCAAATCCAAAAATTATCACCCCAACTGGTTGCTTGTAAAATCATATGGCAAAGATGCGCAATTTATGGAGAATTATTTGGGAGAAGTTTCTGATAATTGTTGGGCTACTATAGCCAAACCTTGTTCAAACGTATGTGACTTATAGCCCAATTCTTTTGTGGCTTTATCAATAATAAAGCCTGTAATTGGCGGACGTTTAGCCGGCTGTTTGATACCTTCGCTAGTGCTTAAGTTTAGTAAACTTTTATCTAGGTTAAAGTATGCAGCCACACGGTACACCAAATCAAACACACTCATAAAATCGCTGCCGCTGATGTTGTAAATACCTTGTGCTTTTTTATCTGCTGCCAACGCACAACCTTGCGCTAGGTCTTCGGCAAGGGTTGGGGTACGAAATTGATCGCCTACTACATTTAATGTTTTGCCTTGCTCTAAATTGGTTTTAGCCCACAATACAATATTGCTACGGCTCATATCATTTACCACACCATAAACGAGCACCGTTCGAAGTATAGCCCAACTATTACTATCGGCTTGCATAATTTGCTCAGCTTTTAGTTTGCTTTCGCCATAATAACTTAATGGCTTAGGCACTTCAGTTTCCAAAACCGGACCATGTGTTCCATCAAAAATAAAATCGGTTGAAAGATGCACCAAGTGCACTTGATATTGATTACAGGCATCAACCAAATGCTTTACAGCATGCACATTTAAGGCATCACAACCTTCATGGTCAGATTCGCAAGCATCAACATTGGTCATAGCAGCGGTATTAATTACCACATCTGGTTTGCATTTCTCTAAAACCGTTTTTACTTCCGTTTCATTGGTAATATCCAAAGTTTGGTAAGTGTATCCAGTTTTATCTGCATACCTATCAGCACCTCTTGCTGTAGCAATCAACTCAATATCTGCGCGTGTCTTGTAATAGTCGGTTAGTTTTTGTCCCAACAAGCCATTACTTCCTGTAACAAGTACTTTCATGGTGCAATAATAAAGAAACACATCCAAACCAGAAAGAGGTAGTGTTTCAGGTTAACGCGTATATTTAGCTTTTAAATTAATGATGCCTTCTAATTTAGCCCAAAAACCTCTGCCACTCTGTCACAAATTCTATTATATTTGCACCTCGACAATTTTAAGACAAATGAGAGGATTAGTAGCCGATAACCAGACAGAAACAGCTAAAAGAAAGCTATATATTGAAACATACGGTTGCGCCATGAACCTTGCAGATAGCGAGGTGATGGCCAGCATAATGCAGGGAGAAGGTTTTACCACAACCGATGATCCATTGAAAGCTGATGTGGTATTTTTAAACACCTGTGCCATTCGTGATAATGCCGAAGCAAAAATTTGGGGCCGATTAAAAGAAATGAAAGGCAACAAGCGTAAAAACCCAGGAATGATCGTGGGTGTTATGGGTTGTATGGCCGAGCGTTTAAAATCAAAATTATTAGAGCAAGACCAATTGGTAGATATTGTTGTAGGACCGGATGCCTACCGCGATATTCCTAAATTAATACAACAAGTAGAAGCCGGACAAAAGGCGGTTAACGTTTTATTGAGCCGTGAGGAAACTTATGCAGAAATTACTCCCGTGCGTTTAAGCAGCAATGGAGTAAATGCTTTTGTAAGTATTATGCGTGGATGCGATAACATGTGTTCGTTTTGTGTAGTTCCATTTACCCGCGGCCGCGAGCGCAGCCGTGAGCCAGAAAGCATTATACGTGAAGCCACTGAATTGTTAAATCAAGGATATAAAGAAGTAACTTTATTAGGCCAAAATGTTGACTCGTACAAATGGCAAAATGAAGCCGGTGAAACCTTGTGCAACTTTGCCCAATTGCTAGAAAAAGTTGCTTTAATTTCGCCTGAATTGCGCATCCGTTTTTCTTCTTCGCACCCTAAAGATATAACGGATGAAGTACTTTATACCATGAAAAAGTACGACAACATATGTAATTATATACATTACCCTTTACAAAGCGGCAACAGCCGTGTACTTAAGTTAATGAACCGAACTTATGATACAACATGGTTTAGCGAAAGACTTAAAACCATTAGATCTATACTACCTGAAGTTGGCATTAGCACAGATGCAATTGTAGGTTTTTGCACCGAAACGGAAGAGGAGTTTCAGGATACTTTGAATATGTTTAGAAATGCACAATTTGAGTTTGCATTTATGTATGCCTACAGTGAGCGCCCAGGAACTTTGGCTGCAAGGAAATATGCAGATGATGTTCCTGCTGATACGAAAGGCCGTAGACTTGCAGAGTTGGTGGAGTTGCAAAACAGCATCAGTTTGAATAAAAAATTAGATTATATTGGTAAAACCTATAAGGTATTAATTGATGGTTATTCTAAAAAATCAAATGATGATTTTAAAGGCCGCAACGACCAAAATCAATTGGTGGTTTTCCCCGTTGGCGAAGCGTATAAAATTGGCGACTACGTAAATGTAAAAATAGAACGCTCAACCATGACCAGCTTGTTTGGGAAGGTGGTTGATACTTTTAAATCATTTTAGCGATGAACATACAAGATATAAAACAACGATTTGAAATTATAGGCAACTCTCCCCTACTGAATATTGCTTTAGAAACTGCAGTTAAAGTAGCACCAACCGATATTTCTGTTTTAATTAACGGTGAAAGTGGTGTGGGTAAAGAGGCTTTCAGTAAAATTATACATGCTTTAAGCAACCGTAAACATGGAAACTTTATTGCTGTAAACTGTGGCGCTATTCCCGAAGGAACCATCGACTCTGAGTTATTTGGCCACGAAAAAGGATCATTTACTGGAGCACACGATACGCGTAAAGGATACTTTGAAACCGTGAATGGTGGTACCATATTTTTAGATGAAGTGGGAGAACTTCCCTTAGAAACTCAGGCACGTTTATTACGTGTTTTAGAGAGTGGTGAGTTTATTAAAGTGGGTTCATCAAAAACACAAAAAACAGATGTAAGGGTTGTTGCGGCAAGTAATAAAGATTTACTTGAATTGGCTGCGCGCGATAAGTTTCGCGAAGACTTATACTATCGTTTAAGCACAGTACCTATAAAGGTTCCACCTTTGCGTGATCGTAAAGAAGATATTCATTTATTGTTTAGAAAATTTGCAGCAGATTTTTCGGAAAAATACCGTTCTAAAATTGTAACACTAGAGCCCGATGCGGCACAAATGATCATAAACTACACTTGGCCAGGAAACATTCGTCAGCTTAAAAATATTGCAGAACAATTAAGTGTACTTGACGAAGATAAAATTGTTAACGCAAGTGAGCTGAAACGCATATTACCTGCAGAACGCCAGATATTGCCTATGCTTATGGGTGCCAATGTTGACCAAGGCATGAGCGAACGTGATATTTTTTACAAAGTACTTTATGATATGCGTAAAGACATGAACGATTTAAAAAGTATTGTTTTTGGTATGATACAAGGTGGGAATACACCAGATGGTATGGGCGTAAACCAAGTTACAGATAACACTTCAATGGTAACAAAAACCCCAACATTTTACCATCCAAACATTAACCAGCAACCTATGCAGATGGCCCATAACCAGAACGCTAACCAGGTTATTGAATTAAATAATGTAGAACCTGTTCCTGAATCATTATCTATTGAAGACAAAGAAATTGAGTTAATTAAAAAGGCGTTGAACAAATACAACGGTCGCAGAAAAAAAGCAGCACAAGAGTTGGGTATTAGCGAACGTACTTTATACCGAAAAATTAAGCAATATGACTTAGAATAATACAAACACTTTTTTAAATACATGAAAAAACTATTTTTGGCATTATGTGCAGCAGGCCTTACAAGTATTGGCGTTAGAGCACAAGTTATTGATGATGAAAACGGAAAAACCTTTTTCTACTACGATTCTTTAAGTAATAAAAAAGTAAAAGAGATTTTTCACCACACACAAGAAATTAAAATATTTACAGATAACAAAGGCAATAGCCGTGATACCATGATTTTGATAAAGACTGGTCCGTATACTAAATACTTTGAAAATGGCAATCTAGAATGCAGTGGCATTTACGAAAGAGGAACCCCAACAGGCACTTGGAAACACTACAATAACAAAGGTAAATTGATACGCACCGAACAATGGACTTCGGGTAAAATGGTAAAAAGCACCACCCATTAGTAAGATATTGCATATTTATTATTCTGAGTGACAATAAACCTAAGTGAATTTGTATTCTTTATAAAATCACCCAATCTTGATCCGTTAAAGTGGGGAGTCGAGCTATTGTTCTTGCATCAACTCAAGTGGTAAACTTTATTTCATAAACAAACATGTCAGGTAAACAACCTAAAAAAAAACGGGAGTATCTTTAAAAGTTACTCCCATTTTTAAAATCATTAATTGTCTACTACTTTCCTAAATCGAACCTATCAAGGTTCATCACTTTAGTCCAAGCAGCCACAAAATCTTTTACGAATTTTTCATTCGCATCGTTGCTTGCGTATACTTCCGCCAATGCTCTTAATTCAGCGTTTGAGCCGAAAATTAAATCCGCTCTCGATGCTGTCCACTTTTTGTCTCCGCTTTGTCTGTCATTACCCGCAAATAATTCTTTGGTTTCGTCAACAGGTTTCCATTCGTATTGCATACTTAATAGGTTAACAAAAAACTCGTTGCTTAATTTTTCATTTTTTGCCACCAATAATCCGGTATTTGAGTTATCATAGTTTGCACCAATAGCTCTCATGCCACCAACAAGTACTGTTAGTTCTGGAGGAGTTAATGTTAAAAGCTGAGCCTTATCAACCAATAACTGCTCAGTACTTAAAGTGTATCTTGTTTTTTGGTAGTTTCTAAACCCATCGGCCATTGGCTCTAATAACGAAAATGATGCTACATCTGTTTGCTCTTGGGTTGCATCTGTTCTTCCCGAAGTAAATGGCACTTTGGTTGTAAACCCTGCATTTTTTGCTGCCTTTTCAATACCTACACCACCAGCTAATACAATTAAGTCGGCTAAAGAAACTTTCTTGTCTTTGTTTTTGTCGTTAAACTCCTTTTGTATTTTTTCTAACACCGCTAGTACTTTTTCCAGCTGCTTTGGATTGTTTACTTCCCAAGTGCGCTGAGGCGCTAATCTAATTCTAGCACCATTAGCTCCACCTCTTCTATCAGAATGACGATAGGTTGATGCTGATGCCCAAGCAGTACTTACCATTTCGGTTACAGTTAAACCTGATTTCAATATTTTATCCTCCAACATGCTGATTTCGTTGGCATCAATTGGTTTATAATTTGCTACAGGAGTTGGGTCTTGCCAGATTAAATCTGCTTTTGGAGCCTCAGGGCCGATGTAAGTAGATTTAGGTCCCATATCGCGGTGTGTTAACTTAAACCAGGCTTTTGCAAAAGCTTCAGCAAAAAGTTCAGGATTTCCCATAAACTTTCTTGATATCACATCATAAGCAGGATCAAAACGTAACGATAAATCAGTGGTAAGCATGGTAGGTAATTGTTTTTGAGTTGAATCAAATGCATCTGGGATGATTGCTTTTGCATTTTTAGCCACCCATTGGTGAGCTGCAGCCGGGCTTTTAGTTAACTCCCACTCGTATCCGTATAATAATTTTAAATAACCTAATCCCCATTTAATGGGCGTTGATGTCCATGTAACTTCTAATCCAGAAGTAATGGCATCTTTACCAACACCGGTACCGTGTGTGCTTTTCCATCCAAGACCTTGTTCTTCAATCCCTGCTGCTTCAGGTGCTGGACCTACTTTAGAGGCAGGACCTTTACCATGTGTTTTTCCAAATGTATGACCGCCCGCAATTAATGCCACAGTTTCTTCGTCATTCATCCCCATACGTTTAAATGTCTCGCGAATATCTTTAGCCGACTCAATAGGATCAGGATTTCCGTTTTTACCCTCAGGGTTAACATAGATAAGACCCATTTGTACTGCAGCCAATGGACGCTCTAACTTACCATCAGCATCAGTTCTGTTTGCTTCTAACCATTTTTTTTCTGAACCCCAATAAACATCTTTGGCTGGTTCCCAAACATCAATCCTTCCAGCAGAAAATCCATAAGTTTTAAAGCCCATGTTTTCAAGTGCAACATTTCCAGTTAAAATGAACAAATCAGCCCATGAAATTTTGTTACCGTACTTTTGTTTAATCGGCCATAATAACCTTCTAGCCTTATCTAAGTTAGTGTTGTCAGGCCAACTGTTTTGTGGTGCAAAACGCTGTTGTCCTGAACGTGAACCACCTCTTCCATCTCCTGAACGGTATGTTCCGGCACTGTGCCAAGACATGCGTATAAAAAACGGACCATAGTTTCCAAAATCTGCAGGCCACCATGGTTGAGACTCAGTAAGCACTTTAGCAATGTCCTTTTTTAATGCGAAATAATCGAGGGTGCTGAATGCTTTTAGGTAATCAAACTCTGCTCCCATTGGATCAGACTTTTCTGAATTTTGTCTCAATAAATCTATATTTAACTGATTAGGCCACCAGTCTTTATTGGTTTGAACTTTTATTGCAGCCTCTCGGTACTGCGTAGTTTCAGTTTTGGAGTTGGACTCCTGAACCTTTTTGGTTTCTTGAGCCACAGCAGATAGTGCAAATAAAATTCCAAAAATTGTTAATGTTCTTTTCATAATTATGTGTTTGGTTTGTTGTTTTGTGTTTGTTTTACTTTAAGCTAATAAAAAGCAACAACACTTCATGTTTATATTGATTATGTTGATGTGCAACAAAGTTTTATTGTTAAAAAGTAAATCATAAACCTGTTTTAATAATTTCATAATAAATTAAGCTTATGTAAAGATTACCTTACGAAGTTGGGTTATAATATACTATTGAAAAAGAAAATAATATTTATACCTATTATTGACAACATCAATAGTTAAACAATATGAACATTCAACAATTGGAATACATAGTGGCCCTTGACAAATATAAAAGTTTTAGCAGAGCTGCTGAAGCTTGTTTTATAACACAAGCCACACTCAGTACGATGGTAAAAAGGTTGGAAATCGAATTAGACCTACCCATTTTTGATAGAAAAGGGAATCCCATCATAACTACCGATTGTGGTCGCGAAATCATTAATGAGGCACAAATTGTATTGAGGCACAGCAAAAGAATAAAACAACTTGCTGACGAACTAAAGTTAAACATAGTAGGAAACTTAAAAATAGGCATAATACCAACCGTAGCCGGGAATTTACTGCACAGGATTTTACCTATAATTTTAGCAAAATACCCTCAGTTAAAATTAGCTATTGAAGAAATTACCACCAAAAATATCATCAACAAACTAAGAACAAATGAAATTGATGTTGGTATTGTTTCTACACCATTAAATAATGATGATATAGAAGAAGATATTTTGTATTACGAGAAACTAATGGCTTACGGACCATCTGTACAACGGATAAGAAAATACAAGAGCCCTAAAGACATTTCTGATGAAAAAATATGGCTGCTTGAAGAAGGCAATTGCCTAACAGACCAAATTATTGATGTGTGTTCGTTGAACTTAAAAAAAATGAATACCAACTTAAGTTTTACGCCAAGTTCGTTCGATAGTTTATTAAACATTGTTGATGAAATGAAAGGAATAACCTTAATCCCAGAATTGTATTACAAGGATTTACCCGAAGAACGTAAAAGGCTTACCAAAGATTTTATTGCACCTTACCCAGTAAGGGAAATTAGCTTGGTATATTATAGGCCATTTGCCAAAAAACGTTTGATTAGTGCTTTAGCCGAAGAAATTAAACAAATCATTAAACCACAATTAGAGACCAGCAAACTAAAAAACAATGAAATGACCATTGCCAAAATATAGTTCAATGAATAGATCAAGTAATGTAAGATTAAGCTTAACAAATCATTATTTTGGTTTTATATGACAAAAAATTAAAAAAAACCGCAATTCTGAATTAATCAGATATTTTTAAACTTATAATTCTTCAACACTTAAATCGATTTAACTTCCAATTCAGTACAATCAGCTTTTTGGCTAGAAGTTAGTTTAAAATATCATCAGCATACGCCTTTAAAATATATTTTTTAGTAACCTGAAAAGTAAAAGCAATTGGTGGTATTTTTGAACCATGACCAACGCGCAAATAGCCGAAAAATTAAAATGGTATGCCGAATTAAGCGAATTACACAATATTAATCCGTTTAAAATAAAAACTTATGCATCAGCATCTTATCGTATAGATAAAATACTTGATCCACTTAAGGGTAAAACTTTAGCAGAACTTGAAAAAAATGATGGTATAGGTAAAAGTTTGGCAACTAAAGTGTTTCAATTAACTACAACCGGCACTTTTGACGAGTTAGATGAATTAGAGAAAAACACACCAATTGGTGTGCAACAACTATTTGCGGTTAAAGGAATTGGTCCTAAAAAAATTGCTTACATCTGGAATAACTTAGGTATTGAAAGTCCAGGTGAGTTGCTTTACGCATGCAACGAAAACCGTTTGGCACAAGCCAAAGGTTTCGGACAAAAAACACAAGATAGCGTAAAACAAAGTATTGAGTTTTTATTTGCCAATGCACATAAATTTCACTACGCCAAATTAGAACAATTAGCCAACGAATTATTTGATGCCTTAAACGAGTTTGATGGCATCACCAATTTTAGTTTAACAGGTGCCATTAGGCGCAAGTGTGAGGTATTGGATGAAGTAGAATATTGTGTATCTATTTTGGGCGATGAAAACGATTTCGCTTCATACATTAGTGAAAGGATTAACCCTGAAGAATTGGTTTTAAATGGCACGGAAATTACTTTCCGTTTCAACCAAACCATACCCATAAAAATTTATTGTTGCAGCCATGATGAGTTTTATAACACCTTATTTGAAACCACAGCAAGTGCTGCGCACATGCAAAAGTTAAAACAGCAACAACGTTTGCCTAATATATCAGAGGCAACATCTGAAGAAGATATTTATACATCAATTGGATTAAGTTACATTGAACCCGAAATGCGCGAAGGTTTTAATGAAGTGGAATTGGCACATGCAAACACATTGCCTCAGTTAATTGAGTTACGTGATTTAAAAGGTATTTTACACAACCATAGCACCTATTCCGATGGATTGAACACCTTGGAAGAAATGGCTGTTTATGCCAAACAGTTGGGTTACGAATATTTAGGCATCTGCGACCATAGTAAAGCAGCACAATATGCAGGTGGTTTAACTGAAGAAGAAATAGAAAAACAACACTGTGAAATTGATGTATTGAATAACAAGCTTGGCCCGTTTAAAATATTTAAAGGCATAGAGTGCGATATTTTGGGTGATGGTAGTTTGGATTATGATGAGTCGATTTGGAAAACATTTGATTTTATAGTGGCCAGTGTGCACAGCAATTTAAAAATGACCGAAGAAAAAGCCATGAGCAGGTTATTGCGTGCCATCGAAAATCCATACACTACTATACTTGGTCACCCAACAGGAAGATTATTGTTGATGCGCGAAGGTTATCCTGTAGACCATAAAAAAATGATTGATGCATGTGCAGCAAATGGTGTGGTGATTGAAATTAACGCACACCCTTATCGATTAGATTTAGATTGGCGACATATTGATTATGCATTAAATAAAGGAGTTAAATTAAGCATTAATCCAGATGCACACCATACCAAAGGTTACCACGACATGCACTTTGGTGTATGTGTGGCCCGCAAAGGAGGCTTAAGTAAAGAAATGTGTTTTAACGCATTGTCGTTATACGAAATTGATTTGTATTTTAGCCAACGTAAACCTAACTAATGCAAACAAAATTTTTAATTTTACGTTTTAGTTCCATTGGAGATATTGTATTAACCACTCCGGTATTGCGTTGTTTAAAACTACAATACCCCAATGCCGAAATACATTATCTTACCAAGCCTGCTTTTGAAAACATTTTAGCAAATAATCCTTACATCACAAAAGTACATGTGTTGGATAAGACGTTGTTACAAAAAACGATGGAGCTAAAGCATTTGGGATTTGATTACATCATTGATTTACACAACAACCTGCGTACACGTATCATTAAAAGTGTTCTAAATGTCCCTTCTTTTAGTTTTGATAAACTGAATACAGAAAAGGCACAATTGGTAAACTTAAAATCAAATACATTACCACAAGTACATATTGTTAACAGGTATTTAGATACTTTAGAAAGTTTTGGTGTAACTAACGATGGCCAAGGATTGGATTATTTTATTCCTGATGATGTTACTTTAAGTGATGAAGTAAAACAACTTACCTCAAAACCTTACATTGCTGTTGCAATAGGTGCGCAGTACAGCACCAAACGTTTACCTACCCAAAAGTTAATTGAGGTATGTAAACAAATTAACACCAAAGTAATTTTACTAGGTGGCAAAGAAGATGAAAACACAGGTAATGAAATTATTGAAAAAAGTGGTTCACACGTGATTAATTTATCAGGTAAATTATCCTTGCATCAATCGGCATGGGTTGTAAAACAAGCTCAAAAAGTAATTACCCACGACACCGGTTTAATGCATATTGCAGCAGCGTTTAAAAAGCCAATCATCTCCATTTGGGGAAATACCGTTCCGGACTTTGGCATGACTCCTTATTACGGAAATTATAATATCACCAATAAGGTGTTTGAAGTACCCCATTTAGCTTGCAGGCCTTGTTCTAAAATAGGATTTAATGCTTGTCCTAAAGCACATTTTAATTGCATGAATTTGCAAGACAATTCAGGCATTGCTGCTGCCGCAAATGAGCTATGATTTTTTGCCCTGATGCAATACAAATACATCATCTTGCAAAGCCTTTTTTATACATAATGACCAATAAATTATCCTCACGTGATGAAGAAAAATAGGTCATCTCATTTCACACAATCACCATAAAATATACTGTGTTTAAGATTTCAATAGGTCTTCGCACCTATAATGTATCAAACTTCTCAAACCGTTTAACTTCTCTTCCATCAACCAGAACAACTTCTTCAAACATAACCAATGGTCTAACCCAAATAGCACCAGAACCAAAATCAGGAGTATCATACAATGCTTTGTATACAACTAGCTCTTCTAATGTTTCGCTGTGGTGGGCAATGCCAATCACTTCATACAAATTACCCTTGTAATGTTTGTAAAGTCCAGTTTCAATTGCCATTATTCTTCAATTAACTCCAACTTTTTAGGATCGTTGGTTTCGTAACTATCGCAATTAATTTCTACGCTTAAAGGTTGTTTTGGTGCTTCCCAAATTTGTTGCACTTTAACCAATGATGTATCACTTAGCGCATTTTTCATATAAGTTCCAAATATTGGCATGGCCATGGCACTACCACTGCCTAAACTCATGCTGCGGAAATGTATGGCCCGGTCTTCAAAACCTGTCCAAATACCAGTTGCTAGAGTTGATGTAACACCAATAAACCATCCATCACTATAATTTTGAGTAGTACCTGTTTTACCACCCACAGCACCTGGAACCTGGTATAAATATTTAACTTTAGCAGCAGTACCATGAGCAGTTACACGCTCCAACATTTTTTCCATGATGTAAGCTGTTTGTTCGCTCATGGCTTCTACTTTACGTGGTACAACTTCACGCACTACATTTCCGTTTTTATCTTCAATACGTGTCAAGTAAATAGGTTCTGTCCAAACACCTTTATTGGCATAGGTACTAAATGCGCCCACCATTTCGTATACGCTAATGTCGGCAACGCCTAATGCAATAGACGGATAAGGGGGCAAATCACTTTGAATACCCATTTTGCGCGCAAGTTCAATTACACTTTTTGGCGCAGTTGGACCCAATTGTTTCATCACTTGCATTACAATATTGTTTACCGAAAATTGTAATCCGCGGAACAAAGTCATTTCAGGATCGTTGTATTTGGTATCCGCATTATTGGGTGAGTAATTTTCATAATCTTCAAATACCACACGTTGATTTGGCGCTTTATAACAAGGACTCCATCCATTATCAATAGCTAAGGTATACACCAAAGGTTTAAATGTAGATCCTACTTGACGTTTTGCCGCAATATTTACGTGATCGTACTTAAAATACTTATGGTTAATCCCACCCACCCAAGCTTTAATAAAACCAGTTGTTGGGTCCATACTCATTAAGCCAGCTTGCATAAAATACTTGTAATATTTTATCGAGTCTAAAGGAGACATGGTAGTATCCACTTCTCCTCGCGTATAACTAAACACCTTCATTTTGACAGGTGTATTAAAAGCCTTTTCAATCTGAGCTTCACTTGCACCAGCAGCTTTCATAATAAGGTAACGATCGCTGCGTTTCATCCCTGCAGTAATCAACTCTTTATACTGTCCCCAAGGTTCACGACCTTTCCAATGTTCGAAGAATTTGCCCTGCATGAACTTCACATGGGTATTTACACTTGCTTCGGCCATTGCTTGCATTTTACTGTTAATGGTTGTGTATATTTTCAAACCATCTTTGTACAAGTTGAAACCGTTTTCAGCACACCAATCCAATAACTCCTGACGTAAATGTTCTCTAAAATATGGAGCCAATCCATCGTTGTGGTCTTCTTCCTGATACTTTAATTCAATAGGTTTCACTTTAAGGGTATCGTAAGTTTCGTTGTTAATGTAATCGTACTTACGCATTTGATTAAGCACTGTATTACGCCTAAACAATGCATTAGCGGGATTACGAACTGGACTATATTTGGTTGGTGCTTTTAACATCCCTACCAACATAGCTGCTTCCACTTCGGTAAGTTTTAATGGTGTTGTACCAAAAAAAGTTTTGGCAGCGCTGCTTACACCAAAAGAATTTCCACCAAACTCCACCGTGTTAAAATACATGGTAATTATTTCTTCTTTGGTATAGCGTTCTTCAATTCTTATGGACGTAATCCATTCTTTAAGTTTGGTGGTTGCTTTGTTAAAAACGTTATCAAACTTTTTACGCGGGAATAAGTTTTTGGCTAACTGTTGGGTAACCGTGCTGGCACCACCACGTTTACCTAAAAACAAAACCGCACTCGTAAAGCGCCTGAAATCAATACCCGAATGATCATAGAACCTTACGTCTTCTGTTGCAATTAACGCATTTACCAAGTTAGGGCTCAACTGATCAAATGTTGTATTTGATCTGTTTTGAAGGTAATATTTACCCAACAAAACACCATCTTCCGAGTATATTTCAGAAGCTAAATAAGTCTTTGGATTTTCAAGTTCTTCGAGCGATGGCAAATCGCCAAACCAGCCCCAACTTATCATAAACACAAACAATGTAAAAGAGATGATGCAGGTAAACATCAGCATCCATAACCATTTTAGAAAACGCGAAAACGGGTTGTTAAAAAAATATTCGTTTAAACTCACGGTTTAATTTGTTTTAGTAGTGTAGGTAATTGTTCGCTAAAATAGGTATTGTAAGCTTCAATTTTTTTCTCCTTCAACATTTTTTTAAACAAATCGGTTGAAATAACGAACTGTAAGTACGAGACGTTAGAAGGAACATTGTTTTTGTAAAAACCAATCGTGCTAAATCCATTTAAGTATTGCACTGCTGGAGTTAATTTATTGAACTCACGCACGTATAATATCTGATAGCCATCATTTGAAATCAAGGTATTTGCACGCAAGGTTTCTAACTGATAGTACTCTTCGTTGTAGTTAATTATCTTTTGCAGCAGATCATTCATATCATACTTTTCGGCTTTAGTTGCAAACACATAATAATTTGCACCTTCAGCATCTAAAGCAAACTCAGGCTTGTTAATTTCTTGTTCCTTTTCTTTTAAAGAAGGAGGGTTATTAATCAAATCTAAAATATCTTGAGCTCTTTCGGCTACATCTGTTTTAGGATAGGCTTTAATAATTTCTATTAACTCCACTTTAAAAGCTCCGATTGAATCGGTTTTACCAACAGCCAATGCATAAACCAAATCAAATTTTGCTTGCATGGCATTACCGCTATATTTTTTATCCGCTTCAAGTTTGGCTACTTTTACTGCATTAAAATTTCCTTCTAAATACAGTTGGTAAATACCTTCATAAGTTTTTAAAATTTCTTTATTGGTCGAGTTTTCGCTAGAAACTACTGTTTTGTTTTGAAGAATTAACGCATACTTACTATCGGGATATTTATTTATCAATTCTAATTTTGCATTTTCAGCCTTATCTGTTTGTTTAATATTGCTATTTAATTTAAACAAACGATACAACGCTTCTGGTTCATAATCACTTGCTGGAAAACGTTTGTTTAATAGGGTAAAACTATTAATTGCCTCTTTATTATCGTATATTTTTTCTTCGTAAATATTACCAAGATTATAGTATGCTTCTCTTATTTTTTCATAAGATTTTTCAGTTGCTAATTCACCATATGGTATATTTTTAACCCAAGTAGCACGTTCTTCTGATAAGCTTACTTTTTGAGTTTCCTTCTTGTCTTCCTTTATACCCTCAGCAGATTTTTCACCTTCTTTGGGTTTACCAACAAGGGTGCTATCTTTAACTGTTACTCCATCACCTTCATTAGCATTAGGATCCTTCACTTTTTCTTTAGCCGCAATACGCCAGAAATCTTCGTTCTCTCTTCTACCCCATTTGCGCACACTAAAAAACTCTTGCTCGCCTATTGCTTTAATTGATGGATTATAAAAATACCATTGCCCTTGCTCCAGTCCTAAACTAGGTAATGCTGGTCCTCCAACGATGGGTTTATTTAATTCAACTTGTTTTTCTATTTCCTTTTGTGCCAATAAGTTTTTAGCATCTTGCACAGCTTTAAGTTTAGCGGCAATAATCCAACTGTCTACTTTTTTCTCTAACTCAGCCTTATTGAGTTTTGACAAGCGTAGTAAACTATCTTCAGTTTCAATAGTGAGGGTGTTACCTATTAACTCGCTTAATACATTTTTTTTATCTTGAACCTTCTTGAAGTCTTTATGATCTGATGGTATAACACTTGCAGCACTATCATAATATGACTGACCTAAACGATAGTTTGGCATGGCTAAATAAATATCACCCAAGGCCAAATAGCTTAATGCTTTTTGAGTGGCATTTTTAATGCTTTTAGCAATAGAAAGTTGATAATGTTTTATGGCATTAGGAATTTCATTTGTACGGTGTTCAACCTTGGCTAACTCATAATAAACCTGGTCGTACAGTCCTTCATTTTTATCATCACGAAGCATCCGTTTTAAGTTTCGCTTAACTTGGTTAACTTCTCTTTTATTGCTAGGATTGTATGTTCTGGTTAGATTTAAATTTGCATTAAATTCAAAATCATATGGCGCCAATAACTTGGTAACATTTACAAAGCATTGTTTAGCTTTTTGAATGCTATCTTGTAGTAAGTATAACTGACCGAGTATGTAATTGTAACGGATTTTTTCGTTTTTAACAGCTGTATTTTCTAAAGCAACTTTTAACCTCTCGGCAGCAAGGTTGTGTTTTTCTTGTTTAAGATAAATATCGGCAGCGGTAGCATATATAAAAACTTTTTGTGATTGGGTTATTTTTTGGGTTTTAAGTATAAGTTTTTCTGGAACTTTCTTTTTACCTGCAAATTTTGTAGGTTCAATCTCACTGATTAATAATCCCATTACTGCTTCTGCCTCACCTTGTTTGTTCAGCCCATCGTAACAACGGGCAATCCAGGCAGTATTAACTTTTGTTAAATCGGTATTGGGATATTTTGAGTTGATGTATTGAAACCCCTCTAATGCTGCAAAAAAATCCCGTTTATAAAACTGTGACTTGGCCATTAAGAAGTAACTGTCATCAGTATATCGGCCAACCATGTGCATTTGTATTGATTTCGAAGATTTTTTTATCACCTCATCCATTGATGGTGTTAAACCTTTGGAAGCAGCTTCATCAGGCGCAATCAAAATAGGCAGTATTTTACTGAAATCGTTTTGAACCCCCATTTCATATGTTTGAACGGCTTCAACAAACTTGATTTCTCCGTTAAAATAAACATTGTAATGGCCAGTTAATGTATGCCACTTGCGGTTAAGCCATCTATCGCGCGTTGGATTACAAGATATTACAAGCATTAACAATACCATTGTAAAGAAACTCCAACTAATTTTTTTTATGCTATAATGCAAACTCTTTAAAATTGCTTTGTTTTGAATACTTAACTTTGAAAACGCAAAATTATTTTATTGCCTCACACTACAAAATAAACTTATAAGGGCATTGAGTAATGAAACAACATTCGCATATTATGGAAAAGAAAAAGAAAAAACTCATACACAAGTTAAAAAATAGGTACCGGATTGTTTTAATTAATGATACCACTTTTGAAGAAAAGTTTTCACTAAGTCTGACCCCAATGAATGTATTTGTTGGTTTTAGCAGTTTTCTCGTTTTTTTCACCATTATCATTTCCCTACTAATCGTATTTACTCCCCTACGCGAATATATTCCTGGTTATGCCGACCCTGATTTAAAACAAGATTTGGCAAAAACACTATTTAAAACAGACTCTCTAGAGCAGGCGCTCTATGATAAGGAAATCTATTATAAAAATCTCATGAATGTTTTTACGGACAATATTCCTAAAGATACGGCTATGCTTAAAAGGTAACTTACTCTGCTGATATATAACAAATTAAACAAAATGTCGCAATCTGTAACACCCATTTTGCTTAGTTTATTTTTTTGGCTACATTTGCTACTCTTATTCAATCTGTTTGATATTGAAAAGCGTCAAACCAAAAGTAAAATACAACATGGCATTATTTAACAACAACAAAAACCAATCGGTAGCATTTAACCCTAATACATTAAACATTATAAACAGTGGCACTCAAATAATTGGTGATGTAAACTCTGATGGCGACATGCGTGTTGATGGTTCCATCAAAGGATACCTATCATCAAAAGCAAGATTGGTATTAGGACCAACTGCACTTATAGAGGGGGACATAAAAGCTGCAAACATTGAAATATCGGGCGAAGTGAATGGTAATATATACGCTACAGAATTATTAACCGTTAAATCAACAGCCAAAATTTCGGGAGACATTGTTTCAAATAAATTAATTATTGAGGCAGGGGCCATATTTAATGGCTCTAGCAAAATGAACAAGCCTAAAGAAGCTTCGTTAAACAATAATAACAATGGAGCCAAGCAACAACCACAAGCCTCGGGCAAACAACCAGAAGCAATCGCAAACTAATTACGCTAAATATAGTGCGTTTGCTTTCCAAATGATAGTCGTTTTTGTAGCTCTATCATTAGGCGGTAATTGGGTTGATCAACAATTGCATATTAAATTTCCTTACTTCACACTTCTGGGTTTATTTATAGCCCTGGTATCTATTTTTTACAGTTTGTATGCAATAACAAATAAAAACAGTAAAAACAACCAAGAGTAGTTTCTTTGGAGGCCCAACATGTTAACAAACAACTAATGACTTTTATCAGGTTTTATATTTTTCTAATCATAATAACCCTTTTACAAGTTGGCGTTGTATTGTGTATCCCGCATTTAGTCCCCACAAAAGATGTTATAAATGCGATTGTTTTTATGACCATATTAACTGCTTTAATATACCCAATAGCCTATATTGGAGCGGGAAAGAAAGATGGGTACACCTTTATTATTACGGCATACTTAACCATTGGTATTCGTTTTATTTTTAGCATTTGCTATATACTCTACTATAGATACACACGAACTAGCTACGAACTTGGTTTTATTTTTTCCTTTTTTATAACCTACATTTTTTACACAGTGTTTGAAATTACAAGTCTTACTGCTAAATTGCGACGCGATTTAAAGGAAAAACACAGCAGTAATGAATCCAATAACAACTAGATTATCAGGCAAAAACATACTATTTTCGACTGTGTTTTTTGTTTCATTTTCACTCCTAAATAATGTAGTTATTGCTCAAAATGAGCATAAACCAGTTAGAGAGTCGGTTGAAGCAACGATTGAAAATTCGGATTCAAGCACAAAAACAGAAGCAGTTGCTGCTGATAAGCATGTCGATCCTAGCGAGGAGAAATTTAACACCCAAGAACTAATAATGGAGCATATTGCCGATGCACATGATTGGCATTTATGGGGACACACATCAATTCATCTACCAATTATTCTTTATACCAATAAGGGGTTTGAGTTTTTTTCATCAGGAAAATTCGATCATGGACATGCAACTCATCAAGGCGCCCATTACAATTATCGCATTATAAAAAATCCTGGCGAACAAAAAGAAAACATTAAAGTGGTGTATGCTACAGGTAATATAGATGAATCAATTTCAGTTATTGATTTATCCATTACTAAAAATATTGCTTCCCTATTATTGTCGGTTATTTTATTATTACTGATTTTCATTAGTATTGCTAATGGATATAAAAAACGTGGAATTGGGGCTCCAAAAGGTTTGGCAGCATGGTTAGAACCTATAGTTATATTTGTTCGTGACGATATTGCTCGTCCTAATCTAGGCGAAAATTACGCACGTTTTATGCCTTACCTACTTACTGTTTTCTTCTTTATTTGGATGAATAACGTTTTAGGATTAGTTCCGTTTTTTCCAGGAGGAGCTAACGTAACTGGTAATATCGCAGTAACCTTGGTATTAGCAGTAATCACATTTATTTTAACCAACATAAACGGTACAAAAACATATTGGGGACACATTTTCTCACCCCATGTACCAAAATGGTTATGGCCTTTAATGATTCCTGTAGAAATTATAGGTTTATTCACAAAACCATTTGCTTTAATGATTCGTTTATTTGCTAACATTACTGCAGGCCACATTTTAATTTTAAGTTTAGTTTGTTTAATATTTATATTTAAATCACTGGCTGTAGCAGGCATATCTGTTCCATTTATCGTTTTTATTAGCGTAATTGAAATGGTGGTAGCTTTCATCCAGGCGTTTATTTTTACCATCCTATCTGCATTGTATATAGGAATGGCTCTAGAAAAACCACAACATGATGATCACCACTAAACTTTATTTTTTGAATCTTTTTTTTATTAAACCCAAATAAATACAACAATGACAGGAAGTATCGCTGCAATCGGAGCTGGATTAGCCGCAATTGGTGCAGGCTTAGGTATTGGTAGAATTGGTGGATCAGCCGTAGAAGGTATCGCTCGCCAACCAGAAGCCGCCAACAAAATTCAAACTGCAATGTTAATTGCCGCAGCCTTCGTAGAAGCTGTAGCACTTTTCGCAGCAGTAATTGCTTTGTTAGGCATCAATTAATCTCAGTAGTAAAGCCCGATGGTGATTTACGAATCTAAATCGGGCTTTCTTTTTCGATTTTAAAAACAACACAAACAGAAAAAAGTATTTACTTATGGAATTAGTAACACCCAGCATTGGATTAGTAGTTTGGTCTACTTTATCTTTTCTCATTTTAATGTTTTTGTTAACCAAGTTTGCTTGGAAACCAATTACAGCAGCTTTAAAAGAACGTGAAGACAGCATTGAAGGAGCTTTAAAACAAGCTGAAGCTGCACGTGATCAAATGCAATTATTAAAAAACGATAATGAACGTTTATTAAATGAAGCACGCGCAGAACGTGATCGTTTATTAAAAGAAGCCAGCGAAATGAAAGATCAAATTTTAGCAAAAGCTAAAAACGATGCAAAATCAGAAGGCGATAAAATGATTGTTGCAGCTAAATATGCTATTGAACGTGAAAAATTGAATGCGATGAACGAATTAAAATCGCAAGTTGCTGTATTATCAATTGATATGGCAGAGAAAATATTACGTAAACAACTAGCAGACCGTGGCCAACAAGAAGCTTTTGTAAACGATAACTTAAACTCAATTAGCCTAAACTAAAATGTCAGAATACAGGGTAGCCGCCAGATACGCTAAGTCTATATTAGACTTATCTAATGAGCAAAAGAGCCTTGATGCCGTGTTGAACGACATGAGAACTTTTGCCAACATCGTATCGAACAGTGGCGACATGCGCAACTTGTTGTCTAGTCCAATAGTTCCGGGCGATAAAAAGTTAGCCGTATTAAAACACTTGTTCGAAAAACAATTTCAACCAATAACCATCAAGTTTTTTGATATTATTATCCGTAAAAAACGTGAAGGATTTTTAGGTGCTATTGCTCATGGTTTTATTGAACAATACAACGAGTTAAATAACATTGCAAACGCAACTGTTAAATCAGCCGTTGAGTTGAGCGAAGCTGTGATCAATGAAATTAAAGGACACATTGAAACCCAAACAGGCAAAAAAATAAATATATCTGCAACAATTGATGCTAACTTAATTGGTGGTATTGTGGTGCAGGTAGAAGACAAGTTGTTTGATGCAAGTATTGCAGGAAAACTTGGGAAGCTTAAACAAGAATTATTAAACAGTTACATTTCTAAATAAAACAATTTATGGTAGAGATCAGACCTGATGAGGTATCTGCAATCATTAGAGAGCAACTAAGCAGCTTTAAATCAGAAGCTGAATTAGAAGAAGTAGGTACCGTGCTCCAAGTGGGCGATGGTATTGCACGTATTTACGGCTTAACCAAAGTTCAAAGTGGGGAATTAGTAGAATTTGCAAATGGAGTACAAGCTATTGTACTTAACCTTGAAGAAGACAATGTGGGTGCTGTATTACTTGGTTCATCAGATTCAATAATTGAAGGTGATACCGTAAAACGTACTGGACGTATTGCATCTATTAAAGTAGGTGAAGGTATGTTAGGTCGCGTTGTAAACACTTTAGGTTTCCCAATAGATGGAAAAGGCCCAATTACTGGTGATTTATATGAAATGCCTCTTGAGCGTAAAGCACCTGGTGTAATTTACCGCGAACCGGTAAAAGAACCTCTTCAAACTGGTATCAAAGCAATTGATGCAATGATTCCAATTGGACGTGGACAACGTGAGTTAGTTATTGGTGACCGTCAAACGGGTAAAACTGCAGTTTGTATTGATACCATTATTAACCAAAAAGAATTTTACGATGCAGGTAAACCTGTATTTTGTATATACGTTGCTATCGGACAAAAAGCTTCTACAGTTGCCCAAGTGGTAAAGACTTTAGAGGAAAAAGGTGCAATGCCATATACAGTAGTAGTAACAGCTACTTCATCAGATCCAGCTCCTATGCAATTTTTCGCCCCAATGGGTGGTGCTGCAATTGGAGAGTTCTTTCGCGATACAGGTCGTCCAGCTTTAATTGTATTTGATGATTTGTCAAAACAAGCTGTAGCTTACCGTGAGGTTTCTTTGTTGCTAAAACGCCCACCAGGTCGTGAAGCATATCCAGGTGACGTGTTTTACCTTCATAGTCGTTTATTAGAAAGAGCTGCAAAAATTAATGCAACGGATAGCATTGCTCAAGCAATGAATGATATTCCACTTTCTATCAAACATTTAGTAAAAGGTGGAGGGTCGTTAACTGCTTTACCGATTATTGAAACACAGGCTGGTGACGTATCAGCATATATTCCTACTAACGTAATTTCGATTACTGATGGGCAGATCTTCTTGGAGTCGAATTTATTTAACTCCGGTGTTCGTCCTGCTATTAACGTAGGTATTTCGGTATCTCGTGTAGGAGGAAACGCTCAAATCAAATCAATGAAAAAAGTAGCGGGTACATTAAAATTGGATCAAGCCCAATACCGCGAATTAGAAGCTTTCTCTAAATTTGGTTCTGACTTAGATGCTGCAACTAAATCAGTTTTAGCGAAAGGAGCACGTAACGTGGAAATTTTGAAACAAGGCCAGTTCTCGCCATTAACAGTTGAGAAACAGGTTGCTATTATATACTTGGGAACAAAAGGATTATTAAACAATATTCCAGTAAATAAAGTTCGTGAGTTTGAAAACGATTTCCACCAGTTTATGGAAGCCAAACACAGCAATACTTTAGCTGAGTTGAAAAAAGGTAACTTAAGCGATGATGTTACCAGCACTATTGAGTCGGTAGCTAAAGAATTATCAGCAAAATATAGCGCTTAAGCGTTTAGAAAATAGTTGACCGTAACCGGTTGAATTGTTAACCCAATTCAACTGGTTGCATCATCAACCAATCATCATTAAAAATGGCAAACTTAAAAGAAGTACGTACACGTATCACTTCGGTTACATCAACCCAACAAATTACCAAAGCGATGAAGCTGGTAAGTGCTACAAAATTGCGCAGGGCTCAGAATGCCATTATTCAAATGCGCCCCTATGCCGAGAAACTAAATGG
>CANLLM010000021.1 GCA_947491825.1 Bacteroidota bacterium
AAGTTTCTCTTCCTGAAATTAAATCAGTCATATGCACATCCTTCACATCAAATCCTGCTAAGTACATGGCATTGGCCATCTCGCGTTCAGAGTTGCTTCCTTTTTCGCGAATAATAGCAGCTTTAGGTCGAGGTTTGGTTGCATCAACACTTGGTGTTATACCTTTAAAGTGTGCAGGGAAAGTAAATTGTAGAGGTTGATTTTTATAGTTATCAAAACGAGCTTTTGCTTGTCCGTTTTTAGTTTGCCTAGAATCTAATAAGAACGATGTTTTGTACCAAGTATCGCGAGTTGCAGTAACATCAAAACTAAATACATCGGCATTGTTTTTAATGGTTACGGTGTTGCCTTCAACTACACTTCCTATGTTAAATACATCAATTCCATTTTTTGTGAACTCTGCCTCAACACTGGCATCTGCTTGAAATACTACAGCAATATTTTCGTTAAATAAAACTTTAACGGTATCATTTTCTTTTAAAGCCGAAAGGTCAAAGTTTGCACCAAGGTTTACATCAGCAAAACACATTTCTAATAAGGTGGTAATTAAACCTCCACTACCCACATCGTGTCCGGCTATAATTTTACCTGCTTTAATTAAGTCTTGTAAGGTATTAAATGCGTTTTTAAAGTAATTGGCATTGGTTATGGTTGGAACTGCTGTACCTACTTTATTTAAAATTTGAGCGAATGATGAACCACCTAATTTAAAGGTATCTTGAGATAAGTTGATGTAGTATATATTACCGCTCCCGACTCCTTCAGAACGTTTTAAAACTGGCTCAATCACTTGTGTAATGTTGTTGCAATTTCCTCCTGCAGAGATTATAACTGTACCAGGAGCAATTACTTCATCGTTCGGGTATTTTTGTTTCATCGATAAAGAATCTTTTCCGGTTGGAATATTGATGCCTAATTCGATAGCAAAATCAGAACAACTTTTAACTGCTTCATATAAACGTGCGTCCTCTCCTTCGTTTTTGCATGGCCACATCCAGTTTGCCGATAATGAAACCGAACGCAAACCATCTTTTAACGGAGCCCAAACTATGTTTGATAAAGACTCGGCAATGGCAGTGCGTGATGCGGCAACAGGATCAATTAAAGCTGAAACAGGCGAATGACCTATGGTAGTTGCAATGCCTTCTTTGCCTTTAAAATCTAAGGCCATTACGCCCACATTGTTTAATGGCAATTGCAATGGACCAACACATTGTTGTTTAGCTACACGTCCACCCACACAACGATCCACTTTATTGGTTAACCAATCTTTACAAGCCACAGCTTCTAACTGCAATACTTGGTTTAAGTAGGTTGGTATATATTGGGTTGAGTAGGTTAAATCAGCATAGTCGGTGCTAACGGTTTTATCCGTCATGATGGTTTTAGGCGAGCTACCAAAAAAATCTTCCAAGGCATAATCCATTGGTTTTTCGCCCGTGGTTTTTGATTGGAAAGTAAAACGATGGTCGTTGGTTACATCCCCCACTGCATACATTGGCGAACGTTCACGATCGGCAATGCGTTGTAAGGTATCCATATCCTTTTCCCCAATTACTAAACCCATACGTTCTTGCGATTCGTTACCAATAATTTCTTTGGCTGATAAAGTTGGATCGCCCACAGGTAATTTGTCTAAATCAATTAAACCACCTGTGGCCTCCACCAATTCCGATAAACAGTTTAAATGTCCACCTGCACCATGATCGTGAATAGATACAATGGGGTTATGATCACTTTCAACTAAACCTCTAATGGCATTGGCTGCCCGTTTTTGCATCTCGGGGTTTGAACGTTGAATGGCATTTAACTCTATACCCGAACCCAACGCTCCAGTATCAGCTGATGAAACTGCAGCTCCACCCATACCTATTCGGTAGTTTTCGCCACCTAAAATAACAATTTTATCTCCTGCTTTGGGTGATTGTTTAATGGCTTGATTTAACTTACCATAACCAATACCACCGGCTTGCATAATTACTTTGTCGTAACCAATCTTACGGTTATTTTCATAATGTTCGAAAGTAAGAACCGAGCCTGTAATTAAAGGCTGACCGAACTTGTTTCCAAAATCAGACGCACCGTTTGATGCTTTGATTAAAATATCCATTGGAGTTTGATACAACCAAGGCCTTTCAGCCATACCTGCTTCCCATGCTCTTCCGTTTTCTAAACGCGAGTATGAAGTCATGTAAACCGCAGTACCAGCTAATGGCAATGAACCTTGTCCGCCTGCCAAACGGTCGCGAATTTCTCCTCCTGAACCCGTTGCTGCTCCGTTAAAAGGTTCAACAGTGGTAGGGAAATTATGTGTTTCGGCTTTTAATGATAGCACCGAATCAAATTCTTTTTCTTGGTAAAAGTCTGGTTTGTCAGCGCTTTTAGGTGCAAATTGGGTAACCTTCGGACCTTTTAAAAAGGCCACATTGTCTTTGTATGCAGAAACTATTTCGTTAGGGTTTGTTTCTGATGTTTTTTTAATAAGCTTGAACAAGGAAGTTGGTTTTTCTAAACCATCAATAACAAATGTGCCGTTAAAAATTTTGTGACGGCAATGCTCAGAATTGGCTTGCGAAAAAGCAAATATTTCTGAGTCTGTAAGTTTACGCGCAAGTTTTACGGCTAAGTTATTTAAGTAATCCACCTCTTCGCTACTCATAGCTAAACCTTCCAATTTATTGTAAGCATCAATATCGGTAATATCTAAAATGGATTCAGGTTTGATGTTGATGGCATAAATATCTTGGTTCAATTCGGTGTATTTCTGAGACAACATGGGATCAAACGCAGTAAAATCAGCTGCTACTTTCTCAAATTCCTCTATCCTGATAATGCCGCTAATTCCCATGTTTTGAGTAATTTCAACCGCATTGGTACTCCAAGGAGTAACCATTGCGGCACGTGGACCAACAAAAAAATCGGGTAAAACCGATTCGTTCAATTTGCGGGCACCGCCAAAAAGCCAATTTAATTTCTGAATATCCTCGATTAAAATTTCACTTTGAGATTGAACTGCGTATACCGTATTGTTTTGGTTTACAAAAAAATGAATCATTTTATGTAGTCGTTTGGATGGATGTAATGAAAGCGCAAAGTTAATTTAATTACCCAAAAAGCGAACCTGATTATTGCACATAATTCCCACTATTTTGATAGCGGTTACAATTGGCTGTTAAACAGGATATGAGAGGCGATTTGATTACTCAAACTATGGTGATGTTAGGAAGTTAAACGCAACGTTTTTGCGAAGCTTTGCAAAGAGTTGAGTATGGTAGATGGAAGCTTTGAGGGATACAAGGCATCATATTCTCAATTGGGGAGAATCTGATTTACATACGTTTTTTTAAATTATCAGCCTCTTCGAGTCATTGCTGCAAAGGATTTTACTGATGCCATCTTATCGAGAAGCGGATAGTTCATGAGAATCCTATTCTCGATACACGCGCTAATGCAATAGCAGCCCAAAGCGCACTCGAACAGACTTTGATATCGAGCAGGCTGTAACTTTGGGAAGTAAACTCCTTCCGGCACTCCGGAAACTCAAAAGTGGAAGAATTTGCCCTCCAATTCCCTCAGTGAAAACTCAGCGATTCTCTGCGGTAAAAATCAGAAAATTACTTCACCAAAGAAAACACAAACAAACACTCCAAAGCAATTTGTGTAGCACGTTCAGTGTAAGCAGCATCTTGTTGAGGGGTATTGTCAAATGCTTTTGGATCGTTGTAAGTAGTGCCAATGCGTAACTCCACACCTGGAATAAACGGACAGTTTTGTTCCGCATCACTGCAAGTCATGATGGCTGCAAAGTTTTGCTTAGGATTTGTGGGATGGTTATACACTTTGGAGAAACAAGTTGTGTATGCCTCTTCGGCAAATTTTACGGTATAAGTTGGGTTGATGGTTTGGCCATCGACCATCACATCAAACCCAATTTTACGAAGCGCATTTATTGCATTTGGGTTAAATGTTGTGGCCTCAGTTCCACCTGAAAAAGCATGTACATTTTTTATACCAAAATAATTTGCTGCAACTGCGGCCCATACTTGTCCAAAATGGCTTCTGCGCGAGTTGTGTGTGCATACATAAACCAAATTTATGGGTTGGTCACTGTCTTTTTTGGTTTGAATAAAATGACTGATTTTTTGAAGCAGTTGTTTTCTATCTTCACTAATTTCACTAAATCGAGGAGTTAGATTGTTACAAAAAGATTGAATAGTTGGATACATAAACTAGGCGATTGAGTTTTTAAAAAGATATTGTTTTTTTAGCGCAAATTGTACCAATAAAATAAGTACAGGCACTTCAATTAACGGACCAATTACAGCTGCAAATGCTGCACCTGAATCAATACCAAAAATGCCTATGGCAACAGCTATGCCTAACTCAAAATTATTGCTACCCGCAGTAAATGATAAGGTGGTAGTTTCTTTGTAATTAGCACCAAGAGCTTTTAGCAAATAAAAGGTAGACAAGAACATGACCAAAAAGAAAATAGTTAATGGAATGGCCACTTTAACCACATCAAGCGGAATGGCCACTATCATTTTACCTTTAAGGCTAAACATGATAATAATGGTAAATAATAACGCTACTAAAGTAATTGGACTGATAGCAGGAATAAACTTACGATTAAACCAATCTTGTCCTTTGGTTTTAAGCAACACATAGCGTGATATTAAACCTGCAAAAAACGGAATTCCTAAATAAATAAATACGCTTTGGGCAATATCGCCCATGCTAATATTTACTTCGTAACCTTGTATGCCTAAATACTTGGGCATAAGTGTAACGTAAAAGTACGCATAGCTGCTGTAAAACAATATTTGTAACACACTGTTTAAAGCCACCATACCTGCACACAATTCGTTATCGCCTTTAGCCAAATCATTCCATACTAAAACCATAGCAATACATGGGGCTAAACCAATTAGTAACATGCCAGCCATGTAACTACTGTTATCGCGCATGAATAAGTAAGCCAATGCAAACATTAATGCTGGACCTAAAATCCAACTTTGAAAAATGCCTACTACCAAAATTTTGGGATGCTTTAAAATTTTACCAATCTCCTCGTACTTAACTTTTGCAAGTGGCGGGTACATCATTAAAATTAAACCTATTGCTAACGGAATATTGGTTGAGCCACTTTGAAACTGTTGAAATACTTGGGCTGATTGGGGAATGAAATTACCAATTGATACACCTAAAATCATGGCTATAAAAATCCATAACGTGAGGTACCTGTCTGAAAAAGCTAATCTTTTATTCATGATTTAAACGTGTTATTTAGATCCATATTTTAAAATGATACCAATTTGCCCTGCATGGTATGCGGTATGTGAAGTAATTCTACCTATGGCTTGCGCCTTGGTAAGTGTGCCAAATTCTTTGGTGGTAATTTCTTCTTGCCAGCCTTCAGGTAACACTTTATTAACAGCTTGTTCCAGATTAACTTTAGATTCTTCTAAATAATCCAACAATTGCGTCAAATTCGTGTATTGTCCTTTATCTTTACCAACACCTAAAGTTTCAATAGATCCTTTTATATCCAATCCAAAAACATTTCGAGCAAAAAGTTGCTCCACCTCGCCAATATGTTTTAACAAAAAGCCAATACAGTTAGACTGAGGATGCAATCTTTTATGTAAATCAGACCCGTTAAGTTGGGTAAATTGATTTGTTAATCGAGTTCTAGACTCCAGCCATAGCTCGAGTATTGCTTGTGTTTGATTCATGTTTTTATAATTATATGATTAGCAGCATCCTCCACCTGGGGTGCAAGAGGCGTTGCTTTCTGCAGGAATTAAGTTGATTAGATTTACCTTAAGTTTTTCTGTTGGAATACCGCATTTATCTTGGGCCAAACAATTGGTTGTTTTTGCCGTTAACTCAAAGTTGCCGTTTACAGCATTAAAATATAATCCATATTTCCCAATTGTGTCTGCTTGGTATTCAACCTCTACTTCAGCATCTGGCAAGCGCAATATCCGCTCTGATAAATCAATAATATTATTCAGTTTTTGAGGTGCTAAACGGTGATCAAAATCGTTGGCTTCCCAAAGTTGGAAATTAATGACTTGTTCGTTTCTTACAGTGCCGCCACAATCAATAAATTGTTTGGTAATAATACCCACCTCGGTAACATGAAAATGAGCAGGAACGATTGTTCCGTTCGGTAATTTAAATGTAACTTCATTTAAATTTTGCAATACATTTTTCACTTCAGATAATTTCATGATTTTGTTATTTGCAGCAAAGTGCTGCTGGTTTTTTAGTCAATAATTCAGATGTAAGTTTGTTAAAACTATTCACGAACTCTTCAAGCTTTTCCCAATTGATACAATAGCAAGATTTCGGCCCATTTAATGTTCCCTGAATAAGTCCCATATTTTTTAATTCTTTTAAATGTTGTGATACGGTAGATTGTGCCAAAGGCAGGACTTCTACAATCTCGCCACAAATACATTCATTGCGCTCGGCTAATGTTTTTAAAATGGCTATACGAGCCGGATGCCCGAGGGTTCTAGCAAAATCAGATAAGGAAATCTCGTCTGTTAAAAATTCACTTTTTTTATTAATAGCCATATTTTAAATATATATCGCAAATATACGATTGAAAACTAATTGTAAAAGGAATTTGTTGTTTTTTACTTTTAGGTACTATCATTTAGCTATTAAATAATATCTTTATAATTCTAATCATTTACACATGAATACAAAGTTAATTAAAACGGTTATCGCAGGTGGATTGTTAATTTGGTCTATTTCCGCTCTTACCTATACAAATGCTCCCCCTGATTCTTATTCAGGTGCCCCAGGAGAATCTAATTGCACATCATGTCATGGTGGTAGCGCCTTAAACAGTGGTGGTGCGTTAAACAATATTCTTTTAACAACATCTACGCCTTTAAGTTCTTTACAGCCAAATACCACGTATACATTTAATTTATCGTTTAGTCAAACTGGTAGAACTAAGTATGGTTTTCAGTTGTGTGTACTCCCATCAGGTGCAACAGGTTCATCGTCTAGTATTGGAACTTTAATAGCTTCAAGTAGTGAAACACAATTATCCTCATCATCAAGTCCTAACCGAACATATTTAATGCATGATGTGAGTGGAACATCAGCCCCAGGTGCAACAAAAATATGGCAGTTCCAATACACAACACCCAATACTGTAAATGCAAGTCCTGTTTTTTATGTGGCAATAAATGCATCTAATGGGAATAATTCGAGTTCAGGTGATTTAATTTATACCAAAATATTTTCATCAACAGTATTACCTGTAAAATGGGGGGATGTAAAAGTGCTTGCAAGTGAAAGCGGAGCGCTTATTAAATGGACAACCTTAACAGAAATAAATAACCATTATTTCGAGGTGCAAAGGAGCTTAAATGGATATGATTGGGAAACCTTAGGAGAAGTAAAAGGAAGCGGTAATCAATCTGTTATAAAAACATATCAATTTGCAGATAACACCTTTTTAACACATGCTTACTATAGAATTATGCAAGTTGATTATGACGGTAAATTGGATTATTCGAAGGTGGTACGTCTTGATAAAAAAATACAGGAAACGGTAATTCCTCTTTATGACAATGCTTCTAAAAGCATAGTGCTTCCAAATTTAGATTACAGTGCTTTGGCACTTACCGATTTGAAAGGTAATCCATTAAAGGTGAATATAAAAGTTGTAAACGGAGTGCTTCAAATCGATGCGCATCAGCTACTTGCGGGTATATACGTGTTAAGCGCATCGCACCAGACCAATAATGCAAGTTGGAAAGTTTGGGTAAGTGGTTATTAATAAATTATATATTCGGGATGGCGGGATTACTCATGTAGTTCCGCCATTTTTTATTTTTCTGTGGTTATAATAAGAACTATTTTTTAGGGGCCAATTTGCCTTTATTTTATCACCATCAAATGAAAATGATGTGAGCTAGCAAAACAAACTTCGTGATATTTGATAGGATTTAGGATGAAAAAACAGCATGTTTTGTAATACAATTTTTTGTTTTAACTACAACAATTAGATGCGATTGTTTTGATGTATGTGCTAAAAACAATGTTTTGAAATACGTAACACAAAGCGTAAAATTGAACTTTATGGAAAATAATTATTTTACTCACGAATCAGCTTTTGTTGATGAAGGTTGCACCATTGGAGACGGAACCAAAATCTGGCATTTCTCGCACATCATGAGCAAGTGCGTTATCGGTACAAACTGCAACATTGGTCAAAATGTAGTAATTAGTCCCGAAGTGGTTTTGGGCAATAATGTAAAGGTTCAAAATAATGTTTCCATTTATACTGGTGTAACCTGCGATGATGATGTGTTTCTTGGCCCATCATGTGTATTTACCAACGTAACCAATCCTCGCAGTGCTGTTAACCGCAGAGGCTCTTATGCCAAAACACATGTGGGTAAAGGTGCATCAATTGGTGCAAATGCAACCATTGTGTGCGGACATGATATTGGTGAGTTTGCTTTTATTGGTGCAGGTGCCGTGGTTACTAAAAATGTTCCTGCGTACGCATTATTGGCAGGTAACCCTGCCCGACAATTGGGTTGGATGAGTGAATACGGACACCGATTGCAATTTGACGCAAAGGGAAAAGCCACTTGCCCTGAAAGCGGGCAGATGTATGAAATGAGGAATAATTTAGTTACACGTATAGCATAAAGTTTACTTAACGTAATAAACCTTAAGTTACTGTTATTTGAGCAACCAGATTAACCGAAAGTATTACAATTACGGATGTCAATAAAAATTTAATTCAATTTTATTTTTCTTTTGATGCTTTCCATTTCTACGCGCATGCCTTTTAGCATGTTCATGATGCTTTCTAAATTTAGCTCTTCTTCTTTTTTATCAGATACATTTAACGTGCACACAAATTGCCAAACTTCTATCACATCTGATACATGAACATTATAGGGTTCGTAGTTTTTATTGTCGGAATGCAGCTCAAGTTGATCTCCTTTTTTAAACACGCGTTTATATACAATACCTTCTTCCTTTGTAATTAATACATAGGTGCTACCATTGTTAATATCACTTATGTTTTCTACAAATTTACTCACTACAAAACTACCACTTTGTAGTGGCGGCATCGAGTCCCCTTTTATAGGGAATGCCCTATGTTTACCCACAATCTTAAAGGGTAAATTCATGTTGGGTAAATTCTCGAAATACTCTGGATCGCTGTAGCCATTTAAATATCCAGCCGATGCACGTGCAGTTACCACCTCTACCAAATCGTTGTTATTGGCATCAACCATAATTGGAAATAAAATACGGTTTTGTCCAACTTTCATTAATGAGGTGGCATCTACCTTACTCAAATCACATTTAACCAACGCATCAATCGCTACATGAAACATGGTGCTTAAACGGATAAGAATGTCAACTGGAGGGTCAGCTCTTTCTTCTTCATATGATCCGATGCGTGCGCGGGTGATATTTAGCTTATCAGCTAATTGTTGCTGACTCCATCCTTTTATGGACCTTAAGTGCTTGATATTGTTTGATATTTTATTCATACTAAAATTATTAGCACAATAATACTAAAATAATTGGTAAACTTGCAAACGTATTTTTTGATTGATTACACAAAGTTGATTTTGCCTTAGTAGGCGAAGGCTTACAGGTAAAAAAGGTTGATTGGTGTGGTTTGTTTTTCTAATAACAAAACAGACCAATCGGCCTCAAACAACTTATTATTACTTACATCACATGGCAAGAAATATTGTACATATTGATTTGGACTCGTTTTTTGTTTCGGTTGAGCGTTTAATTAACCCTAAACTTATTGGTAAACCTGTTTTAGTTGGAGGCACTAGTGATAGAGGAGTTGTGGCATCTTGTAGTTACGAGGCGCGCACCTTTGGCATACACTCGGCTATGCCTATGAAACAGGCTAAACAATTATGCCCTGAAGCCATTGTGGTTCGTGGTGATTCAGGTGAGTACAGTAAATACTCTAATATCATCACTGATATTGTTAAAGAAACGGTTCCGTTATACGAAAAAACATCTATTGATGAGTTTTACATGGACTTAACTGGAATGGATAAGTTTTTTGGTTGTTATAAACTGGCTACAGAATTACGTCAACGTATTATTAAAGAAACAGATTTACCAATTTCGTTTGCTATGTCGGCTAATAAAACGGTATCTAAAGTAGGAACTGGTGAGGCAAAACCAAATGGACAAAAACACATTATTCAGGGGACAGAAAAAGAGTTTTTAGCGCCATTATCTATCAAAAAAATACCCATGGTAGGCGATAAAACCTACCAACTTTTGCGAGGTATGGGGGTGATGTGGATTAGAACATTACAAGAAATGCCATTGGAGTTGATGCAACAAGTTTTGGGAGATAATGGTGCTGTAATTTGGCGCAAAGCTCAAGGTATTGATAATAGTCCGGTTGAGCCATACTCTGAAAGGAAATCTATAAGTACCGAACGTACTTTTGAGCAAGATACCATTGATGTAAAAATGTTAAGAGGGTTATTAATTGGCATGACCGAAAAATTAACTTTTCAGTTACGCTCAGAACAAAACTTAACGGCTTGTGTTACGGTTAAAATTAGGTATTCCGACTTTAATACTTACACCATGCAAGCACGTATTCCATACACATCTATGGATCATATTTTAATTGAAAAAGTAAAAGAGTTGTTTGATAAACTTTATCAAAAACGCATGCTGATTCGGCTTGTTGGTATTAGGTTTAGCCACTTGGTACATGGCGGTCATCAATACAATTTGTTTGACCAAACGCCTGAACAAGTGCAGCTGTATTTAGCCATGGATAAAATACGTAAACGATTTGGTGATGATGCCGTGGCTCGTGCCGTGGGTACGCATTTTAAAATGAGTCATTTTAATTCGTTTAATGGTAAAGAAACAAAATAAATCTTAAGGTTTAAACATCCTTATATCAACCCCACGCAAAATGCTGCTTAACTGTCATACGTATTATAGTTTTGGTTACGGAACGTATGCCATTAAAGAATTGTTGGCTGCTGTGTATAACAATGGTTACAAGGTGTTTGCGTTAACAGATATTAATAATACATCTGCCGTTTTAGAAACATTGAGGATAACCCAAGATAAGCCGCTAAAAGCTGTTATTGGTATTGATTTTAGAAATGGTGTACAACAAAAATATATTGGGTTGGCACAAAATAATACAGGGTTTAAAGAGCTAAACGAACACCTGAGTAAACACTTACATACACAACATCCTTTTGAAAATAAGGCTCCAACGTTTAACCATACATTTGTTATTTATCCGTTTTCATCTTACAAGGGTTGGACTTTAAAAGATAATGAGTTTATTGGTGTTTCTCTTGCCGATTTAAAACAGTTGTCATTATCTCCCTATCAAAGACTACACAACAAATTAGTTGTTTTACATCAGGTTACGTTTGCCAATAAAATTCAGTTTAATACACACCGTTTATTACGAGCCATCGACACCAATAATTTATTGAGTAAACTTCCCATGTCCGAGCAAGCTACAGGCAATGAAACAATGCTATCGCGTGATGAGTTATTAGCTGCTTATGTTTCTTATCCCCACATCATACAAAACACAGAAAATATTTTAGAACAATGCTTGGTACAGTTTGATTTTGGTAAACTGAAAAATAAAAATAAACAATTTTACACCGATAGTACTGCCAATGATATGGCCTTGTTACGCAGCGAATGTATGAAAGGTTTATTATACCGATACACGGACGTCAATGAGCAACAAGTAGCGCAGCAACGTATGGAAAAGGAATTGGCTGTGATTGAAAAAATGAACTTTACTTCGTACTTCCTAATTAATTGGGATATTGTAAACTATGCGCGCAGCAATCAGTATTACCATGTTGGTAGGGGAAGTGGAGCCAATAGTTTGGTGGCTTATTTAATTGGTATTACCGGTGTTGATCCGTTAGAGTTGGATTTGTATTTTGAACGTTTTATAAACGAACACCGAAGCAATGCTCCTGATTTTGATATTGATTTTTCTTGGCGTGATAGGGATGATATCACGCGTTATATTTTTGAACGGTTTGGACAAAATGGTTGTGCTGCACTATTGGGTACGTATAGTACATATCAAAAAGATGCTGTGATACAAGAATTAGGGAAAGTATTTGGATTTCCTCCAAACGAAATTCAACAACTTAAAAAAATTGCACCACAATACGCCAATATAAAAAAGTATGATAAAAGTAACCTTACCGAAGTGTTATTTTATTACGCGCAGCACCTTGACGGAAAACCAAGTCATTTAAGTATTCATGCCAGTGGTATTTTAATTTCGGAAGAGCCCATTACTTTCTACTCCGCCACTAATTTGCCACCAAAAGGTTACCCTACTACTCAATTTAGTATGATAGAGGCTGAAGATATTGGGTTGTTTAAATTTGACATTTTAAGCCAGCGAGGGTTAGGTAAAATTAAAGATGCGTTGGTTATTATCAAACAAAACCAAGGTGTTGAAATAGATATACACGAAACGAGGAAATTTAAGCAAGATGAAAAAGTAAAAGTGCTTTTACGCGAAGCGAAAGCCATTGGCTGTTTTTATGTTGAATCGCCCGGAATGCGCATGTTACTGGCTAAACTACGTGCCGATGATTATTTACGATTGGTAGCTGCAAGTTCTATTATTCGTCCTGGTGTTTCGCAAAGTGGTATGATGCGCGAGTACATTAATCGTTTTAGAAATGAAAAGTTACGTGAACAAGCACGTGCTAAATTACCCCAGTTGTACGATATTTTAGCAGAAACTTATGGTGTAATGGTATACCAAGAAGATGTAATAAAAGTGGCACATCAGTTTGCCGGATTAACCTTAGCCGAAGCTGATTATTTAAGGCGTGGCATGAGTTGGAAGTTTAAAAAGCGTAACGAGTTTGCTTTAGTTCGTGATAAGTTTTTCAGCAATTGCGAACAACGTGGGTATGAAATAAACGTGGTTACAGCAATTTGGTCTCAAATTGAAAGTTTTGCCAACTTCGCATTTGCCAAAGGCCATTCGGCAAGTTACGCAGTAGAAAGTTATCAGTCTCTTTACCTAAAAGCATACTATCCTTTAGAGTATATGGTGGCTACGTTAAACAATGGCGGTGGTTTTTATCGTGCCGAGTTGTATGTACACGAGGCCAGAATGCATGGGGCTTTTATTCATGCGCCATGTGTAAATAACAGCAATGTAGAGTCGGTTATAAAAGGTAAAGTTATTTTTTTAGGTTTAGGGTTGATTGCTGAATTAACTCAATATACACAAATACAAATACTACAAGAAAGAAATGACCATGGTTGTTTTTTAAGTATGGAAGACTTTACGGCCCGTTTTCCTATTTCAATTGAGCAGATGCGTTTGTTAATTAGGGTTGGGGCATTCAGTTTTACTAAAAAAAACAAAAGAGAATTGCTTTGGCAAGCCCATGCACTTATTCATCCTATAAAAAACAACGACAACTGTAATCAGTTATTTAAGCAAGAAAAAAAGTTATTTAAGTTGCCCAACTTGTTAGGTTCGGTAATTGACGATGCTTTTGATGAAATAGAGTTGTTGGGGTTTTCGTTAAGTTCACCATTTATATTATTACGCGATAAAACACCATCAACCTCAAAAGCAAAAGATCTTAAAAATTACATTAACCAAGAGGTAAGTATTATTGGATATTTGGTAAACATTAAACGTACACAAACCCATAAGGGAGAGCGTATGTATTTTGGAACTTTTATCGATATGGATGGACATTGGATTGATACGGTACATTTTCCAGAAATTGCACGTGTTTATCCCTTTACTGGTGTCGGTTGTTATTTGATAAGGGGCAAGGTAACAGTAGAGTACGACTTTTTAACCATAGAAGTTTCATTGCTTAAACGACTTGCTATTATTGATAGGGAGGAGATGCGCGAGGATGTAAAATTGGTTGAATTAAACTGAGTTGTATGATATACATCAACCATAATAATAAAGATAATTATATTTGATTTCGAAAAATTGAAAAATAATATGCAAAACAACCAAATTAGTTGCCCTAACTGTGGCAGCCCCATAGATGTTGAAGATATTTTAGCTCATAAATTAGAAGATGAGCTAAAGGTTAAGTTTAATGCTCAGTTAGCTACCGAAAAGAAGAAATACGAATCAGAATTAGATACATTAAATAAAGCTAAAGAAGAATTTGAAACTAGAAAGAAAAAGGAAAACGAATTATTTCAAGAGCGTTTGGAAAAAACGCTGAAAGAAGAACGTAAGGCAATAGAAGAAAAGTTAAAGGCCAAAGTTAATGAGGAGTCGTTGGAACAATTGCAAGCATTACAAGATGAGTTGAAAGAAAAATCGGAGCAAGTAAAAGAACTTAATCGGAGCAAGGCCGAAATAGAAAAGCTAAAACGTGAGAAGGACGAAATGCGCGATTTGGTAGAAGCTGAATCTCAAAAGAAACTAAACGAACTTTTATTTGCTGAAAAAGATAAGATACGAAAGACGGAGGAGGAGCGAAATGAGTTACGTTTTAAAGAATTACAAAAACAGTTGGAAGACCAAAAGAAACTAACTGAAGAAATGAAACGTAAACAAGAACAGGGCAGCATGCAATTGCAGGGTGAGGTCCAAGAACTGGCCATAGAAGAATGGCTAATTTCTCACTTTCCGCTTGATACCATTGAAGAGATAAAAAAAGGTGCTCGTGGTGGAGATTGTATTCAAATTGTGAATACACGTACGCACCAAAATTGCGGTAAAATTTATTATGAGAGTAAACGTACTAAAGATTTCCAGGCAGGATGGATTGAAAAGTTTAAAACTGATATACGCGAAAAAGGTGCTGATGTTGGCGTTTTGGTAACCGATGCCATGCCAGCTGATATGGAGCGAATGGGATTGCGCGATGGCATATGGATTTGTACATTTGATGAATTTAAGGGATTGTGCTCAGTATTGCGCGAATCGATTGTGCAGTTAAGTAATGCATTAAGTTCTCAAGAAAATAAAGGTGACAAAATGCATTTGTTGTATGATTATCTAACGAGCACTACTTTTCGTATGCAGGTTGAAGCCATTGTGGAAGGATTCTCTCAAATGAAAGTAGCTTTAGACAGTGAAAAACGAGCGATGCAACGTATTTGGAAAGAACGCGAAAAACAAATCGAAAAAGTGATTACCAATACCATTGATATGTATGGCTCAATAAAAGGGATTGCGGGCAGCGCCATACAACCCGTGAAGGCATTAGAGTTGCCAGAAGGTGATGACATGTTGGATGAGGAGGTTTGATGAAGGTCTGCAAGCTTTATAGGGTCAGGGCATTTGACTGAACATGAGTTTGGTTTTGTATAAGCATAGTCAACAACGCTCATGCCTCATGCTTCTAAAGGTTGAGTGACGGTTTTGTGACTAAAATTTATCAACCACCTACCCAAAAACACTTGTTTATTTGGTACATTATTACACCTTTGCCACTTTGTAAAATCGACCGTTGGTCAGAAATTAAATAACTATGCAAGTAAGCGCACACAAAGTAGTATCTATTCATTACACATTAACTGATAATGCAGGTACGGTATTAGACAGTAGCAGCGGACGTGAACCGTTAATCTACATCCAAGGTTTAGGTCACTTGATTCCAGGTATGGAAGAAGGAATTGAAGGTCGTATTATTGGTGAGAAATTGAATTTGAAAATTGCTCCTGAAAAAGGATATGGTGTGCGTAACGATGAGTTCGTGCAACAGGTTCCTAAAACAGCTTTTGGCGACCAAGAAATTCAACCAGGTATGCAGTTTGAAGCTGGAACCGAAGAGCAACGTTACATTGTAACTGTTACAACTATTGAAGGTGATATGATAACAGTAGATGGCAATCACCCATTAGCAGGTGTAGAGTTAAACTTTGATGTAGAAATTATTTCAGTTCGCGAAGCAACAGGCGATGAATTGGCTCATGGTCATGTTCACGGACCAGATGGACATCACGATCATTAAGAACATATTTCTTTAAAGTAAAAGTCCGTTACCAATAAGTTGGTACGGACTTTTTTATGCTGCTAAATCATAACTTTAAGAAGAATGATATCTAAATTGGAATCAATTATAATTGTACTTCTTGGTCTATGTGAATGATATGATTAAGGGTAATTTAGTTGTTTAAAATAGTGTAACCTTGTATCTGTTAATCTTAAAACATACATCAATCATAATTGCGGAATTTTCCAATCCCTTAATCCATGACATATCCCTATCAAATTAAAACACTCCAACAGTATCACGGAGCGTATAAGCTAAGTGAAGAAAATCCTGAAGCCTTTTGGGCTAGTATAGCCGATCATTTTATTTGGCATAAAAAATGGGATAAAGTTTTGGATTGGAATTTCACAGAGCCTAAAGTGGAATGGTTCAAAGGAGGTCAATTAAATATCACCGAAAACTGTATTGATAGGCATTTAGCCACCCGTGGCGAAGAACCCGCGTTAATATGGGAGCCTAATAACCCCGAGGAGAGAACGCGAGTTATTACCTATAATAGATTGCATAAACGTGTTTGTCAAGTAGCACAAATGTTAACAAATTTAGGAGTTAAAAAGGGTGATCGTGTTTGTATATACATGGGTATGGTTCCCGAACTTACTTATGCTATTTTAGGTTGTGCACGTATTGGTGCTGTTCATAGTGTAATATTTGGTGGATTTTCGGCACAAAGTATTGCTGATAGATTAGAAGATGCAAAAGCCGAATATATTATTACTTGCGATGGTGCATATCGAGGCAATAAAGATATTCCGCTTAAAAGTGTGATTGATGATGCCTTAATTGGCAATAAATTGGTAAAAAAAGTAATTGTTTATACGCGCACGCGCACTCCCATTTCTATGATTAAAGGCCGCGATTTGTGGTGGGAGGATGAAATGGAACATGCCGAACAACAAGTTGAAAAAGAGGGCAAAGTTTCTTTTCCTGCTATGCCTATGGAAGCAGAAGACCCTTTGTTTATTTTGTATACCTCTGGTTCTACCGGCAAACCTAAAGGGGTGGTTCATACGGTAGCGGGTTATATGGTTTGGACTACATACACCTTTGTAAATGTATTCCAGTATCAACCAGGTCAGGTACATTTTTGTACGGCAGATATTGGTTGGATTACAGGACACAGTTATATTGTATACGGACCGTTAAGTGCTGGAGGAACATCGTTAATGTTTGAGGGTATACCTACATGGCCTGATGCTGGTCGTTTTTGGGATATTATTGATAAGCACAAAGTAGCTATTTTATATACTGCACCAACCGCAATACGCAGTTTAATGGGCTTTGGTTTAGATTATGTAAAAGATAAAGATTTAAGTTCATTAAAAGTTTTAGGATCAGTTGGCGAACCTATTAATGAAGAGGCTTGGCAATGGTATTTTAAAAACATTGGTAAAGAACGTTGCCCAATTGTAGATACTTGGTGGCAAACCGAAACAGGGGGAATTATGATTTCTAATTTAGCTGGTGTTACTCCTCACAAACCAGTATATGCTACCTTGCCATTGCCTGGTGTACATCCAATTTTGGTTGATGAAAATGGAAATGAAATTACTGGAAATTCAGTTAGCGGAAACTTGTGTATTAAGCATCCTTGGCCAGGAATAATTCGTACCACTTATGGCGACCATGAACGTTGCCGCACCAATTATTTTTCCACATATCCCAATTTGTATTTTACGGGCGATGGTTGCAGGCGTGATGAGGAAGGAAACTACCGCATAACAGGTAGGGTAGATGATGTATTAAACGTTAGTGGGCATCGCATTGGAACAGCTGAAGTAGAGAATGCCATTAATATGCACAGTGGAGTGGTGGAGAGCGCAGTGGTGGGCTACCCGCACGACATTAAAGGGCAAGGTATTTATGCGTATGTAATATACGAAGGCTCCCATCACGAAGAAAATTTAACACGCCAAGATATTTTACAAACGGTATCACGCATTATTGGCCCAATAGCTAAACCCGATAAAATTCAGTTTGTAACTGGGTTGCCTAAAACGCGTAGTGGTAAAATTATGCGCAGAATTTTGCGCAAAATTGCTGAAGGCGAAACGGGTAATATTGGCGATATCTCCACATTGTTAGATCCCAATGTTGTGGAAGAAATTATTAATGGTGTGATTTGATATTTGGTCAAATTAAAATAGTAAGGTGCAATCAGTTCTGGTTGCACTTTTTTATTCATCAAATTTATTGTATAGGCCATTATAGCTATGGTTGTATTTAAGTATTATTAAAAAACTTGTCTTAACTTCGAATTTTATTACGGTGAGTAATGGCAAACAAAAACACCCTACACAGAAGAAGCTTTATTGCAAGAATATCAGCTGCATTAGCTGCTACATGGGCTATGCCTGTATTGGGAGCAACCAAGCGATTAAAAAATAACATTACAATCGAAATGGAAAATACCAGTCCTATAAAAAATATCAAAGCCATGGGTTTTCAATGGGAAACCGCTGACCCTTTTCTTTTTTGTGTACACCATGAAGATGCTTTTCCAAAAGGAAACGACCAAATGGAGCCCTCATCAGAATATGTTAAAGGCCGTCATTTAGGAGATGACTTTATTATAAAGGATGGTTTTCGCATGTATCATGGCAAAGTAATTCCCGGTTTCCCTGGGCATCCACATCGTGGTTTCGAAACAATTACGGTGGTGCGTAAGGGTGTTGTTGATCATGCTGATTCGTTAGGTGCAGCAGGACGTTATGGTAATGGTGATGTGCAATGGATGACAGCTGGTAAAGGTGTTCAACATTCAGAAATGTTTCCTTTGATTAAGAAGGAGGAAGTTAATACAATGGAGTTATTTCAAATTTGGTTGAATTTGCCTGCTCGAAGTAAAATGGTTGAACCTCATTTTAAAATGCTGTGGAGTGAGGATATTCCTAAACTGAATCATCAAGACCTTAATAAAAAATTAACAACTGTTGAAGTGATTTCCGGTTCTCTTGGTAACTTAAAAGCACCAATACCTCCACCAAATTCTTGGGCTGCTGATTCCTTAAATGAAGTAGCCGTTTGGAATATCAAAATGCAAGCAGGTGCAACTTGGATTTTGCCTAAAGCCTCAGCAGGAATTAATCGGGTGTTGTACTTTTACCAAGGAAGTGAAATTAATCTTTCGGGTAACGAATTAGTTAAGTACCATTCCGCTGAATTGTTATCTGATTTGGATATCACCATTAACAATGGAAGTGAAGAATGTGGGATTTTAATTTTACAAGGCAAACCCATTAACGAACAAGTGATGCAATATGGTCCGTTTGTAATGAACACCAAGGAAGAAATTCATCAGGCATTTGATGATTACCAAAAAACACAATTTGGTGGCTGGCCATGGCAACGTTACGACCAAGTGCATGACCGAAATCTCGGGCGCTTTGCCAAACATGCCAATGGTAAATTGGAGAAGCCTAAAAGCTAATTAATTGATTACATTGCTTCATTGATGAATTGGTTGAAATCCTTGTTATTATCTATTGTTGGGGTCATTTTGTTGTGGCTAGCCCTCCGTAATTTGCCATTGCAGGAGCTTGGAACGCAACTTAAGCATGCTAATTATTGGTTAGTTATTCCTGTTTTTTTGGTTACATTATTCGTTTACTACATACGCATAAAAAGGTGGCAATTACTGTATGAAAGTTTACATTTTAATGTTCCTTTTAGGGCTGCATGGATTTCACTTTGTGCTGGTTATTTGGTTAGCTATGTAGTGCCTAGAGGTGGTGAAATAACAAGGTGTTTGTTGGTTAAGCGTTACAAGGATGTTCCCTTTAATCAGTCGTTGGCAACTGTGATCATTGAACGTGTTACTGATACAGTTTGTCTGTTATTACTTGTATTAGGGATTTTGATTTTTAATGTACAAGAAACTGCGTCCTTTTTTCATACCAATATTATTTTACCATTATCAGATAAATTAAACATAAAAAGTGTGTTGCTTATAGTTTTATTGGGTTTAACGTTGTTAGGAGGAGTTTACTTTTACATCAGCAAAAAAGCCAAAGATGGTGCCTGGGCCACTAGCTTTTTACATGCATTAAAACGCTTGTTGTTACTTGACCAAAAAGGTTATTATCTATTATACACTTTGATTATTTGGATAGGCTATTTTTTAATGACATACTTCTGGATTTTTGCTTTTAAGGATAGCAGCGTGCTTACTTTTTCGCAAGTTTTTGTGGTCATGATAATCGGAAGTATAGGTAAGTCAGTTCCTATACAAGGTGGTGGAATGGGGGCTTATCATTATTTAGTAGCACAAGCATTTTTTATGTTTGGCGTAGGTTTGGTTACAGGAAATGCTCTGGCAATTATCATTCATGGTGCGCAAACAATCTACACCCTTATTACAGGTTCAACTGCCTACTTAATGGTGATTTATGACGAAAAAGACCGTAATTTATAATCTAAATATGCAGTTTAAAAATAGTTTAATTATAGTTACTTGCCTTTTTTGGGGTAGTACTATTCATGCGCAAGTTACAAAAGTAGGGAGTGATACTTTGTATGATGTAGCATGTTGGAATGTGGAGTGGTTTGGCGATGTAAGTCAAGGCCCAACAAACGAGGTTACACAATACAACAACGTTAAAACTGTTATATCTAATACAGAGATTGATGTTTGGGGGGTTTGTGAAGTATCTGATCCTACAACTTTTTATAATTTATTAAATGATCTGCCTTCTTATCAAGGCGTTTTATCTACGTATAGTCAAACACAAAAAACTGCTTTGATTTGGAATAGAGACTTGTTTGAATTAATGGGTAGTTCATTAATAACTGATCCCAATAATTCTGACTTTTATTATGCATTCGCTTCGGGTAGGTATCCATTTGAGGTGTTGCTCCGAGCCAAAACGCACCCATTCGATTCTGTTTATTTTTATGTGGTACATTTAAAAGCAAATAGTGGTAGTGCTGATCAAGCCTCTTACACCCGCAGGTCCAATGCCTCGTTATATTTGCAACAGTTTTTAAACACACAACGTTCCAATAAAAAAATAGTAGTACTTGGCGATTTTAATGATGATGTAGACCAATCTGTTGTGAAGATTAATGGGAGTTATTTAGCATCTCCTTTTGATAATTTTAGCAACGATTCCATCCGATATTTTTTTCCGAGCAAACAATTGAGTTTGGCTGGAGAAACCACTTACCCCAATTACACTCCTATTAATATGATTGATCATTTTTTAGCATCTAGGGTATTATCAGATTCGTTTTATGTAAAACAATCGGCAACAGTGCTCAAACAATTGTCGACTCAAATTAGTAGCTACCTATCCACTACTTCTGATCATTATCCGGTACTTGCTAGGTTTAATTTAAAACGATATCCCAAGGCTACGCCTGCAGATACATCAAATAATGACACTATTCCTAATACAGGTATGGACGATTTGTCTTTATCTCAATTCAATATTTATCCGAATCCTTCGCAAGGAGTATTTTATTTTGATACCAATTTAGATATACAGATAGTAAATATATATAACCTTCTTGGAGAGGTACTTTATAAATTTCAACCCATAAAAAATATCCAGGCTATAACATTACCCGAGCATTTAAATAATGGTATGTATGTATTGCAGATTAAAACACCTTTAGGTTCAATATATAAGCGCATTCATCTGGTCCACGATTAATTATTGTTGAGGGATTTTAATAGGCATGTTAGCATTGCGCCAAGCGCTCATTCCTCCATCTAAATCATATACTTTTTTGAATCCTAAAGTTTGCATTTTTTCAGTGCACTCTTCACTACGTCCACCAATTCCACAATAAACATAATAAGTTGCATTACGGTCTAGTTTATTCAGTTCCGCATCAAAATTATCGCTAAAAATATCCAATAAACGTGCATCTTTAATAAAGCCTTTTTTATATTCACCTGGAGTGCGTACATCTAAAACAATTCCAGGTTGAGTTTTCATTCTATCACCAAATTCTGCTGCGCTAACTAATTTAAATTCCCTTCCTGTGTCGGCTAAATATTGCGCTGAATTTATATTTTTGCTTTTGTTTTCTGTATTGGTTTGCTTAGGTTGGTTATTGCTACAAGCAATAGTAAGAAATGCGCCAAACGCTATGGTATATATTACTTTCATAATGATTTTTATTATCCAAATATATATCTTAATTTATGATGCAAATAATTAATTTGCGGCATCATGAAAATTACATTTTTAGGCACAGGTACATCTCAAGGCGTTCCCATAATAGGTTGTGATTGTTATGTATGCTGTTCTGAAAATAGGGCTGACAAAAGATTGCGAACATCTGTTTTGGTTCAAGCCAATGATAAAAATATAGTGGTAGATAGCGGCCCTGATTTTAGGCAACAAATGCTAGCCTGTAAACTTAAACGCTTGGATGGATTGATATTTACCCATGCCCACAAAGACCATATTGCTGGATTAGATGATATCCGCGGATTTAACTTTATTCAGCGTGAGGCCATTGATGTTTATTGTACCACAGCTGTTGAGCAACAGATGCGTAAAGAGTTTGCTTATATTTTTGATGAAGTAAAATATCCTGGAATACCTGAATTAAATATTATAAGTATACATAATGATGTGCCTTTTGATGTTAAAAGTGTGCTTGTTACGCCAATAGAGGTTATGCACTTTAAGTTACCTGTTTTAGGATTTATGTTCACAGAAACAAATAATACGAGCACTTTTGCATACATTACAGATGCTAATTTTATTGGTGATAATGAAATTAAGAAAATTAAAAATTGCGAAGTTTTGGTGTTAAATGCTTTGCGTCACGAAAAACATATTAGTCATTTTACACTAGAGGAAGCCTTGCAAATGATTGAAAAAATAAACCCGAAACGGGCATACTTAACTCATATTAGTCACCAATTAGGTACACACAATCAGGTTTCTGCTACCTTACCATCAAATGTATTTTTGGCCTATGATGGTTTAAACATAGAAATATAATGGCCATCACCGGTTCTTTTCATCAGCATTATCACTTTATAAAGCAACTTGCAGTAGCATTAGATTCTTGGTTAATAGGCTCTAGTTTAGAGCGTTCTTTTACCATTAGTAAACAAGAACTGGTTATGTTGTTTCGCAAAAACAACGAGCAATTGGTATTAAAAGTTATATCCAAATTTCACAGTGGTTTTCTCTTATTTGAAAACACACCTTATCATAAAGGTAGCAATGCACAAGCTTGTTTCGAATCAATATTTAATCAACAGGTTATAGCTGTTAAACCTCATCTTTACAACCGGTCATTTTTGGTTGTTTTTTCCAACAAACAATCACTTGTTTTTAAGTGTTACGATGCGTTGATTAATGTGGTTTTAGTGGATGAAGAAGTGGTAGTTGATATGTTTAGAGATAGTATTCAAAACGATTGGACTTACAATCCTGCTGAGTTTGATGTAACCGATGTAAATATCATCAACAAGCTAGATGCTTACCAATATGAAGCTGATGTTTATTGGGTTTATAAGCGTAAAACAGAGGATGATTTTTTTCTTTCCTTAAATCCGCAATCTGATGAGTTGTTATTGCAAACAACCAATCCGTTTGAGGCTTCAACTCTTTTTGCCCGATATGCTTTAGGCTCCTTAGGATTTAAACAAGCGAAAACATCACGTATTGCTGCACTTGAGGGCGAGATAAAACGTTTAAAGCAACAAATTAAACTCAGCGAACAAGGCATTAAACAATTATTGCACCAATCGCCATTTGAAGAAATTGGGCATATTGTAATGGCTAATTTACATGCTATACCTAAACAAACTAAACAAGTGGAGTTGTTTGATTTTTATAACAACAAATACATTTTAGTTAAACTAAAAAACGATTTGGATGCAGCTGCAAATGCTGCTTATTATTACCGTAAGGCTAAAAATAAAAAGATTGAGGTTGAGCAAATGGAACAAAAACTTTTAATTACCCAACAAAAATTGGTTGGTGTTGAGCTAATGCTAGAGCATGTAATTGCAGCTCAAAATGCCAAACAATTAAAGCCATTGCAGGTAAGTAAAAAGCAAGAAGTGGTATTTCCTTTTAAACGATTTGAGGTGCAAGAGTTTGAAATTTGGGTCGGAAAAAATGCTGCAAATAATGATATTCTAACTCAAAAATTTACTCACAAAAACGACCTTTGGTTGCATGCAAAAGGAGTTGCTGGCTCGCATACTATCATAAAACATAAAGCCGGTAAACCTATACCTAGCCATGTGCTAACCATAGCTGCACAAATTGCTGCGTATTATAGTAAGCACAAAGGAAATACATTAGCCCCGGTTTCTTACACACTTAAAAAATTTGTTCGTAAGCCTAAGGGTTTTGAGCCTGGCCAAGTTGTAATGGATAGGGAAGAAGTTATTATGGTTGAACCGAAGTTGCCATAGAGTAATTTGTAATATCCATTTGCGACAGTTGATTATTTTATTTCTTTATAAATGTACAAAACAAAAAGTTTTGACGCTTGCCAAATGAGGTAATGTGGTCTTCTGTATGACAACTACTTAATTTAAACGACTTTTCAAAAATAAGTTCTATAGACTCTGGGCTATATTGTAATATGGGCAGTCCACTGCATTTTGCAGGTCCGTTTATTGAAAAAGTCCCAATTAACAAATGTTTGGTTGCACACTCCTTTGTATTATTTACATAGGCTTTTACTCTTTCAGGTTGTGTTAAAGAATGAAATGCTGTCCTATCATGCCAAACTTCGTAGGGCAGAGGTGGTTTAAAAGTAGTTATATCAGCTACTATCCATTTTACTAGAATTGCTTTTTAAAAAGTTTATTTTGCGAGGGCTAGCGCATGTGCAGAAATATCAAGTACCGTAATATTTGTATGGCCATCGTCTAATAAAAAATCCACTAATTTACTATCGCCACCTCCAACATCTATGATAGCTGAGTCTTTAGGTATATTTAATTGGTTAATAAGTCTCAGTGAAGTTGCTGGATTTTTTTGAGTCCAGCTTATTTCTTCGGGACTTTTTGTTTGATACATGGTTTCCCAATGTATTTGTTCGTTGTTATTTAGTGTGCAAAATCTGACATTAAAAACAATTATTAGTCACATTTATTACCGCTGATTTAGATGCTCACAAACTGCATTTGCCATCCTGTAAAATAGCACTACATTCGCATTTCCTTTTTTAAGAGGTTTTAACTAGAGTTTAAATACAACAAAAATTACAATAAAAATATGAACGGTTTTTTTAAAGTTCCTGTTCCCGTAAACGAACCTATTTTAAATTATGCACCTGGTAGTGCAGAGCGCATTGATTTAAAAGCGGCATTAGCCGCTGCACGCGGTCAACAAATTGATATACCTATGTATATTGGTAGTGAAGAAGTTCGTAGTAGCAAAACCAGTCGAATAGCTCCTCCACACGATCATCAACACACGTTAGGTCATTTTCATATAGGCGATGCCTCACATGTGAAAGCAGCTATTGAAGCCGCCTTAGCTGCCAAAAAAAACTGGGAGCATTTACCTTGGGAGCAACGAGCCGCTATATTTTTAAAAGCTGCTGATTTAATTGCTGGACCTTACCGTGCCAAATTAAACGCTGCTACCATGCTTGGCCAAAGCAAAAATGCCTTTCAGGCTGAAATTGATAGCGCTTGCGAGATTATTGACTTTTTACGTTTTAATGTGGCTTTTATGAGCCAAATTTATAATGATCAACCACAATCTGGAAAAGGCATGTGGAATCGCATTGAATACCGTCCACTTGAAGGATTTGTATTTGCTTTAACACCCTTTAACTTTACAGCTATTGCAGGTAATTTACCTACAAGTGCTGCTATGATGGGTAATGTGGTTGTTTGGAAGCCGGCTAATACTCAAATCTACTCAGCCAATGTGTTGATGGAGATTTTTAAAGAGGCAGGCGTTCCTGATGGGGTAATTAATTTGGTTTATGTTAGTGGTCCAACAGCAGGTGAAGTTATATTCAACCATCCTGATTTTGCAGGAATTCACTTTACGGGTTCAACGGGAGTGTTCCAAGATATTTGGAAAACCATTGGTGGTAATATTCATAAATACAAAACTTACCCTCGAATAGTTGGCGAAACAGGTGGTAAAGATTTTATCGTGATGCACAAAACGGCTAAGGTTGATGAAAGTGTTACTGCAATTGTGCGTGGTGCTTTCGAATTTCAGGGCCAAAAATGTTCAGCAGCCTCGCGCGCTTATGTGCCTTCAAACTTGTGGCCTGCAGTTAAAAATAAACTGATAGAAACTGTTAAGTCTTTAAAAATGGGTCCCACAGAAGATTTTAGCAACTTTGTAAATGCAGTTATTGATGAGCGTTCATTTGATAAAATAGCTAATTATATTGAAGGTGTTAAGCAAGATGCCGAGACCGAGATTATAGTTGGTGGCGGTTACGATAAATCAAAAGGGTACTTTATTGAACCTACTATTTTGGTTACTCAAAACCCGAAATCAACCACCATGTGTGAGGAGATTTTTGGACCTGTATTAACGCTGTTTGTATACGATGAAGATAAGTTTGAAGAAACGTTAGACTTGGTAAATACCACTTCAGAATATGCTTTAACAGGAGCCATAATATCCCAAGACAGGTATGCAATTGAATTGGCTACAAACAAATTACGTAACGCTGCAGGCAATTTTTACATTAATGATAAACCAACTGGCGCTGTAGTTGGACAACAACCATTTGGTGGTGCCCGTGGTAGTGGAACAAATGATAAAGCAGGTGCCATGGTTAACTTACTCCGTTGGGTAAGCATGCGTACTATTAAAGAAACATTTGTAACGCCTGCTCGTTACGAGTATCCTTTTTTATCAGCAGAATAACTACCGCTTATTTTTTTATCCAGCCCTTCTAAATAGTATTTAGAGGGGCTTTGGTAATTAATACGGCCTTAAAGTTTTATTTAGTATAATGCAAACTCATTTTTAAAGTAGATTAAGTTTTTACATGATGATACAAATCAAATTAATAGCAACAAGTTTATTGCTTTCGCTAACCTTATTTAGCGCGGAAGCACAAAGTGCAAAAGAGATTAAACCATTTAAGTTACCTGTTGCTCGCACGCAGGAAGAAATTAAACTGGGGCGTAATTTAGCAGCAAATAAATTGCTCGAAAAAAAGGCAGAATCTTTTCCATTAAATATCCGTTATCCAGGCGAGTTTGAAGAATCACAATCTGTATTTACATCTTGGTCATATGATTATGATGTGAACGGAAATGTAACAGGAGCAGACGTAACGAGTGATTATGCGCTAGTATCTGCGCGATTGGCTGATGCTATTCAAAAAGTTGTTCCAGTTATTATTAGGGTTGAAAAAGCAAGTGATACCAGTGCCATTAAAACGTATATGACCAATCGTAATTCCCCTTTAATAAATTATAGCTTCATTATTTCTCCGGGTGATGACTGGTGGACCCGCGACTTTGGCCCTAACGGTGTTTATGTTGGCAACCAAGACAGCTTAGCTTTTATCGATTTAAAATATTATCCCGGCCGCGATAAAGATGATGTAGCGCCCATTGCTTTGGGTAATAGATTAAATATACCCAATTACATTACACGTTTAAATGCAGAGGGCGGAAACCTGATGGCTGATGGATTCGGCAGAACGTTTTTCAGTGATGTGATAACTTCAGTAAATACAGATCCTACATTAGTAAGTCCCGTTTTTACAACCAAAGAAGTAAAAGATAAAATGACTGCCATGTTTGGTTCAAAGCAAAACATTGAACTGCCAACGTTAAACTGTGATGGCGGAACTGGGCATATTGATTTGTACTTGAAAATGATTGATGAGCAAACACTCATCATATCAAAATATCCCAATGAAATTACTGCGGTTGATAAGCTCATTATTGAAAATAATACCCAGCTTTTAGCTTCTATCAACAGTACTTATAATCGTCCGTTCAGGGTATATCGTATACCTCATCCAACAGATGATAACGGCATACACTCACGTAAAACATGCAGTCAAATTAATGCGGATGCGCGTACTTTTGTAAATGGATTAACCATTAATAATACCTATATCATGCCTTCTTATTCTGATGATTTTGATGGCAATAAATTACAAACCGAGCAAGCTGTAAATTTGTTTAAAAGCATCATGCCTGGTTATAAAGTGGTCGATATCGACTCTCGCTTACTAAGTGAATTGGGTGGAGAGTTGCATTGTATTACGATGCAAATTCCGGCTGAAAACCCAGTATTATTTTGGCATCCAAGTGTTGATGGATATTATCCTTCGGTTACTAACTCCTTTCATATTGTGGCTAAAATAAGCAACAAAAGTGGGGTGGCAACCGCACTTTGTAAGTGGCGATTAAAGGGGGCATCAACATTTAATACCGTAAATTTAACAGATAGTTCAGGTTTCTTTATCGGTAATATTTTGGCTAATGGCATAACATCTGCCGATGAAATTGAATATTACTTAAGTGCAACAACCAATAATGGTAAAACAGCTGTAAAGCCAATCACTGCTCCTGATGGTTTCTATAGTATTTTTTTTACCGAAAGAACTGCATTGGCAGAGTTTGAAGTTTCAACGAAAGATTACCTGTTTAATGCTTACCCCAACCCTGCATCAACCCAAATTAAAATACCTTTTTATGCCAAACAAGGCAAAGTGGCAAACATAAAAATTGCCGATATAACAGGTAAAATAGTAAAAGAAATTGCCCCAGCCAACCTGCAAAATGGACTAAATGAGGTAATTGTTGATTTACATGATTTGAATAACGGAATTTATTTTTATACTTACACGTTAGATGGCAACGTTATTGCTACACGTAAATTAATAGTAAGTAAATAAACATAATTATACATGATTGTAAAACAGATAACTGCTTTGCTTTTCGGTGCCTTGTTTTTAAATACGGCATGCGCATCAGATAGTACCAAAGTTCAATTTAAGCAACTAGAGCCCGAACCACAGCACCCAATGGTGTTTTCTACAGCCATGCAGCTGGTGGCATCATACCACTATCAAAAACCTGCTATCAACGATCAGTTTTCATCTAATGCTTTTGATAACTACATCAAAGACCTTGATCCTTCAAAAGTTTATTTTTTAAAAAGTGATATTACTGAGTTTGAAAAGTATAGGTATAGTATTGATGAAAGTATATTTAGTGGTGACGTAAAACCTGGTTTTGAAATTTTTAATAGATACCAACAACGTTTGCAAGAGCGCATTAATTATGCATTTTCGTTATTGAACGATTCAACGCAGTTTGATTTTAGTAACAATGATTCGTTTATGACAAATAGAGAGAAGACCTCTTTTGTTTCAAATTCAGATGAATTGAATGCCCTTTGGAAACTTAAATTAAAATACGAATGTTTAGCATCTAAAGTTCAAGGGAAAGATTTTAAAACATACAGCGAAACGATTCGTAAGCGATATGAAAATTTATTGAAATTATCGTCAAAAACTAAAAGTGAAGATGTTTTCCAGTTATATGTAAACTCATTAACTGAATTGGCTGATCCACATACCAGTTATTTCTCTCCTCGTGCAAGTGCCGATTTTAATACGCAAATGAGTTTATCATTGGAGGGTATTGGTGCTACTTTACAAACGGAAAACGAGTATACTAAAATTCGTGAGGTAGTAAAAGGCGGTCCGGCTGATAAAAGTAAGAAAATATTTGCTGGAGACAGAATTATTGGTGTAGCGCAAGGTGATAGTGATGTAGTAAATGTAGTAGACTGGCGCTTGGATGATGTAGTGAGTTTAATAAGGGGTAAAAAAGGAACCACAGTAAGACTAGAAATTATTCCAGCATCTGAACCTAATAAGACCAGGGTTATTGAGATTAAGCGCGATAAAATTGTATTGGAAGATCAATCGGCTAAGAGTAGCATAAAAGAAGTTACCCGTAACGGTAAAAAGTACAAATATGGTGTGATTAGTTTACCAACTTTTTATATTGATTTTGCTGCAGCACGTAAAGGCGATCCTAATTATAAAAGCACCACGCGTGATGTTAAAAAACTAATTGTTGAATTAAAAAAACAAAAAGTTAACGGACTGATTATTGATTTAAGAAACAATGGTGGTGGCTCCTTACAAGAGGCTGTAGAGTTAACAGGGTTGTTTATTAAAACTGGTCCTGTTGTTCAGGTTAAGGACGGAGCCGGTGGAATTAAAGATGAAACAGATCGTAACCCTGAACTATTTTACGATGGACCGATAAGTGTTTTAGTAAACAGATTTAGTGCATCTGCATCTGAAATTTTTGCTGCAGCTATTCAAGATTACGGTAGGGGAGTTGTTATTGGCGAAAAAACTTATGGTAAGGGCACCGTGCAAAACATGGTTGCTGTAAATGAATTTGTACAATATGATGGTAAGCCATTAGGAGAGGTTAAATTAACCATAGCAAAGTTTTATCGTATAAATGGAAGTTCAACTCAGCACCGTGGTGTAATCCCTGACATAGAATTACCAAGTTTATATTCTGATAAAGAGTTTGGTGAGGAAGCCAGCAAGTATGCACTGCCATGGGATCAAATTTCGCCTACACAGTTTGAGGTTGTTAATACGGTTACATCAAAATTAAACAATGTGTTGGCAAAGCATACCGAACGAATGAGTAGTAATAAAGAGTATGCTTATCTACAACAAGATATCAATTTCTTTAAAGAACATAATGCAAAGCTTTACCAAACACTAAATGAAGTTTCGTACAAAATACAAAATGATAAAATAGATGCGGATAAAAAAGCACGAGAGGACGAACGTAAAGTGCGCAAGGTGACCAACCCAGATTTAATGATGGATGAAGCATTAGAGGTGTTGTGTGACTTAAAATAGTAATGTACAAAAAACAGAAACGGGTTGATGAAGATCATTCATTAACCCGTTTTTTGTTTATCCATAATGTGATAACGAACTTCTACTTGCATTCGTTTTTTAAATTCGTAAAGTATATGATAAAAAAGAAAATATTCTTATGAGAAAACGGTAAGTGAATGAAACTAAAATAATGAATTGAAAAACAGTTATCAAATTAGGCTGACAAGACATTATACTAATACTGGATTTTGGATAATAAAATGAGTGGTATTACTTTAGATTTTCTCATAATTAGAAACCTAATTTCAAAATAGGTATTAATTTAACAAGTCTTATACTGATAAGGTGACATGAAAATACAACTATAATTGATAAAATCAATATAAGGTTTATCGGGAATGTTTATATGTTAATTAAGCCTGTGACGAGTGAGCGGCTTATCTTTAATGGCAGGTTATAAAGAAGATATTTTCTATAAAATTGGTTATGTTTTTTAATTAAAGTTTGGAAGTTTAATTAATGGTTGTATTAAAATAGCAAATAGTTGCATTAAAAGCAGAATTGGTTAAGCTTAAATTAAATTTCAGTATATATGTATAACGTTGAATAAAAAATCAATAATAACGATAAATCCTTTATCGGATATTAAGACATTGACCAACCCAAAAAAAATAAAATCATGAAAAAAATCATCCCAATTTTAGTAGGAGTATTATCTCTTGCTTCATGTTCAATTCAGAGAGAAATTAAAAAAGATACCAAAGCACACGATCCAGAGATTAATGCGCCAAGCTTTGGCATGGTTATTAAGCCGATTGCTGCCGACTTAAAAGTGGAATCTGTAAAGCAATCAGTTACTTACACCGCTGATTTGAAATTACCGCTAAGTGAACTTAAAAACAATGCGATGGAGTTGTTTTTAACAACCCATAAATGTGATTACGTTGTAGATCCAGTTTACTCAAGAGTTTCTACAGTTGAGAACTCTAAATTAACAGAAATCAAGATTACAATCTCAGGTTTTCCGGCTACTTACACTAAATTTTACCAATTAGACTCTTTGCCAAAATCTGTAGTTCAATATTCTTCTATTTCTTTGCCAATTAAAAGAGTGGAATATTTAAATTCTATTAAATCTGAAACCATAGGTAAATCTTTTGGAATGGAATTTGTTTTTGGTTTTGTACCAACATTCGTTGGAGCTCAAATTGATTATGCTCCAAATGCGAATGGTTTACATTATTATGGCTCTTTTGATAAATATTCTGAACAAGGAATGTTAGACTTTGATTACAATGTAAGTACCGATAAAAAAACAGGTACTGCCAGTTATGATCATAGCGCATTTTCAGTAGGAGTTTTTAAGGAGAAAGAATTTAGTAACAGATTTAAAATAAGAGGCTCAGGAGGTCTTAATTATTCATCAATGCCATTTGCAAAAAGTTTAACAGACCCAAATGATAAAACATCATTCACTGGTGCAACATCGATTGGTATACGCTTTGGTGCTGCAGCAGATTATCGTATTTCAGGTGGGATATCCCTTGTTGGTAAAGCTCATGCTAATGTTGGTCTAATAAACTTTATTGGTCAGGATGGGGATTATACGAGTGAGATAACTACTATTAAAAATAATGATTATCCTCTAATAAACTTGAGTGCAGGCATTCGTTTTAACTTTTAACTTTTTAAAACGTTTTAACATAAAAATAAAAAAACCAATTTGTTTTCAAATTGGTTTTTTTATTTCTTTAAATTTCCATTAAGTTAATAAATATAACCTGTAAATAACTTGTATGTGAATTAATATTAAAAAGAAGTAAAATTATATTAGACTTATGCTGTTAATTTATTCACGCAAAAAAATCTAATAGCTTTTATTGTATATACCGTCATCAGTTTGTTATTTAAGCTGCTCAAAAAGGTGTTTAATTTTCTTTACAATACATTATTATTGTGTTTAACTTGGCCTTAATTTCCCTACTCAAAAAATGTAATAACTAACTTATTTCCAACCGTTTTCTCCAATTAATGGAACAAACTTGAAGTTATCCATTACTATTTTTTCAAATGATTTTTCTGATTTACGAACTATGGTTAACATTTGTTGTACTTTCTCATCACCTACCGGAATAACCATGATGCCGCCTATTGCTAGTTGTGCAGCCAATTGTTTTGGCACAACGGGGGCACCAGCTGTTACCATGATCTTGTCAAATGGTGCTTCATCCGGCCAACCTTTGGTTCCATCACCACATAATAAGTGGGCTTTATAACCAAAGTGATTCAACATAACCTGCGCTTTCTTTGATAATGTTTCATGGCGCTCTATACTGTATACATTAGCTCCCATCTCAGCCAAAATGCACGTTTGATAGCCACTACCTGTTCCAATTTCAAGTACTTTATCGGCTTTTTGTACATGTAATATTTGTGTTTGGTAGGCTACAGTATAAGGTTGCGATATAGTTTGACCCTCGCCAATTGGAAAGGCTTTGTCTTCATATGCATGACCTTCAAATGTTTTATCAAAAAAGAAATGGCGCTGGATTTTTAGTATGGCATTCAATACCCCTTTATCGTTAATGCCCCTTTTAGCAAGTAACTCAACTAGCTTTTTTCTTGCGCCTTTATTTTTATAAGAATCTTCGTGACTTAACATGAAAGCAAATATGTATTAGTTTAAATGTAATACGTTGATGGGATTTTCACAATTAATATCTAATAAAACCACTAGTGTACATTTTATTGTGTTTGTATTTTATATTTCTGTTAATAAAAGGGATAACTCCCAAAATTGCGCTATAGCTTCCCACATATCTTCGTAGTGCATCAAAAATGGTTATGATAAAGATAGGAATTATAGGCGCAAATGAAAAGGGTAAACGACATGCCGCTCAGTTTTTGCAAATACCAGATTTCGAAGTGGTGGGCTTTTTCGACCATTCGCCTGCTATAGCGCATGCCTTTGCTAAAGAGAATAACCTAAAGCAATTCACCGATTTAAATTTGCTATTAGACGAAGTTGATGCCATTGATATTTTATCACCTGTTGGTACGCATTTTAGGTATGCAAGTCAGGCCATTCGTAAATCAAAACATGTATTATTAAATGGCTTGTTAAGCGAAGATATTCGTGAAGCTAAACAATTAAGTGAATTAGCCATTGAAGCCAATGTAAATATAAGAATCCTTCACGAAGATAAGTTTCATCCAGATTTAAAAACATTTAAACGTATGGTGAAACG